>JALZCZ010000254.1 GCA_030862825.1 Actinomycetota bacterium | reverse complement strand
GCCTCCGGAAACATGAACCAGATCCGGCAGGTGGCCGCCATGCGTGGCCTGGTGGCGAACCCGAAGGGCGAGATCATCCCGCGCCCGATCAAGTCGAACTTCCGCGAGGGCCTGACCGTCCTGGAGTACTTCATCGCCACCCACGGCGCCCGGAAGGGTCTGGCCGACACGGCGCTGCGAACTGCGGACTCCGGGTACCTGACCCGTCGGCTCGTCGATGTGTCCCAGGACGTCATCATACGTGAGGACGACTGCGGCACCGAGCGTGGCCTGCCCAAGCGGATCGGCGTCCGGGTCGACGTTCCCGACGGGGCAACGGTCCGCAAGGACGACAACGCCGAGACCGCGGCGTATGCCCGCACTTCGGCCGTCGACGTCGCCCACCCCGAGACCGGGGAGATCCTGGTCAAGGCGGGCGAGGACCTCGGCGACGTCAAGATCGGCGAGCTCGTCGCGGCCGGGATCGAGGAGGTCCGGGTCCGCTCGGTGCTGACCTGCGACGCCAAGACCGGGACGTGCGCGAAGTGCTACGGCCGGTCGCTGGCCACCGGGAAGCTCGTCGACATCGGAGAGGCGGTCGGCATCATCGCCGCCCAGTCGATCGGTGAGCCGGGCACCCAGCTGACGATGCGGACCTTCCACACCGGTGGTGTCGCCTCCGTGGAGGACATCACGCAGGGTCTGCCGCGTGTGGTCGAGCTCTTCGAGGCGCGCTCACCCAAGGGTGTCTCGCCGATCTCGGAGGTCGCCGGCCGGGTCCAGATCGAGGAGACCGACAAGGCCCGCAAGGTCGTCATCACTCCCGACGACGGCTCGGACCCCCAGGAGTACGCCGTCAGCCGCCGCTCGCGGCTGCTGGTGCACGACGGGGACCACATCGAGGTCGGCCACCAGCTGACGGTCGGCACCCCCGACCCGAAGGAGGTGCTCCGGATCCTCGGCGTGCGGCGTACCCAGCAGCACCTCGTGGACGAGGTGCAGGCGGTGTACCGCTCGCAGGGTGTGGCCATCCACGACAAGCACATCGAGATCATCGTGCGGCAGATGCTGCGCCGGATCACGGTGCTGGAGTCGGGTGACACCAACCTGCTCCCGTCGGACCTGGTGGACCGGGTGAAGTTCGAGGAGGAGAACCGGCGCATCGTCTCCGAGGGCGGCAAGCCGGCCTCGGGTCGCCCGGTGCTCATGGGCATCACCAAGGCGTCGCTGGCGACCGAGTCATGGCTCTCGGCGGCCTCCTTCCAGGAGACCACCCGGGTGCTTACCGACGCCGCGATCCACGGCCGCTCCGACGCCCTGCGCGGGCTGAAGGAGAACGTCATCATCGGCAAGCTGATCCCGGCGGGTACCGGCCTCGAGCGGTACCGCAACATCCGGGTGGAGCCAACCGAGGAGGCCCGCGCCGCGGCGTACTCCGTGACCGGCTACGACTCCTACGACTACGAGTTCGGCGCCGGCACGGGCCAGGCCGTGGCCCTGGACGACTTCGACTTCGGTTCCTACCAAAACTGAGGCTCGTCGATTTCTGCGATAGTCCGTGACGTTTCGGTTTCTCTCCGGGCCGAGTCACAACCGGAACATCACGGACTATCGGGATTCGCGGGCCGGATGAATTCAGTGGGTGGTGGCGGCGGCCCTGAGAGGATCGGGCCGTGAGCGCACCCCGGCAGACCGACGTGCTGGTCGTGGGCGCCGGCCCGGCGGGGTCGGCGGCGGCCGCGTGGGCTGCCCGTGCGGGGCTGGACACGCTGCTCGTCGACGCCGCCGTGTTCCCGCGCGACAAGACCTGCGGTGACGGGCTGACCCCGCGCGCCATCCACGAGCTGCAGCTGCTCGGGCTCGAGGACTGGCTCCGCGCCCACACGGTCAACCGGGGCCTCCGTGCGCACGGCTTCGGCCAGACGCTGCTCCTGCCCTGGCCGGGCCCCGGGAGATCGGGCACCGGGCTGCCCGACTGGGGCTCGGCGGTCGCCCGAACCGAGCTGGACGACCACCTCCGCACCACCGCGATCAAGGCCGGCGCGGTGTCGGTGGACGGCGCGCGGGCGGTCGACGTACGCCTCGAGGGCGGACGCGTCGCGGGCGTGACCTTCCGGCGCGGGGGTGAGACCTTCGACGTCTCCTGCCGGCGGCTCGTGGTCGCCGACGGGGTCCGCA
>JALZCZ010000250.1 GCA_030862825.1 Actinomycetota bacterium | reverse complement strand
CGAAGACGCTCACGGAGGACGGCTGGCTGCGCACGGGTGACAAGGGCAGCCTCGACGCCGACGGCTTCCTGACCATCACCGGCCGGATCAAGGACCTCTTCAAGACCTCGGGCGGCAAGTACATCGCCCCGTCGGCGATCGAGTCGAAGTTCAAGGCGATCTGCCCGTACGCCAGCCAGTTCATGGTGTTCGGCAACGACCGCAACTTCGTGGTCGCGCTGATCACCCTCGACCCCGACGCGATGGCGGGCTGGGCCGAGGAGAACGGCATGGGCGGTCAGGACTACACCGAGATCGTCCGGTCCGACGCGGCGCACGAGCTGGTCGCCGGCTACGTCGACGAGCTCAACTCTCGGCTCAACCGCTGGGAGACGATCAAGAAGTGGGAGATCCTCGACCACGACCTGACCATCGAGTCGGGTGAGCTCACGCCGTCGATGAAGGTCAAGCGCAACGTCGTGGAGGGCAACAACCAGGACCGGATCGCCGCCTTCTACCACTGATTGCGAGACGGGGTGGCTCCGCCCGCCCTGACCTCGGTCCTCGCGAGCTCGGACCGAGGGGGCGTGAGCTAGTGGAAGTCACGTGAGCGGTGTCGGGCCCGGAGCGCCCGTCCGGCCTCGGGGTAGAGGTCCTCGATCGGGGCGATCCGGTCGGCGACCAGGTTGGTGACGCCGTCCTGGCGCTCGAGCACCCCGCGGATGATCATCGCCGCCGCGCTGGCGGCGGCCCGGCGATGCCGGCGCCACAGGCCGACGGTGCAGATCACGTTGAGCATGCCGGTCTCGTCCTCGAGGTTGAGGAAGGTGACTCCGCCGGCGGTGCCGGGTCGTTGCCGGTGGGTGATCAGGCCGGCCACGCTGAGGCGGCGCCCGGGCTCGGCCTCGGCGAGCTCGCCGACCGACCGGACGCCGTGTCGCCGGAGCTGGTCGCGCAGGTGGACGAACGGGTGTGCCCGCGGGGTGATCCCGGTGGCCCACAGGTCGGCCATGGTGATCTCGACGTCGCTCATCGCCGGCAGCGTCGGCGCCGGCCCCGAGACTCGCAAGCCCTCCAGCTGGTCGTCGCTCTCCGTCCAGCCTGCGTTCCACAGCGCCTGCCGGCGGTCGAGTCCGGTGCCGTCGAACACGCCGGCGGTCGCCAGCGCCTCGAGCTGCCGGGCGTCGAGCCCGGCGCGCCGCGACAGGTCGACCTGATCGGCGAATGGGCGCTCGGTGCGCGCGGCCACGATCCGCTTGGCGACCTCGGTGCCGATGCCACGCACCGAGTCCAGCCCGAGGCGGACGGCGTAGTGGGCGTCGCGCCGGTGCTCCGGGGTCGGGTCAGGGGTGCCGTCGACGAACTCGGTGGGCTCGAACTCTGCGCGTAGGCAGGTGTCGCTGCCGGTAGGCCCGGTCGCCCGAGCCAGTGGCTCCAGGTCGGCCACCGCTCCGGAGAGCGTGAGGTCGGGACGGCGTACGTCGACGTCATGCCGACGGGCGTCGTGGACCAGGGACTGAGGGGAGTAGAACCCCATCGGCTGGGACCGCAGCAGGGCGGCCAGGAACGCCGCCGGGTAGTGCAGCTTGAACCACGAGCTCGCGTAGACGAGCTTGGCGAAGGAGAGCGCGTGGCTCTCGGCGAAGCCGAAGTTGGCGAAGGAGACGATCTGGGTGTAGATCGCGTCCGCGGCGTCGCCGGTGATCCCTCGCTTCGTCATCCCTTCGTAGAGCTTCGCCCTGACGCGTTCGATCTTCTCGACGCCGCGCTTGGACCCCATCGCGCGGCGGAGCAGGTCGGCGTCGTCCTGGTCGCAGTCGCCGATGGTCACCGCCATCTGCATCAGCTGCTCCTGGAAGAGCGGCACACCTAGGGTGCGCTCGAGGACCGGCTCCAGGTCGGGGTGGGGGTAGCTTGCGGGCTCCCGCTGGGTGGCTCGCCGGATGTAGGGGTGTACGGCGCCGCCCTGGATCGGGCCGGGTCGGATCAGCGCGATCTCGATCGCCAGGTCGTAGAACCTGCGCGGCCGCAGACGCGGCAGGGTGCCGATCTGGGCGCGGCTCTCGACCTGGAACACCCCCACCGAGTCGGCCCGGCAGAGCATGTCGTAGACCGCCGGCTCCTCGTTGGGGATCGAGCTCAGCTCCCAGGGCTCGCCGAGGTGCTGCTCGGTGATCCGCATCATGTGGTCGAGCGCGCTGAGCATGCCGAGCCCGAGCAGGTCGAACTTGACCAGGCCCATGAACGCGCAGGAGTCCTTGTCCCACTGCAGGACGGTGCGCTTGTCCATCCGGGCCCGCTCGATCGGGCAGACCTCCCCGATCGGCCGCTCGGTCAGGATCATGCCGCCGGAGTGGATCCCGAGATGACGGGGTGCGCCGAGGAACTGGTTCGCCAGCTGGACCACCGGCCAGGGCACGTCGTGCTCACCGTCGGGCTCGACCTTCGTCCAGCTGGTGACCTGCTTGGACCAGGCGTCCTGCTGACCGGGCGAGTGGCCGAGCGCCTTGGCCGAGTCGCGGATCGCCATCTTGGGGCGGTAGCCGATCACGTTGGCCACCTGGGCGGCGTTGTGCCGTCCGTACTTCTCGTAGACCCACTGGATGACCTCCTCCCGCCGGTCGGAGTCGAAGTCGACGTCGATGTCCGGCTCCTCGTCGCGATGCGCCGAGATGAAGCGCTCGAACGGCAGCTCGTAGAAGACAGGGTCGATCGCGGTGATGCCGAGGGCGTAGCAGACGGCCGAGCTGGCCGCCGAGCCGCGGCCCTGGCACAGGATCCGCTCCGAGCGGGCAAACGCGACGATGTCGTGGACGATCACGAAGTAGCCCGCGAAATCCTTGCGGTCGATGACAGCCAGCTCCCGCTCGACCCGTGCTCGGGCATCCGCCTCGCGCGGCTTTCCGGCGTACCTCTCCGCGAAGCCGCGCTCGGTCAGCTCTCGCAGCCAGGTCATCGGGGTGTGGCCGGGAGGAATGCCGTCCTTGGGCAACCTCGGCGTGGCCTTCTGCAGGTCGAAGGCCACCTGTCCGGCGAGCTCGACCGAGCGCGCGACGGCCCCCGGGTAGCGCGCGAACCGTCGGGCCATCTCCGCCCCGGACCGCAGGCAGGCGGCTCCGGACACCGGGAGCCAGCCGTCCATCTCCGCGAGGCTGCGGCGTGCGCGTACGGCGGCCATCGCGTTCGCCAGCCGGTGCCCCCCGGGTCGGGCATGGTGCACGTTGTTGGTGGCCACGACCGGCAGCCGTTGCTCGGCGGCCAGCGCGGCCAGCACGTCGTTGTGAGCGCTGTCGTCGGGATGTCCGTGGTCGATCAGCTCCACGGCCACGTGGTCGCGGCCGAACAGCCCGACCAGTCCGGTCAGCGCCTCCGCCGCGGCGGCCGGGCCCGAGGAGGCGAGCGCGTGTCGTACGTCGCCCTTGCGGCACCCGGTCAGGACGAGCCAGTGACCGCGTCCGCGCTCGGCCAGCTCCGCGACGTCGTAGACCGGCCTGCCCTTCTCGTCGCCGCGCAGCTGGGCGTCGGTGATGGCCGCGGCCAGGCGGTGGTAGCCCTCCACCCCGCGCGCCAGCACCAGCAGGTGGCCGCCCTCCGGGTCGGCGACACCGTGCTGCGGTCGGCTCAGGCCCAGCGACAGCTCGGCGCCGTAGACCGTCCGGAGATCCTGGTCGTCGCCCTGCGCGTGGAGCTTGGCGGTCTCCGCGAAGATCGGCGCGCCGTAGAACCCGTCGTGATCGGTGATCGCCAGCGCGTGCAGCCCGAGCCGGATCGCGTCCTGCACGAGCTGGTCGGGGCCGTCGGCGCCGTCGAGGAAGCTGAAGTTGCTGTGGCAGTGCAGCTCGGCGTACGGCGTCACCGGGCCGGCGGGGCGGCTGACCGCCAGCTTCTTCGGCCGATGCTTGCGCGAGGAGACCGGCGCCTCGGCGTCCTGCGGTCGCGGACGACCGGAGAGCCGGTGCTCCAGCTCTCCCCAGGACATGTGGGGGTTCTCCCAGCCCATCAGCTGCCCATCAGTCGTACGCCGCCTCGGTCCACCAGGTCGCGTCGTCACAGGTCATCAGCCAGGCCCGGCCGTCCACGCCCACGACCTGGAAGCGGGCGACCCGGCGGCCCTGGCCGTCCCACCACAGCTCGTCGACCGGCCACGGACCGGCCCAGGCCGCGATCGGCTGCCAGGGATCCGACTCGCCCGGTCGAAACCGCGTGGGCTCGTCGCTGACCGCGCCGCGATCGTCGATCGCGACCGGGCGGCCATTCCGACCCAGGACCATCGCGGTCCGCGGCTCGGCGAAGACCCGGACCGGCGCCGGGGGCGGAATCCGGCCGGGCCACGGCAGCTCCGCGGGCCGCAGACCGGTCGGCCGTTCGCCCCACGGCACCTGCGCCTGCCGGTCGGCCGGTCCGCGGCC
>JALZCZ010000233.1 GCA_030862825.1 Actinomycetota bacterium | reverse complement strand
GTCCGGCACCGACGACCACGACGTCGACGTCCTCGGCTGGGGTCACCACGACAATCTACGATCCGACCATGGTCACCGCGCGGCCGTCCGCCAGCATCACGATCGACGCACCGCTGGCACGGGTCTGGGAGGTCATGCTCGACACCGCCTCGTACGCCGAGTGGAACCCGTTCGTGGAGCGCGCGGAGACCCCGACACCCGCGGCGGTCGGCAACCCGATCGTGCTGCACGTGCGCTGGGCCAACGGGCGGACGACGCGGTCGCCGGAACGGATCAGCGCCATCGAGCCGCCCGCCAGGAACGACGGGGTGACCACGGCGCGCCTCTCCTACGTGTTCGAGGGGTGGCCGGCGAGGCTGGGGCTCGTCCGTGGCACCCGCCACCAGCGCCTCACCCAGCGGCCGGGTGGGCCCACTGCGTACGACACCGTCGAGGAGTTCTCCGGGCCGTTGGTCCCGCTCGCCGGCGCGGGCCGGGTCGCCGACGGCTTCCGCCGGCACGCTGAGGGCCTCAAGCGACGGGCTGAGTCGCTTCGTCCTTCGTCGTCCGGGGAAGCCTGAGCGGGGCCCACAGCGCGAAGCCGAGGATGGCGATGCCGCAGACGATGTCGACGACCACGTGCGTCTGCCGCCACCACACCATGTCGGTGGCACCCGGCACGGTGTAGTGGCCGAAGCCGATCAGGCCACTCACCGAGTAGCCGGTCAGCGCCACCGCGGCGCCGGTGATCCGGCCGCGGAACCACAGCCAGAGACCGAGGATCCCGAGACCGGTGAAGACGAACCACGCCACGCCGACGACCGTCGCCGAGGGGGCAGGGAGGTCGTCGGCACCGGGCTGTGGGTAGTCGCCGTAGTTGAAGTAGTTGTCGGTGTAGTGGACGACCGACACGAGGAACGCGACACCGAGGAGCCCCAGCAGAACCCGCGTGGCTCTCAACGTTGAGGAATCCATGGCTCCATGGTCCTACAGGCTCGTGCCGCCGAACCGGCGCGCGTGTCGGACATCACGCCGCACGGGCATCCACGTCGGGAGACCGGGGTTTTTCCGGCGGCCAGGGCGACTATCGTTGAAGGCTGCGAAGGGGTTACGTTCAAAACTGAAACGTGTTCCTGTTTTGGCCGGTGCCCGAGTACGATCGCACGGGTCGGATCGCGACTCAGATGCACGAGCACGTACAGCACTACGAGGATGTGGACGAGTGTCCAAGCAGGTCAAGCAGCTCGATCGGGTGATCATCCGGTTCGCGGGCGACTCCGGTGACGGCATGCAGCTCACCGGCGACCGGTTCACCCAGGAGTCGGCCGTCTTCGGCAACGACTTGGTGACCCTGCCGAACTTCCCCGCGGAGATCCGGGCGCCTCAGGGCACCCTCCCCGGGGTGTCGTCGTTCCAGGTGCACTTCGCCGACCACGACATCCTGACCGCGGGCGATGCGCCCGACGTGCTGGTCGCCATGAACCCGGCGGCGCTGAAGGCCAACCTGGCCGACCTGCCCAAGGGCGCACAGATCATCGTCGACACCCACGACTTCACCGGCCGCAACCTGACCAAGGCCGGCTACGACGTCAACCCGCTCGACTCACTCTCCGACGGTGGCGTCGGTGGCGAGCTGGCCGAGTTCGCTGTCTTCCCGCTCGACCTGACCGGCATGACCGTCGAGGCGGTCAAGGAGTTCGGGCTCTCCCGCAAAGACGCCGCCCGCGCGAAGAACATGTTCGCGCTCGGCCTCCTGTCCTGGATGTACGGACGCCCCATCGAGTCCACGATCGCGTTCCTCGAGAAGCGGTTCGCGAGGGTGCCCGACATCCGCGACGCCAACATCACGGCGTTCAAGGCGGGCTGGAACTTCGGCGAGACCACCGAGACGTTCGTGGTGCAGTACGAGGTCAAGCCGGCCCGGATGGCGCCGGGCACCTACCGCAACATCACCGGCAACCTCGCGCTCGCCTACGGTCTGATCGCCGGCGGCGTGCAGTCCGGGCTGCCGGTGTTCCTGGGTTCCTACCCGATCACCCCGGCCTCCGACATCCTCCACGAGCTGAGCAAGCACAAAGCGTTCGGCGTGACCACGCTGCAGGCCGAGGACGAGATCGCCGGCATCGGCGCGGCGATCGGCGCCGCGTTCTCCGGGTCGCTGGGCGTCACCACCACCTCGGGCCCCGGCATCGCGCTGAAGTCGGAGTCGATCGGCCTGGCCGTGATGACCGAGCTGCCGCTGCTGGTGATCGACGTCCAGCGTGGCGGACCCTCGACCGGCCTGCCGACCAAGACCGAGCAGGCCGACCTGTTGCAGGCCATGTTCGGCCGCAACGGCGAGGCGCCGGTGCCGATCGTGGCACCGCAGTCACCCGGCGACTGCTTCGACGCGGCGGTCGAGGCGGCCCGGATCGCGGTCACCTACCGCACCCCGGTGATGCTGCTCTCCGACGGCTACCTCGCCAACGGCTCCGAACCGTGGCGGATCCCCGACATCGCCGACCTGCCGGTCATCGACCCGGCCTTCGCGACCGAGACCAACCACGAGGTCACCGGCAAGGACGGCGAGGTCACCAAGGACTTCTGGCCCTACCTGCGCGACGAGAAGACGCTGGCCCGCCCGTGGGCGATCCCCGGCACGCCCGGCCTCGAGCACCGCATCGGCGGCCTGGAGAAGGGCGAGGGGCACGGCAACATCTCCTACGACCCCGCCAACCATGACTTCATGGTCCGCACCCGCCAGGCCAAGGTGGACCGGATCGCCGACTCCCTGCCCCCGCTCGAGGTCGACGACCCCAGCGGGCAGGCCAAGGTGCTGGTGATCGGCTGGGGCTCGACGTACGGCCCGATCGGCGCCGGCTGCCGCCGGGTCCGCAAGGCCGGCTACCACGTGGCCCAGGTGCACCTGCGCCACCTCAACCCGCTGCCGAACGACCTCGGCGACATCCTGAAGCGCTACGACAAGGTGCTCGTGCCCGAGATGAACCTCGGCCAGCTCTCCCTCCTCCTGCGCGGCAGGTACCTGGTCGACGCCATCGGCTACAACTTCGTGCGCGGCCTGCCCCTGAAGGCCGCCGAGCTCGCCGAGGCCATCGGCAACCTGGTCGCGGACGCCGAGGGCATCACCGTCGACCTGACCATCCCGACTACCGAGGAGGCACTGTCGTGACCACCTCCATCTCGACGGGCACCGAGCTCCCGCTCCCCGGACTCCGCTCCGGCATCGAGCTCGTCCCGACCAACGAGGACCCGCAGACGGCCAAGGAGTACACCTCCGACCAGGAGGTCCGCTGGTGCCCCGGCTGCGGTGACTACGCCGTGCTCAAGGCCGTCCAAGGCTTCCTGCCCGAGCTCGGCCTGCGCCGCGAGAACATCGTCTTCGTCTCCGGCATCGGCTGCTCCTCGCGGTTCCCCTACTACCTCGACACCTACGGCATGCACTCGATCCATGGCCGGGCGCCGTCGATCGCGACCGGCATCGCCACCGCCCGCTCGGACCTCTCGGTCTGGGTGGTCACCGGCGACGGTGACGCGCTCTCGATCGGTGGCAACCACCTGATCCATGCCCTGCGGCGCAACGTCAACATGACGATCCTGCTGTTCAACAACCGGATCTACGGCCTGACCAAGGGTCAGTACTCACCGACCTCCGAGACCGGCAAGATCACCAAGTCCACCCCGATGGGCTCGCTCGACCACCCGTTCAACCCGGT
>JALZCZ010000206.1 GCA_030862825.1 Actinomycetota bacterium | reverse complement strand
ACGCCGCGGCACGGCTGATCGCCAGCGCCCGGCTGGTCGTGCTCGACGGCAACCTCGCCGCGGCCACCCTGGTCCGGGCCGCCGAGCTCGCCCATGCGGCCGGGGTCCGGGTGCTGGTCGAGCCGGTGAGCGTGCCGAAGGCGCGGCTGCTGTCGCCGCTGTTCCGCCCCGAGCGGCCGGTGTTCGTGGCCACGCCCAACGATGACGAGCTGGCCGCGCTCGGCGGACTGGCCGCCCTGCACGACCGTGGCGTCGAGTGCGTCTGGGTCCGGCACGGCGCGGACGGGTCCATGCTCAGCGACGGATCCGGGTCCACCTCGATCCCCGCGGTGCCGGTTGACGAGGTGCTGGACGTCACCGGCGCCGGTGACGCCATGCTCGCGGGCTTCTGCCACGCCCTGCTCGCGGGGGCGAGCCCGGTGGAGGCCGCAGCGTACGGTCACGCCGCGGCGGCGCTCACCGTGGCCAGCCCGCACACCGTCCGACCCGACCTCACCGACGACCTCGTCAGGAGCCTGCTCCCGTGACCGAACCCCACCCCGCCCTGGTGCTCACCGACGAGGTGCGCGACGCCCTCGCGGCCGGCCGGCCGGTGGTGGCCCTCGAGAGCACCATCATCAGCCACGGCATGCCCTACCCGGAGAACGTCGCGATGGCGCTCGAGGTCGAGGGCATCATCCGCGACCACGGCGCGGTGCCGGCGACGATCGCGGTGCTGGGCGGGCGGCCGCGGATCGGTCTCTCCGGCGACGACCTCGAGCTGCTAGCGAGCCACGACGACGTCACCAAGGTCAGCGTCCGCGACCTCGCACTGGTGGTGGCTCGCGGGGCGCACGGCGCGACCACGGTCGCGGCCACCATGCGGCTGGCATCGATGGCCGGCATCCCGGTGTTCGTCACTGGCGGGCTGGGCGGTGTGCACCGCGGGGCCGCGCACTCGTTCGACATCTCCGCCGACCTCACCGAGCTGGCCCGCACCCCGGTCGCCGTGGTCAGTGCTGGCGTGAAGAGCATCCTCGACATCGGGCTGACCCTGGAGACCCTGGAGACGTACGGCGTGCCGGTGCTGGTGCACGGCAGCGACGAGTTCCCGTCGTTCTACTCCCGCAGCAGCGGCCATCCCTCCCCCAACCGGGTCGACTCGGCCGAGGAGATCGCCGCCGCCATGAGCGCCCACTGGACGCTCGGCCTAGACGGCGGGCTGGTCGTCGCGCATCCCATCCCGTCGGACGACGAGATCCCCGCCGACGAGATCGGCGCGATCATCGACCAGGCGCTCGCCGACCTCGACCGTCTGGGCATCCGCGGCAAGGACGCCACCCCCTACCTGCTCGGCCGGATCGTCGAGATCACCGGCGGCGCGTCACTCACCGCCAACATCGCACTGGTGCGCGCCAACGCCCGGCTCGGTGCCGCGGTCGCGACGGCGTACGTCGGCCTGGTGCGCCCCAGGTGACACGCTTTCCACCGGTCTTCCAGGCCGTCCCAGCACCGCTTGAGTGACGCCAACCGCGTGTTACCGGGGGCGCGGGGGATCGGTGGAGCTCAGCAGGTCGGCATGTTTCACGCCGTACTTCTCGATCGCGGCCAGCACCGGCCTCAGGTCGCGACCGGCCGGGGTGAGCCGGTAGCGCACCTGGACCGGGGGGTCGTCGGAGACCTCGCGAGTGGCGAGTCCGCTCGCGCAGAGCTCGCGCAGCCGTGCGCTGAGCACGGCGTCGGTGATGCCGGGCAGGGCGGCCCGGACCTCGCCGAAGCGGCTCGCCCCCCCGAGCATCGCGCGGACGACCGCACCGGCCCAGCGCCGGCCGAGCAGACGCATCGCTGCGTCAAACGGCTCGCAGGGGTCGGAGGCGGGGGCAGGGAATGAACCACTCACTATGTTGTTGATAGTAACTCCACGCGTCATAGTAAGGAAAGGAGACGCGAATGGGCTTCTACGAGAACTTCCGCTGGGCCGAGGACCTGTTCGAGCACCGCGACTACCGGGCTGCGGCCCGCGTGCTGCGGGAGCTGATCGCCGAGGCCGAGGCAGCTCCCGAGTCGGTCGGCCACGGCCTGGCCGACGCGCGCCTGCTGCTCGCCCGTGCCTACTACTTCTCCGCTCAGCTGCGCCGCGCTGAGGAGACGGCTCTGGCGGCCCTCGCCGACGACCCCGCCGATGCGTATGCCGCGCTGCTGCTGGCACACACGCTGCGCCGCGGGTCGCGGCACGACGAGGCCGACCGGGCGATGGCCCTGGCCACGGCCCTGGGTGCGCCGGCATGACCGACTACGGGCACGAGCTCGAGTTCGGGCTCTTCCCGAGCCCGGACGCTTCCCGGCTGGGCCAGGCCTTGGAGCTGGCCCAGCTCGCGGAGGTGCGCGGCCTCGACCTGGTCTCGGTGCAGGACCACCCCTACCAGGCGGAGCACGTCGACGCCTGGACCCTGTTGTCCGTGATCGGCGCCCGCACCAGCGCGATCAAGCTCTCACCCAACGTGGCCAGCCTCCCGCTCCGACCGCCGGCGGTGCTGGCCAAGTCGGCGGCGACGCTCGACCTGGTCACCGGAGGCCGGGTCGAGCTCGGGCTCGGCGCCGGCGCGTTCTGGGACGCGATCGCCGCGGCCGGCGGCCCGCGGCGCACACCGAAGCAGTCGGTGGACGCGCTGATCGAGGCCATCCGGATCATCCGGGCCTTCTGGGTCGGCGGGAGCGTCTCGTTCGAGGGGGACCACTACCAGGTGAAGGGGCTGCACGCCGGCCCGGCACCCGCCCACGACATCCCGATCTGGGTGGGTGCCTACAAGCCGCGGATGATCCGGGTGACCGGCGAGCTGGCCGACGCGTGGGTGCCGAGCATGGGGTACGCCGACCCGCCCGAGCTCGCCGACCTGAGCTCGCGGCTCGACGAGTCCGCGGTGGCGGCCGGCCGCGCGCCCGAGCAGATCCGGCGCATCTACAACGTGTTCGGCCGCTTCGGCACCGGCGGCGGACTGCTGCAGGGCCGTCCCCAGGACTGGGCCGAGCAGCTGGCCGGGCTGACCCTCGAGCACGGCCTGAGCACCTACATCCTGGGCACCGACGACGCCGACACGGTGCGTCGCTTCGCCGACGAGGTGGCGCCGGCGACCCGGGAGCTGGTGGCCGCCGCGCGTGCGCTCCCTGCTGACCTCTCGCGTCCGGCCCCACCAGAGCCCGTGCGGCGCGAGCAGATCGCACTCCGACCCACCCCCGACCCGGGCGAGCGGCTGACCGGCGAGCTGGCCTGGGACGAGTCGGCCCGGCCGACGCTGGGCGCCTCACCCAACGAGGAGTACCCGCCCGTGCAGCAGGCGACCGCCCAGCACCTCGTCGACGTCCACGACGGCCTGCGCGCCGAGCTCGCCCAGGTGCGCGACATCGTCGACCAGGTGCGCAGCGGCTTCCTCAGCGTCGGTCAGGCGCGGTCGGTGATCAACACGATGACGATCCGCCAGAACAACTGGACCCTGGGCGCCTACTGCGAGTCCTACTGCCGGGTCGTCGCCACCCACCACACGCTCGAGGACCGGCAGCTGTTCCCGCACCTGCGACGCTCGGAGCCGGGCCTCGGGGCGGTGCTCGACCGTCTCGAGGAGGAGCACGAGGTGATCGCCGACGTGCTCGACGAGCTCGACCGTGCGCTGGTCGCACTCGTCGGTGGCGCCGGCACCGGCAGCGCCGGCGATCAGGCGCTCGACGCGCTCCAGGCCAAGGTGGACCTGCTCACCGACACGTTGCTCTCGCACCTCTCCTACGAGGAGCGAGAGCTGCTCGGCCCGCTGGCCAGGCACGGGCTGGGCTGACCCGACCCGGCTCGCGGAGTCGGGGTCGTGCCCCACACCGACCCATGGACCGGTGTCAGGCACACGACCCGACCACAACGGCTCAGCCCTCGGCAGCGTCCAACGCCGCAGCCACCCGGCGGTGCGCCACCCAGATCTCCTCGGGGAGGTCCGTGAACGCCTCCAGGTGCTCCTGCCGGTTGGCGATCTCCTGCCGCCAGCGCGGGATGTCGAGCGAGAGGATCCGTTCGAGATCCTCGGCCGGAAGGTCCAGGCCCGCGAGATCGAGCTCGTCGGCGGTCGGGATCACACCGACGGGGGTCTGCCGCCCGCTGACCTCGCCGTTGCGCAGCTGCATCAGCCAGACCAGGGCACGCAGGTTCTCGCGGTAGCCGGGCCACAGGAAATGGCCGTCCTCGGCGTCGCGCTGGAACCAGTTGACATGCGCGAAGATCGGCTGGTCGGTCGCCTCCCCCACGATCTTCAGCCAGTGTGCGGCGTACGCGCCCTCGGAGTAGGACATGAACGGCCGCATCGACATCGGGTCGTAGCGGAGCTGACCGTCGAGGCCGTCGGCGGCGAAGGTCGCCTCGGCGCCGAGCGTCAGGCCGTCGTAGACACCCTCGGCCAGGTCCGTGATCGCCCGGACGAGCGGCTCGCGGTCGCGGGTGCGGCCACCGAAGATGATGCCGTCGATCGGCACCCCGCCCGGGTCCTCGAAGTTGGCGGCGACGTTGGGCACGTTGGCCAGAGTGGTCGTGAAGCGGCTGTTGGGATGGGCCCACGGCGCGTCGATGCCGGCCTCCCGCTCGGCGACCAGCTCACCCCGCCAGTCGCGCCAGCCGTCCAGGTCGGCCGGCGGCGCGGGGGTCTTGCCCTCCCACCAGACCTCGTGGGTCTTCTCGTTGTAGGCGACGTTGGTGAACAGCGCCTGGGTGCCCGGTGCGATGGACTCCAGCGCGGTGGGGTTGGTCTTCTCGTTGGTGTCCTTGGCGACGCCGAAGACGCCGAACTCCGGGTTCATCCCATAGAGCCGGCCGTCGTCGGGGTTCACCCACAGCCAGGCGATGTCGTCGCCGTAGAACTCGACGTGGAACCGGTCGCCGAGCGCTTCCGGGGCGAGGGTCATTGCGAGGTTGGTCTTGCCCGAGGCGCTCGGGAAGCCCCCGCAGATGTGGTAGCGGCGGCCGGTCACCTTGTCGGTGATGCCGAGCAGCATGAACTGCTCGGCCAGGAACTTCCCCGAGGCCCATCCGTCGTACGCCGCCTGGCGCAGGCCGTGCGCGATCTTGCCGAGCAGCGCGTTGCCGCCGTAGGACGAGCCGAAGTGGAGGATGGTCCGCTCGTCGGCGACCGTCACGAAGTAGCGCCGGTCGTCGGTGGTGCCCTGGCCGAGGTTCTCCAGGTCGCCGGTGACGTGGACGGCGCGCACGAAGCTGTCGGGGTCGGTGAGGTTGTCGACGTACTCCACCCCCACCCGCGCCATCCGGATCATGTGCAGCACCACCGTGCGGCAGTCGGTCAGCTCGACGCCGGCGGCGTACGGCTCGAGGGGCGACCCGGGCGGCGCCATCAGGTAGGGGATGACGTACATCGTCTTGCCGGTCGAGGCGCCGCGCATCAGGCCCTCGAGCTTCGGCTTCATCTCCGAGGACGGCCGCCAGTTGTTGTACACGCCCGCGTCGGACGGCTTGCTGGTCGCGACGATCGTGCGCTCCTCGGAGCGCGCTGTGTCCTTGTGGTAGCTCCGCGAGTAGTAGAGGCCGTCCCCGGCTGGCAGCAGCTCGCCGGCGTCGAGACACTCCTGGATCAGGCGGGCGTCGTCCGCGGCCCCGACCACCTCGATCCGCGCGGCCCCGGTGAGCTCCGCCCAGTGGCGCACGTAGTCGCGCACCCTCTCGTTCTTCAGGCCTGCCTCGTCCAGCGCTGCCTCGACGTCCACCATCGTCGTTGTCCTCTCATCGGGGTAGTCGCAGTATCCACCGAGCGTCGCGTGCCGCAATGCCGGTTCCCGCGCACGTTACCGGCCCGTAGCCCCGTCCTGTCCGCCCAGTCCTGCGACTGCGGCGAGCAGCAGGAGGGTTCCGAGGACTCCCAGTACCCCGAGCCGCTCGCCGAGCACGAGCGCGGCGGCCACGGCGGCGGTCACCGGCTCGAGCAGGGTGGCGATGGTGGCCGCGCTGCCGCTGACCGACCGCAGGCCGGCGTACAGCAGGGCGTAGGCGAGCGCCATCGTGACCAGACCTAGATAGAGCAGGGTGCCGAGGGTGGCCGCGCTGCCGGTGAGTAGCGGGCCTCCGCCCACCAGGGCGAGGGGCACCAGCGCCATCGCGCCGACCGTGGTCGTGGTGGTGGTGAGGGCCAAGGGCGTGGTGCGGTTGGCCAGGCCCCGGCCCAACGCGGCCGTGAGCGCGAACGCCGTGCCGGATCCGAGGGCGGCCAGCACTCCGGCGACCGGATGGGGACCGGTGTCGCCCGCGCCCGACGCCGCGCCCACCAGGACCAGCCCGGCGACGGCGGCGACCAGAACCGCGTACGTCGCTGCCTCGGGCCGGCGACGGCGATGGACGGCCTCGGCCACCGTCAGCAGCACGGGGGCGAGCCCGAGGCTGACCACCGTCGCCACGCTCACCCCCACGGTGGCCACCGACGCGAAGTAGAGAGCCTGGTAGCCGGCTGTGAACAGGCCGACCAGGACAGCCTGGCGAGGGCGCTCCCGCAGCAGCGCGGCCACCGGTGACCACTGCTGTCGGGCTGCCATGACCGCGACCAGCGCGGCGGACGCGATCGCCATTCGCCAGGCGCTGACGGTGAGCACGGACATCGGGACGTGGTCGCGCACCAGTTCGAGGGCGAGACCTCCGGTGCCCCACAGGACGCCGGCGAGCGCGACCTGGGTCAGGCCGAGACGGGAGGAGGCGC
>JALZCZ010000189.1 GCA_030862825.1 Actinomycetota bacterium | reverse complement strand
CGCCGCTCGGATCATCGGGAGGAGCTGGCCTTCCGGCGACCGGTGGGCTTGCGGTCGGACGGCTTGGTGACCGGCTCGCCGGCCTCCAGCATCGCGAGCCGGCGGCTGCTGCCGAAGTCGGCGAGCGCGTTGACCAGCTCGTCGACGTCCGGCTTGGGGGCCAGCACGTCGACCCGCAGGCCGTGCTCCTCGGCGGTCTTGGCAGTGGCCGGACCGATCACGGCGATCACCGTGGAGGGGTGCGGCTTGCCGGCGATGCCGACCAGGTTGCGGACCGTCGACGACGACGTGAAGACCACGGCGTCGAACCGGCCGCTCTTGATCGCGTCGCGGGTCGGCGCCGGTGGGGGCGTGGCGCGCACGGTGCGGTATGCCGTCACGTCGTCGCACTCCCAGCCGAGGTCGACCAGGCCCGCCACCAGGTTCTCGGTGGCGATGTCGGCCCGCGGCAGGAAGACCCGGTTGATGGGGTCGAGCACCTCGTCGTACTCCGGCCAGTCGGCCAGCAGGCCGGCCGCCGACTGCTCGCCCGAGGGCATCAGGTCGGCCCGCAGGCCCCACGCAGCGATCGCGGCGGCGGTCTTGTCGCCGACCGCTGCGATCTTCAGCCCGGAGAAGGCACGAGCGTCGAGGCCGTACTCCTCGAACTTCTCGCGCACCGCCTTGACCGCGTTGACCGAGGTGAACGCGATCCACTCGTAGCGGCCCTCGACCAGACCGCGTACCGCCTTGTCCATCTGCAGCGGGTTGCGCGGGGGCTCCACGGAGATGGTCGGGACCTCCTCGGGCACGGCGCCGAAGCCCCGCAGCCGGGTGGAGAGCGAGGCGGCCTGGTCCTTGGTGCGGGGCACCAGCACCCGCCAGCCGAACAGCGGCTTGGTCTCGAACCACGACAGCGTCTCGCGCAGGTCGACGACCTTGCCGACCACGGTGATCGCGGGCGGCGAGATCCGGGCGGCGCGGGCGTCCGCGGCGATGTGCTCCAGCGTCGAGACGACCGTGGCCTGCTCGGTGGTGGTGCCGACCCGGGTCATCGCGACCGGCGTCGTCGCCGAGCGACCGGCGGCGATCAGCTCCTTCGCGATCTCGCCGATCTGGCCGACGGCCGAGAGGAGCACCAGGGTGCGCTCGTCGGCGTACTGCTGCCAGTCGACCTTCTCGCCACAGGTGACCACCGATATCTCGCGGTGGTGCTTCGTGGTCAGCGGGATGCCGGCGTACGCCGGGACGGCGCCGACCGAGGAGACGCCCGGCACGATCTCGAAGCCGATGCCGGCCTTGGCGACGGCCTGGGCCTCCTCGGGACCGGAGGCGTAGAGGAACGGGTCGCCGGCCATCAGCCGGACCACGCGCAGGCCGCGCTTGGCCTGCCGGACCACGACCTTGGCTCGGGCGGCGTGGGTGAGCGGCTGCCCGTCCTCGCCGAAGCCCCCGTCGACGATCTCCGGTCCGGGGGCCGCCACCGGCTCGGCGTCCGCAGCGGGGTCGGCGTCTTCATCCACCGGCTCCGGCGTGGGAAGCCCGAGGAGCGTGCGTACCAGCTGTCCGTGCTCGGGGGACTCGGTCACGATGACGTCGGCCTGCTTGATCAGGTCGACGGCACGTACCGTCAGCAGGTCCGGGTCGCCGGGGCCACTGCCCACGAACGAGACCCATGCCTGGGCGGCCTTCTCGGCGGCCCGTCCAGCGGTCGTGGTCGTCTTGCCTCGCGTCATGCGTTCTGCACCTTTGCTTGTTCTGCTGCCTGATCTGTTGCCCGTGCCGTGTGTTCTTCTAGCTGTCCTGCGCCGTCGGCGAGCATCTCGCCCGCCAGCCGGTTGCCGAGCCCGGTCGCGTCGGCCGGGTCTCCGGAGGCCGACATCCGCACCGAGAGACGGCCGTCGTGCGAGAGCGCCACGGCCCGCACCCAGAGCTCGTCGCCGTCCTCACCCTCGACCACCTCCGCCAGCGCCCCGATCGGCGCCGAGCAGCCACCCTCGAGGGTGGCGAGCACCGCCCGCTCCGCCGCGACCGCGGCCCGCGTTCGCGGATCGTCGAGCGCTGCGAGCTCGGTGGCGAGCTTCCTGCCGGTCGGCGTGTCGGCGCACTCCACCGCCAGTGCCCCTTGGCCGGGTGCCGGGAGCATCTGCAGAGGGTCGAGCACCTCGGTGGCCTCCTCGATCCGTCCCAGCCGCGCCAACCCCGCGCGCGCCAGCACGACCGCGTCGTAGTCGCCGTTACGGACCTTGCCGATCCTGGTGTCGACGTTGCCACGAACCGGCACCACGTCCAAACCGAGGCCGAGGGCGTGCAGCTGCGCCTCGCGGCGCGGCGACGCCGTGCCGACCCGGCTGCCGACCGGCAGCTCGCCGAGGGTGAGCCCGTCGCGGGCCACGACGACGTCGCGCGGGTCCTCGCGGGTCGGTACGGCGGCCAGATGGATGCCCTCGGCCGGAGCCGTCGGCAGGTCCTTGAGCGAGTGGACGGCGAGGTCGACCCGGCCGTCGAGAATGGCGTCGCGCAGGGCGCTGACGAAGACGCCGGTGCCGCCGGGCGACAGCTCGGCGAGGGGGGTGCCGGCGGCCTGCGACCGGTCGCCCTCGGTGGAGATGGCGACCAGTTCCGTCTCGCGGCCGAGGCGGTCGCGGATCAGGGTGGCGACGAGCTCGGACTGGGTGGTCGCGAGCGCGGAGGCGCGGGTGCCGATGCGGAGCACCGCTGCCAGATCCTCGGTCATGTGTCGTCCTCCCCGTGCAGCGTGCCGCGGTCCCCGCTGGGTTGTTCGGCGGAGGAGCGAAGAGGTGGAGCCGAGGAACTCAGTGCGGTGGTATCGAGGCCCTCCGGTCGGGTGACGGCCTCGACGGCGTCCGGGTCGAGGGCGAACAGCTCCGCCAGCGCGGTGGCGTAGGAGACCGCGCCCTGCTCGTTGGCGAGCTCCTTGACCCGGACCGTCGGCTCGTGGAGCAGCTTGTCGGCGACCCGGCGCACCGTGTGCAGCACCTCGGCGCGCGCGCTCTCGTCGAGCTCGGGCAGCCGGCCGTCGAGCCGGGCCATCTCGGCGTCGACCACGGAGGTGGCCATCGAGCGCAGGGCGACCACGGTCGGCGTGACGCTGGCCTGCCGTCGGGCGGCCAGGAACGCCGTGACCTCCTGGCTGACGATGCGCCGCACCTCGACGACCTCGCGGCCGGCCTCCGTGTCGTGCAGCGCCTCGGCCAGCTGGGCCAGCCCGATCAGGGTGACGCCGGGCAGGGTCGCCACCTCGGGGTCGACGTCGTGGGGCAGGGCCACGTCGATCACGGCCAGCGGGCGGGACTGTGACATCTGCTGAGGCCGGGCGGCCGCCAGCTGGTCGCGAGTGACCAGCACGCCCGTGGCACCGGTGCAGGTGATCAGCACGTCGGCGCGGCCGAGCTCGGCCGACAGGGCGGTCATCGGAGCAGGACGGGCGGCGTACTCGTCGGCGAGGCGGTTGGCCCGGCTGGCTGTGCGGTTGAGCACGACCACCTCGGCCGCCCCGAGCCGGGAGACGGTGGCAGTCGCGAGCCCGGCCATGGCGCCGGCTCCGACCACGACGACGTACTTGCCCGCCACGGCGCCGACGGCCTCGTCGGAGCGCTCCAACGCGGCGCTGACCAACGAGGGGGCGACCTGGTCGATGCCGGTCTCGGCGCGCGAGCGCTTCCCCACGCGGAGCGCCTGCTGGAACAGCACGTTGAGGGCCGGTCCGACGGTGCCGAGCTCCTGGCCGCGGCGCAGCGCCTCGCGGGTCTGGCCGAGGATCTGCCCCTCACCGACCGCCATCGAGTCGAGGCCGGAGGCCACCTGGAACAGGTGGGAGACCGCGCCGTCGTCGTAGTGCACGTAGAGGTGCGGCAGCATCGACTCGGTCGACCGCCCGGCCCGGTCGACGAGCAGCCGCGACAACTCCTCGACGCTGCCGTGGAAGCGGTCGACCTCGGTGTAGATCTCGACCCGGTTGCAGGTCGAGATGACCGTGGCCTCGACGACGTGCTCGCAGGCGGAGGCGTCGGTGATCAGCTTCTGGACGCCGTCGTCGTCGAGCGCGACCTGCTCGAGCAGGGCGACGGGGGCCGAGTTGTGGGAGATGCCGACCACCAGAACGCTCATGCCGTGCCCCTCTCGAGGCCCGCGCCGGGATCAGCCTGGGCCTTCCGCTGCTCGTGGTAGGCCAGGATCTGCAGCTCGATGGACAGGTCCACCTTGCGCACGTCGACGCCCTCGCGGACGTTGATCACGGTGGGTGCGAAGTTCAGGATGCTGGTGATGCCGCAGCCGACCATTCGGTCGGCGACGTCCTGCGCGGCCAGCGCTGGGGTGGCGATCACGCCGATCGCGACGTCCTGGTCGCGGACGATCTGCTCGAGCTCGGCGAACGGGCGCACCGCCACGCCGGCGACCAGCTCGTCGGTGCGGGACGGGTCGGCGTCGAGCAGGGCGACCACCCGGAAGCCGCGGCTGCGGAAGCCGCTGTAGTTGGCCAGCGCATGGCCCAGGTTGCCGATGCCGACGATGACCACGGGCCAGTCCTGGGTCACCCCGATCTCGCGGGCGATCTGGTAGCGCAGGTAGTCGACGTCGTACCCGACGCCCCGGGTGCCGTAGCTGCCGAGGTAGGAGAGGTCCTTGCGGAGCTTCGCGCTGTTGACGCCGGCGGCGGCCGCGAGGTCCTCGCTGGAGCAGGTGCGCGTGCCAGCGTCGGCCAGCGTCGTCAAAGCCCGGAGGTAGACGGGCAGGCGGGCGACCGTGGCCTCGGGGATGTCCCGGGCATTCTCGCTCGAACTCCGTGCGGTCACTGCTCTACTTTCCAGCCGGACGCCGGGCGGAGGCGAACGGCGAGATTCACTCTAGAAGTTTGTGAACGCGAGAACAAAACGACAACGAGGCGGTCCGGCTGGCGGACTAGCACATGTGAGAAGTGACACGGCCAGGGGGGTGGGCCCGGGTTACGCCGCCGAAGCCTTCGGGTACTGCACGAAGAGCCGACGACCCCGACCCCAGCGAGGATCCCATGGACCTGACCCGCCTCCGCCCGGTCTACGAGCACGACGGCCCCTACCTGACGGTGCATGCCGAGGTGGGCCGCGGCAACGAGAACGCCAACGCGGAGCTCGAGGCCCGATGGACCACGATCCGGCACGAGCTCGAGGGTCTCGGCTTCCCGGATCGGCTCGTCGACGACATCGACGAGCGGCTGCACGAGAACCCGCACGTCCCCGGCGAGGTGCGCCGCACCATCGTCGCGGCCGGTGACGACGTGCTGCTCGACGACGTCCAGGTCGGCCACAGCCACTGGCCGGAGGTGCTCGACCAGGGCGACCTCCCCGACCTCACCGGATGGCTCGGCCTCGAGGACCGCGCGATCCCGTTCCTGGTCGTCAACGTCGACCGCACCGGCGCCGACATCGACGTGCACCGGGCACTGTCGAAGCCGGCCGCCGAGCACGAGACGGTCACCGGCGAGACCTTCTACATCACGAAGGTGCCGCAGGGCGACTGGGCGCAGAAGCAGTTCCAGCAGACGGCCGAGGACTCGTGGCGCGACAACGCGCGCGAGGTGGCGGACGCCGTACGCAGCCTGGCGCGCACGCACCGGCCCCGGGCGGTGTTCGTGGCCGGCGAGGTGCGGGCGCGGGCCGAGGTCACCAGGGCGCTCGAGGAACACGACCCCGAGCCGCTGGGTCAGGTCATCCAGCTCGAGTCGGGCGGGCGCGGGCCCGGCGCCTCGCTCGAGGCGATGCACCACGAGATCCACACCAAGGTCGCCGAGCTGGAGCGAGCAACGGACGCGGACGTCGCCGCCGAGCTGGACCGGGTGCGCGGCCAGGGCGCCGGCGGTGCCACCGGCATCCAGGAGGTACTCGACGCCCTTGCCCAGCACCAGGTCGACCGACTGGTGATCGACCCCGACGCCCTGCGCGACAAGGTCGTGCGCCCGAAGGACCACGTCGGCCTGGCGCTTCCCCCGCGTGCGGCCGAGGCGGACGAGCTGCCCGCCGACCGCGCCCTGGTCGCAGCGGCCTCGCTCACCGGAGCCGAGATCAGCCTGCTGCCCAGCTCGATGTCGCACGGCGGTGGCGCGGCCGCGTTGCTGCGGTGGACGGAGCCGCCCGGCTGAGGTGTCGCTGCGCGGGATGGATCCCAGGTTTACCTGGGATCCCTGACCTTCTCGGGTGGTGCAACGGCCCATAAGGTCCGGCATCCCAGGTTTACCTGGGATCCCTACGCGGCCCTACGCCCCCACGATCAACCTCAGCGAGCCAGCGCCGCCCGGAGCCGCTCCTCGTCGACCCGCCAGAAGTCGTGCTGGCGACCGTCGACGAAGGTGACCGGGACCTCGTCGCCGAAGCGCTGTTGGAGCTCGGGGTCGTCGTCGATCGAGACCTCGGTGTAGGACTCGCCCAGGTCGGCGCAGACCCGCTCCACGACCACCCGTGCGTCGTCGCACAGGTGGCAGCCGGGGCGGCTGTAGAAGGTGATCCGGGGGTCGGGCACGGGCCGCCGCCTCACTCCAGGATGCCGAGCGCGCGACGGCGTTCGATGCCTCGCAGCCGGCCCTTCTGGACCTTGCCGGTCACGGTGAGCGGCAGCTCATCGACGACCTCGATCCGCGCAGGCAGCTTGAAGCGGGCCAGCCGCTGCTCGCAGTGACGGCGTACGTCGTCCTCGACGGCGGCGGGGTCTGCACCGGGGGCGACGACGTAGGCCACCACCGCCTCGCCGGTCTCGGGGTCGTCGGTGCCGATCACCGCGACCTCGGTGACGGCGTGGACCTCGGAGATCACGTCCTCGACCTCGACCGGGTAGACGTTGAAGCCCGAGACGATGATCAGCTCCTTGAGGCGGTCGACCAGGAACAGGTCGCCGGACGGGTCGAGGAAGCCGACGTCGCCGGTGGACCACCAGCCCTCGTCGTCGGGTCCGTCGGCGCCATCGGGCCAGTAGCCGCTGAAGAGGTTGGCGCCCCGGATCTGGATCTCGCCTGGATCGTCGCCGACCGGCATCTCCCCTGCCTGGTCGACCAGTCGGATGTCGATGCCCTCGAGTGCCGCGCCGACCGAGCCGTTCTGGAGCTTCTCGGAGCGCAGGGTGCTGGTGACCACGGGCGAGGCCTCGGTCAGGCCGTAGCCCTGGTGGATCGCGATGCCGGTGCGCTCGGTGAACTCGGCGATCACCTCGGTCGCGAGCGGGGCGGAGCCGGAGAGGATCAGCCGCACCGGGCCGAGCCGTTCCTCGAGCTGCTCAACGGAGCGCCAGTAGCCGAAGACCGGCGGCGCCACCGGCACCACGCTGCAGGCCTCGTCCTCGATCAGGTCGAGGGTGCCCTGCGGATCGAAGCGCTCGGCCAGGACCAGCTTGGCGCGATGCCGGATCACGCCGCCCAGCACCGCGTTGAGGCCGTAGACGTGAAACATCGGCAGCACACCGAGCACGACGTCGTCGCCGTGCATCATCGGCGGCTCGACGGTCGCGACCTGCTCGATATTGGCCAGCAGCGCGCGGTGGGTGAGCATCGCCGCCCTGGGCCGGCCCGACGTGCCGCTGGTGTAGAGGAGCGCGGCCAGCTTCTCGGCGTCCCGCAGCGGCGGGGCGGGGCGGGCCGGGTCGGCGCGCAGGTGGTCGTAGGACCGCTCACCGGGCAGCAGCGCGGTGCCGATGGCGACGACGCGCACCTGCGCTGCCCGCTCGAGCAGGTCGGCGTCGATCTCGCCGTGCTCCCCGTCGAGGGCGCCGCGCAGGATCGTCACCGCCTCCCGCACGTGGGTGATCGTGTCGACGTCGGCCACGACCATCCGGGCACCGCAGTCGGCGATCATCCTGGCCAGCTCGCCCGCGGTGGAACCGGGATTGACCGGTACGGCGACAGCCTGCGCGCGGAGCACGCCGAGGTAGGTGGTCACGAACTCCAGGCGGTTGCCGGCGGCGATCAACACCCGGTAGCCGGC
This sequence comes from Actinomycetota bacterium, assembly GCA_030862825.1. GTDB lineage: Bacteria > Actinomycetota > Actinomycetes > Propionibacteriales > Nocardioidaceae > Nocardioides. The sequence goes on along the minus strand of JALZCZ010000189.1, from coordinate 8,432 downwards.
CACGATGCCGGCAGCGCCGAGCCCGGTGGCCAGCCGGCCGACCTCGTCGTCGAGCTCGGCCCAGGTCAGGCTGCGGCCGCCCGCCTCGACCAGGGCCAGCTTGTCCGGGCTCTCCTGTGCGGCCTCGCTCACGAGGGCGGCGAGGTCGCGGACGGCGGTCCCGGCAGGCATGAGGGCGATCCTACGCAGCGCCGGGGAGAGGAACCGGCGCTTGTGGTTCCTCGCCGCACCCGTGGTGGTGCCAGGCTCCCGACGAGGGTCCTAGGGTGGCGATCATGGCCCCGCCTCCCGACCGACGACCGCGGCTCGACCTGCGACAGCGGTCGACCTTGGCGGGCGAGGCGGCGGCCGCCGCGGCGGAGGTCGAGACCGCGCTGGACACCCCGGCGGACCCGACGGCCGCGGCGTTCTTCGACGTCGACAACACCGTGATGCAGGGCGCCAGCATCTTCCATCTCGCCCGCGGCCTGCACCGGCGGAAGTTCTTCACGACCCGCGACATCCTCGGGGCGGTCTGGATGCAGGCCTACTTCCGCGTCGTCGGCGTCGAGGACCCGGCGCACATCGCCGAGACCCGCAACTCCGCCCTGAGCTTCATCGCCGGCCACACCGTCACCGAGCTGCAGGAGCTGGGTGAGGAGATCTTCGACGAGGCGATGGCGCACCGGATCTGGCCGGGGACCCGGGCGCTGGCCCAGATGCACCTCGACCAGGGCCAACGGGTCTGGCTGGTCACCGCGGCCCCCATCGAGATCGCACAGATCATCGCCCGGCGGCTCGGCCTCACCGGTGCCATGGGCACGGTCTCGGAGCACATCGACGGCGTCTACACCGGCAAGCTGGTGGGCGACATGCTGCACGGGCCCGCCAAGGCCGAGGCGGTGAAGGCGCTGGCCGCCCGGGAGGGTCTCGACCTGGCGGCCTGCTCGGCGTACTCCGACTCGGCCAACGACCTGCCCATGCTGATGCTGGTCGGCGACCCGTGCGCGATCAACCCGGACGCCAGGCTGCGCGCCCATGCCCGGGCCCAGGGATGGCGGGTCCGCGACTACCGCACCGGCCGCAAAGCGGCCCGGATCGGGCTGGTGGTGGGTGCGATGGCCGGCGCCGCGAGCGGCACCGTCGCCGCGGGGATCGCGCTGCGCGGGCGTCGCTCCTGACTGGTCTAGATCAATGAGGCGAAGTGGGGTACTGGGACATTCACGGCGGTAACATGCAAGTTGCTCGCCAGGAGGGGGCCCAGGGGAGGGATCAGAGGTATGGCGTGGGAGCGCACCGCTGTCGCACGGGGGCTGGAAGGCCTCCGTGTGGCCGTCGCGTCCCTGGTCGCCGACCAGTCGCTTCCCGCTACTGTCAACGGCGCACCTGCTGAGAAGACACGGCCGGGGATCCTCTTTTCGGAGGCGGTCGCCGGCGGCGAGCGGGTCGCGCCCAGCGGACCGGACGGCTACGGCGACTCCGACCTGGCCACCTCGTCGGAGGACTCCGAGGAGGAGCGCACTCGGCTGATCGCGCTCGTGGAGCTGGCCCGCAAGGGTGACTCCGAGGCCTTCGGCCTGCTGTACGACCACTACCAGGGCGCGATCTACCGCTTCCTCTTCTACCGCACCCGCTCCCAGACACTGGCCGAGGACCTCGCCTCGGAGACCTTCTTCCGGGCGCTGCGGAGCATGACCAACTTCCGCTGGCAGGGCAAGGACTTCGGCGCCTGGCTGATGACCATCGCCCGCAACCTCGCCACCGACCACTTCAAGGCCGGACGCACTCGCCTCGAGATGACCACCGAGGACATGGGTCAGCACGACGACAGCACGGAGGGCCCCGAGTCCCTGGTGCTCGCGAGCCTCACCAACGAGATGCTGCTGCAGGCTCTCACCGAGCTGCCCGACGAGCAGCGCGACTGCCTGGTGATGCGTTTCCTGCAGGGCATGAGCATCGCGGAGACCGCGGCCGTGCTCGGGCGAAGCGACGGCGCCGTCAAGCAGCTGCAGCTGCGCGGGGTTCGCAACCTCGCCAAGTTGATGCCGGAGGGGATCAGGGGCTGATGAGCGCTCTTGGGGAGATCTGCTTCGCCGTGGCGCGGCGCGCACGCATCCGGTGTCACACCGGCGTAACCATCGACGCCCACCAGTCGTTGGTTCAGATGTCAGCAACAGGACACCCAGCAGGACGGCAGCGATGACACCCGGGTTCGCGGCGCGACGACGCGCCGAGGAGTTCAACTCCCTGGTCGAGAGCCCCTCGGCCGAGGGGTCGGCACCCACGCGCCACGCCGACCTCCTCGAGCTGGTCGAGACCCTCCGTGAGGCTCCGCAGGTCGAGCCCCGCGCCGAGTTCGTCGCCGACCTGCGCCGGCAGCTGATGACCGAGGCCGCGTCCGTGCTGACGCCGACTGCTGCGCGGCTGTCGGTCGTCCCGCGCCGCAACCCCAGGGAGCGCCGGATCGCGATCGCCGTCGGCGCCTTCGCCGTGGTCAGCGCCACCACGTCGATGGCCATGGCCGCCCAGACCGCCCTTCCCGGCGAGACCCTCTACCCGCTCAAACGTGCCCTCGAGGACGCCAGCACCACGATCAAGGTCGACGAGGACGCCAAGGGCGCCAGCCTGCTGGCCCACGCCGCCGGCCGCCTCGACGAGGTCAACGAGCTGACCCGGCAGGGCGAAGACTCCAACGACCAGGCGGTCACCGACACCCTGCACGCCTTCACCGACCAGGCGTCGTCGGCCTCCGACCTGATGATCGCGGCGTACGCCGACAAGGGTCAGAAGTCGGACATCGAGGAGCTCCGCACCTTCGCGGCACAGAGCATCGAGTCCCTCGACGAGCTCGAAGCCGTGGTGCCGGACGCCTCGCGGGCCGCCCTGATCGAGGCCGCCCAGGTCATCAACCAGATCGACTCCACGGCCATCCGCCTCTGCCCTAGCTGCGGTGAGGGCGGCGTCGCCGAGGTGCCCGCCCTCGCTCCGGCATCCGTCGACGACCTCCTCGCCGACCTCGGCAGCGCGCTGGCCGGCCCGGCGAGCACCGACCCCGGCAAGACCCGCGGCGATGCCGCACCCGCTGGTGGCTCGACGCGGGGCAACGGGAAGACTCGTGGCCAGGGCGACGCCGACCCCGACGCCCCGATCGAGTTCCCGGAGCCGGTCACCGACGAGCCCGCCGGCGATGGCGACAACGGCGGCGACACCGTGTCGGGCGGCAACGGCAACGTGATCGACGCCCTCACCGACAAGCTGACCGGCGGCGACAACGAAGGCCCGCGCCCCACGCAGGGCAACCTCGCCGACGAGACCGTGGACGGCCTGCTCGGCGGCCTGCTCGGCAAGTAGTCCGGGTCAGCGGAACACGGACTGGCGCTTCATCAGCAGCGAGTAGAGCGTCTGCTGGATCGTCTCGCGCACCTGGTCGGTCACGTCGAAGACCAGCATCGGATCGTCGGCGGCACCCTCGTCGTAGTCGTCGGTGCGGATCGGCTCGCCGAACTCCAGTAGCCACTTCGACGGCAGCGGGATCAGGCCGAGCGGCCCGAGCAGCGGGAAGAACGGCGTGATCGGGATGTAGGGCACGCCCAGCAGGCGCGCCAGCGACGGGATGTTGCCGACCAGGGGATAGATCTCCTCCGCCCCCACCACGGCCAGCGGCACGATGGGCACCCCGGTGCGGAGCGCGGCCGACACGAAGCCGCCGCGACCGAAGCGCTGCAGCTTGTAGCGGTCGGCGTACGGCTTGCCGATGCCCTTGAAGCCCTCCGGCCACACGCCGACCAGCTCGCCGCCGCGCAGCATCCGCTCGGCGTCCTCGCTGCAGGCGAGGGTGGCTCCGCCCTTGCGTGCCAGGGCACTGACGATCGGGAGTCGGAACACCAGGTCGGCACCCAGCGGCCGCAGGTGGCGACCGGTGTGGTCGTGGATGGACACCATCGTCATCAGGCCGTCGACGGGGATCGTGCCGGAGTGGTTGGACACGACCAGGGCACCGCCCTCTGCCGGGATGTTCTCCACCCCGCGGAGCTCGATCCGGAACCACTTCTGGGCGATCGGTCGCAGCGCCGCCATGAAGAACCGCTCGGTGACCTCCGGGTCGAAGCCGTACTCGTCGACGCGGTAGTCGCCCGTGAGACGGCGGCGCAGGAACGCCAGGAACGCCGCCAGCTGCGGCTCCCACTGGTCGCCGAAGACCTCCATCGCCGCGTGCTGGAACGCCGACAGCAGCTCGGCCGGAGGGATGCCACCGCGCGGGAGGCGCTCACGGGTGGTCACGGGCGGGCGGGGTTCGACCATCTCCTCCGCTGGTGCGCTGGGCATCGCGGGGTCGGCGGCGGTCGGCTCGGCGGTCTTCGGGGCGGACCGGGGCGATGGCTTGGCGGCCTTGCCCTGGCCGGGTGCCAGGCTGCGGGCGGCCGAGGACGGCTGCTTGCCCGTGCCACGGCCCGGTCGGCCACGGGTCCCGATCGGGATGATCTCCGCGTCACCCACGGTCGGCACCCCCGGAGGTCACACTGACGAGAGAGGCATCATGCCCGGGCCCGTCGAGGCCGCTGGGCAGCCGGTGCGCGATCGCGGCCAGCATCTTGTCGGTCCGGCCGCCGGTCGGCACCAGATGGGAGCCGAAGTCGGTGAACGCCTCCTCGGTCGTGAAGCGCGGCTCGAACCCGAGCTCCTCGCGCATCCGGGTGGTGTCGACGCCGCGCCCGTAGGTCAGGAAGGAGAGCTGCTCGGGCGAGAAGTCCGCGACCCGCGCCGAGCGGAGCAGCGAGCCGACGTTGCCGACCGCGAAGGCGGGCAGCGGCACGAGCGGCCGCTGCAGCCGGCGTATCGCCTGCGACAGCATCAGGATGCCGTCGCCGGCGACGTTGAAGGTGCCCGGGCAGTCGGTCACCACCGCGTGGTGGAGCACGTCGAAGAGGTCGTCCTCGTGCAGGAACTGCAGGCGCGGGTCGAAGCCGAGCACCATCGGGATCACCGGCAACCGGAAGTACGACGTGAGCGGGCTGGTCACGTGGGACCCGATCACGTTGGCGCAGCGCAGCAGGGTGACCCGGCAGTCCGGGCGGCGGCGGGCGAAGCCGCGCACGTAGCCCTCGATCTCTGCGACGTCCTTGGCATAGCCGGAGCGCGGGGCCCGGCGCGGCTCCATGTCCTCGGTGAACATCGCCGGGTCGCGGCTGCTGGCGCCGTAGACGGTGGTGGTCGACTTGACCACGAGGTCCTGCACGCTGGGCGCCTTCTGGCAGGCGGCGAGGAGCTGCATCGTCCCGATGACGTTGAGCTCCTTCATGGTGTTGCGCCCACCGGCGGTGCCGGGCGTGGCGATCACACTCATGTGGACGACGGTGTCGACGTCCTCCTTGGCGATCACCTTGGCGATCACCGGGTTGCGGATGTCGGCGCGCACGAACGAGACGTCGCCGATGTCGCCGCGGGGCGGCACCACGTCGACGCCGATCACGCGGCTGATCGTGGGGTCGGCAGCAAGGGAGCGCGCGAACTTGCGGCCGAGGTCGCGGGAGACTCCCGTGACGAGGACGACCCGGCCGGTGGCGCCGGGGCTGCCGTTGCTCATGGGCATGTCCTGGCCGGCGTGGGGGCTACTTGCCGAGCTTGCGGCGCTGGACGCGCGTCTTCTTCAGAAGCTTGCGGTGCTTCTTCTTGGCCATGCGCTTGCGCCGCTTCTTGATGACAGAACCCACAGGTACCTCGCCAAACCTCTCCAACACGCTGAGACCTCCGGAGAACCCGGAGGACGCCCCAGCCTAACGGCCGAGGGCGCGAGGAGGAGAATCAGGCGGGTGAGGTCCACCACAAGGAACCGTGCGGATCCTTGGTGCTGGTTCAGCCGGCGTTGTAGAAGCTCTTCCGGAGGTACTCGTTCACGTCCTCCTCGAGGACGCGGAAGGACCGGCCGACCCGCAGCGCGGGCAGGTCGCCGCCGTGCACGAGGCGGTAGACGGTCATCTTGGACACACGCATCATCGAGGCGACCTCGGCGATGGTGAGGAACTTGGACTCCGAGAGGTCGCCCGGCTGGTTCGGGGTCATGAAGAGCCACCATTTCTCTCTGTGCGCACGCCACCGGCTTCCCCACCGGTGGTCGGACGGGCACGCCGTGAGAATAGAGCCTGGAGTGACTCGTGGGGAAGAGGTAGCCCAGTGAAACTTCTGAGATCCCGGCGTGTCGACTTGACCCCGTCACCGCACCAGCTTCCCACGGCGCTCACAACAGCGGGTCCAGGCCGTGCAGGGGGAAGGCGGCCATCCGGGTCGCGTGCACCGCGCGGTCGAGCCAGGTGTCCGGATCATAGCCCTCCTCCCACGGCCGGTACGACGGCTCCCGGCCGTCGGTGAGCCGGTAGGGCGCGGTCCGGCCGAGCGTCGTGGAGACGTGCTCGCGCCACGCGCCCGGGGTCTCGGTCGCCGGATCGAGGGGTCGGCCGGCCACGGCAGCGAGGAGGTGGGTCCAGGCCCGGGGCACGACCGTGACCAGCGCGTAGCCGCCGCCGCCGGTCGCCACCCACCGTCCACCGGCGACCTCGTGGGCCAGCTCGTGCAGTGCGAGGTAGGCGGCGCGCTGGCCGTCGACGCTCAGCATCAGGTGTGCCAGTGGGTCGTCGGCGTGGGAGTCGCAGCCGTGCTGGGTCACCAGCACCTCGGGCGCGAACTCCCGCACCAGATGGGGCACGACGGCATGGAAGGCACGCAGCCATCCCGCGTCGCCGGTGCCGGGCGGGAGGGCCACGTTGACCGCGGTGCCCTGGGCGTCCGGGCCGCCGAGGTCCTCCGGGAACCCGGTGCCGGGGAACAGGAACTGCCCGGACTCGTGCAGCGAGATGGTCAAGACCCGCGGGTCGTCGTAGAAGATCTGCTCGACGCCATCGCCGTGGTGGACGTCGACGTCGACGTACGCGACCCGCTTCGCGCCCTGGTCGAGCAGCCACTGGATGCCGACCGCGATGTCGTTGTAGATGCAGAACCCGCTGGCGCGGTCGCGCATGGCGTGGTGCAGACCGCCGGAGATGTTGGCACTGTGCAGGGACTCCCCTGTCCAGACCTGTCGGCACGCCTCGTAGCTGGCACCGACCACGTGCGCGGCGGCCTCGTGCATGCCGAGGAAGACCGGGTTGTCCTCGGTGCCGAGCCCGAGCAGCTCCTCCCCGGGGCCGGGATGATGGCCCATCCGGGTCACCGCCTCGATCAGTCGGGCGTCGTGCACGGTCGAGATCAGCTCGACGTCGGCGATCGGGGCGTCGACCATCCGCAGCTGCCGCGGCCCGTCGCCCACGAGGTCGAGGCCGTCGGCCAACCGCATCGTGAGGTCGACGCGGATCGGGGCCATGGGGTGGCTGGGTCCGAAGTTGTACTCGGTCAGCCGGGAGTCGAACACGACGGTGCTCGGTCCGCTACAGCTCCCCCGTGGAGAGGTCATGGACGGCAAACCTACTCGGAGCCCGGCTCGTCGGAATCAGTGCCCGCAGACGAGGTCGGCGACCACCCGGCCCAGCTCCGCGCCGGCGTCCTCCTGCAGGAAGTGCCCCGCGCCGCGCAGCACCGGGTGCTCCAGCCCGGTGGCCCCCGGCACGAGGCGCCGCAGGATCGGGGCGATGTCGCCGGTGATCGGGTCGCCGTCGCTGAACGCCGTCAGGAACGGCTTGTCCCAGCGGCCGAGCACGTCCCAGGCTGCGCGGTTGGCGGCCGCGGCCGGGTCGTCGGGCCGGGTCGGAACCAGCGTCGGCATCACCCGGGGCCCGGTCTTCGACGCCTCGTCCGGGAAGGGCGCGTCGTACGCCGCCCGGTCGGCCGGGTCGAGGCCGCGCAGGCACCCGGCCTCGACGAGGCGCCCGATGTCCAGCGTCTCCGCGCCCTCGACGGCCCGCCGGAAGGCCCACCAGATGTCCGGCATCGTGTGGTCGCCGGTGGGCAGTCCGGTGTTGGCCGCGACCACCCGGGCGAACGGGTCCGGGTGCTCGGCGACCAGGCGCAGCCCGATCAGACCGCCCCAGTCCTGGCCGACCAGGGTGATCTCGCGCAGCTCGAGGTGGTCGAGGGCCAGCGCCCGGATCCACTCGACGTGCCAGGCGAACGAGTGCTCCTGAGGCTGCAGCGGCTTGTCGGAGCGGCCGAAGCCCACCATGTCCGGCGCGATCGCGCGGAGCCCCTCGGCCGTCAGGACGTCGATGACGTGGCGGTAGAGGTAGGACCAGGTGGGCTCGCCGTGCAGGAGCAGGACCACCGGCCCGTCGGCCGGCCCGGCGTCGACGTACGCCACCCGCAGCGAACCACCGTCGCCGTCCGGGACGTCGACGTAGCGCGGCTCGTGGTCGAAGCCGGTCATCTCGGCGAAGCGCTCCTCGGGCGTGCGGAAGGTCTCCATCTCGGCAGTCTGGCGGATGGTCCGGCACGGATGACACCCGCAGATGCTCCTGGGGGTGTCATCC
>JALZCZ010000168.1 GCA_030862825.1 Actinomycetota bacterium | reverse complement strand
TCGCCTCCATGACCCGGCCGATCTGCTGGTCGATGAGCGCGACGTATCCCCAGTACACCGCGATCAGCTTGCGCGTCGTCTCTATCGGCATGGTGTCGAACGTCCAGTGGGCGCTGTAGTTCTTCTGCACCGGGGGCTTGCCGTGGAAGGTCTCCGCGACCGACCGGGGTAGCTCGATGTCGGCCGGGTCGAACAGGTCGAAGAACTCGTCCGGCAGGATGTACGGCAGGTGGGGTCCGAAGAAGTGCAGGGCCAGGAAGAACGGCTTACCCGGGTCCCGCACGTCGGCGGCGTATCGCTCGAGCGTCTCGATCGCCCGGGTGGCGAGGTAGTACTCGAAGGTCGCCTCCACCGGCTGGTGCAGCCGGGCGGCGAGGAGGTTGCCGGGTCCGCCGCTGGGCAGCGTGCCCCGCACCCGGTCGGAGATCTCGTACGCCGGCAGGTCGTGTTCCGCGAGGTAGGCGAGATAGTCGGGGTTGTCGACAGGGTTGTGCCAGCCGGGGAGGTCCGGCCCGTCGAAGCCGAAGTCGCCAGCCGTCTTCTCGGTGCCGACGTGCCACTTCCCGATCAGGCCGCAGTTGTAGCCCTTCTCCCGCAGTGCCTCCGAGAACGTGAACACTCCCTCGGGGAGGTCCTCGATGTAGCCGACGTTGCGCTCATGGTTGGCGAGCAGCTTGTGCCGGAACGGCGCCTGCCCGGTGAGCAGGCTGGCGCGCGCCGGTGTGCAGATCGCGGTCGGCGTGTACCACCGGTCGAAGCGGGTGCCGGTCTTCGCCAGCTCGTCGAGGACGGGCGTCGCCGCCAGTTGGTTGCCGTAGGCACCGAGGGTGTCCACCCGGTGCTGGTCTGTCATCAGGAAGAGGATGTTCTTCGGGTTCGTCACTTGGCGGCTCCCGTGAACAGGTCTCCCGTGTAGTAAGTGTCCGGGTCGGCCGACGACTCGAGCTGACCCGCCTCGACGAAGTAGTCGGTCATCGCCGTGAGCCACTGGTCGATGGTGCCGTCCTTGGTCATCTGGTCGACCTCGTCGACGGAGAGCACCTGGACGTTGGCGGCGTCGGCCTCCACCTGCTCGACCGGGACGCCGAGCATCTCGGCGGTCAGCTCGATCGACTCGTCCATGTGGGCGGTGCGGTACTCCATCGCCTCACGCAGGACGGCGATCGTCTTCTCGGTCTTCTCCTCGTCGTCGGAGACGACCTCGTTGCCCGCGACGAACGCGGTCGGGAAGGTCATCTGCGACTCGAAGTCGGAGTTCTTGGCCAGCTCAGCGAGATCGGGGACCTGGTCCTTGATGGTCTCGATGGACGGATACCAGAACCCCGCGGCGTCGACCTGCTTGGAGGCGAAGGCGGACACGATCGTCGAGGGGTCCATGTTGACCACCTTGACGTCATCCTTGGTCATGCCGGCGTCCTCGAGCGCGAGCGTGAGGATCATGTCACCGGAGGTGCCCTCTGGTACGGCGACGGTCTTGCCCCTGAGCTGCTCGATGGACGTGGTCCCGGCCTGGGCGATGACCCGGTCGGCGTTGCCGAGGGTGTTGATCGCGACGATCTTGGCCTGGCCCGATGCCGGCATCCAGAACGCGCCTGGGCCGATGTAGCCGAAGTCGAGGTCGCCGGTGCCCAGCGCCTGGATCTGCAGCGGGCCGTTGGTGAACACCTTGGCGTCGACCTCGAGCCCATGCTTCTCCCAGAGGTCCTGATCCTCGGCGATGGCGAGCAGGCTCGTGCCGTTGTAGTCGCCGATGTAGCCGAAGGTGACCTTCTCGCCGCCGGAGTCGTCACCTCCGCAGGCGGAGAGCGTCAAGGCGGCGGCGACGCCGAGGGCGGTGGCTGCCGTGAGCTTGCGTGTGAGTGACATGTCGGTCCTTCGGGGTCAGGCCGTCGTCGATGACGGCATGGGGTGGTTCGAACGGGCGGCCGTGCGGCCGTCCTGGTGGTAGACCGAGCGCCAGACGCGGTTGCGCAGGTCTGCGAACTCGGGGCTGAGTCGGAACTCCTCCGATCGCGGGTAGGGAAGGTCGACGTCGACCACGTCGTAGATCCGGCCCGGGCGGGCGGCCATGACGATGACGCGATTGGCGAGGAAGACCGCCTCGTCGACGTCGTGGGTGATGAACAGGACGGTGCGCTGCTCCTTGCTCCAGGTGTCGAGCAGCTGTTCCTGGAGCTTCACCCGGGTGAGCGCGTCGAGTGCACCGAACGGCTCGTCCATCAACAGGATCGAGGGATTCACGGCGTACGCGCGGGCGATCGCGCAGCGCTGCCGCATACCGCCGGAGAGCATCTTGGGCAACGCGTCGGCGAACTGCTCGAGCCCGACCATCTCGATGAAGTGCTGAGCCCGCTCATGGCGCTCCGCCTTGGGGACCCGCGCCGTCTTCAGCCCGAACTCGACGTTCTTGCGGACCGTCAGCCACGGGAAGAGCGCGTACTGCTGGAAGATGACGCCCCGCTCGGGACCCGGGCCGGAGACAGCAGAACCGTCCACGAGCGCCTGCCCCTCCGTGGGCTGGTCGAGTCCGGCCAGGATGTTGAGCAACGTGCTCTTGCCGCAGCCGGACGGGCCCACGACCGTGACGAACTCGTTGTCCGCGATGTCGAGCGAGACGTGGTCCAGGGCGGTGAAGGTCTCCTTGCCGAGGGCGAATGTCTTGGTGACGCCCTTGACGGAGATCTTGGGGGAGGTGGTCATCGGCGCTCCTGCCATCCGGTGAGCTTGCGTTCGGCCAGCAGGAGCATGCGGTCCATGACCAGGCCGAGGATCCCGATGCTGATGAGTCCGACGAAGATGGTGGGCAGGTCGTAGTACAGCTGTGCGTTCTGCATCCGAAACCCGAGGCCCTCCTGGGCGGCGATGAGCTCGGCGGCGACCAAGGTGGCCCAGGCAGAGCCGAGCCCGACGCGCATGCCGACGAGGATGAACGGCGTGGAGGCCGGCACAACCACCCGCACGAAGATGCCTGCGTCCCGGGCACCGAGGACGCGGGCAGCGTTGATCATGGTGCGGTCGACGTTGACAACCCCCTGGAACGTCGAGATGACGCAGACGAGGAAGGCAGCCAGGAAGATCACGAAGATCTTGGGTGTCTCGCCGATGCCCATCAGCACGATGGCCAGCGGGATGATCGCAAGCGGCGGGATGGTGCGGAAGAACTGCACCCACGGCTCGACGAGCCCGCGGACGATGCCGTACCACCCCATGAGGAAGCCCACCGGAATCGCAAGGGCAGTGCCGAGCACGAAGCCGGCGAGGACTCGGCCCAGGCTGGCGGTGATGTCCTGCTGCAGGGTTCCGTTCGAGACGAGCGTCTCCGCCCGCGACACCACCTCGGGTGGCGTCGGCAAGTTGAGGCCGGCTGCGGCCAGCCCCCACCACAGCGCGATGCCGAGCCCGATGGACACGATGTTCAGGACGAGGGGGAGCCCCCGTCGCCGCAGGCCCGGCGAGACACTCGAGCTGCCCCTGCTGGCACGGCTCGTCTGGACGTCCTGGTCAGTGAGCACGGCCATGAGCCGCTCCTCTACTCGTTGTCGTGCCTGCCCGCTCGAGCGGCGCAGGACGGGGGGTCGCCTCAGCGGCCTCCGGGTAGGCCGCCAGGATCGGTGAGTTGTGGAACAGCGCGGCGAGTGCGCCGAGTGCGCCGTCGTCGTCCGATAGCTGCGCGCCGCGCACCACCGGCTTGGCCACCCGGGGAAAGTGCTCGAACGCGATCGTTGCGGCCGCCTGCTGCACCACAGCCGGTGCGACCCGGGTGATCTCTCCACCGATGACGATGTCCGCCGGATTGAGCACCATCGAGGCCGCGCCCAGCACTCGCCCGACGGCAGACCCCGCCGCTCGCAGCACCGTGTCTGCGATGGGGTGCGAGCGGTTGACGGCGGCAGCCAGATCGTCGAGATCCTCGATGGCAAGGCCCCGGTCCCGGCAGGAGGCCAGGATGGCCGGAACTGACGCCACGGTCTCGACGCAACCCTTCTTGCCGCAGCGGCAATCCAGCCCCTCGGGGTCCACGGTGACGTGCCCCAGCTCGCCGGCCAGACCCGACGAACCGGTCACCAGGCGCCCGCCGACCACCAGGCCGCCGCCGACACCGTCGGACAGCCGCAGATAGAGAAGGTCCTCGACCGAGCTGCTGCCGAAGGTGACTTCGGCGAGTGCGGCCAGCCGGGTGTTGTTGTCGATGATGACCGGCGCTCCGAATCTGTTCGCGAACGCGGCCTGTGCCGATGCGGGGTCGCCGGCTGCGACCGATTCGTGCGGCGCCACGAACAGGACGCCCGGTGTTGCCGAGTACGGCCCAGGTACGCCGATGCCGACGCCTTGCAGCGCGCCGTAGTGAACTCCGGACTCAGCACTGAGGCGGTCGATGAGCCCGAAGGCCACATCCAGCCGGATTGGCCAGGGCGCGTCGTCGGCATAACGGTCCGACCCGGACACGACGATCTCGTGTGAGGCGTCCGCGACGGCCACGTGGACCCGGCGATGGCCGAAGTCGACGCCCATGAACTGCCCGGAGGCAGGGTCCAGGGCGAGGCGCTCTGCGGGCCGGCCGCTGCCCTCCCTCTTGGCTGCGTCGGTGTCGACCACCACGATGGCACCTCGGAGCAACAGGCTGCCGGTGATCTCGGAGAGGGTGGTGCGCGACAGCCCCACGGCCCGGGCGATCTGTCCGCGACTCAGGGCGCCGTGCTCGCGCAGCACGCGCAGGACGCGCTCCTCGTGAGTGCGTCGCACGAGTGCATGCACTCCAGCGGGCGTTGGCATTCGGCCACGCTAGGCAGGTTGTGTTTTTTCCGGCAACACCCCGACAGAAAGAACCGTCGATTCGTCCGAACCGGTGCCGTAAAGGACGGCACAGGCCCTTCCAAGGACCTTTCTGTCGTCTGTTCCCTGTCGGAATGAGTCTCTATAACGTCCCCTCCCAGGCGGGGCACAGGCGTCCCGCACAGCGAAGGAGGAGCGACCGATGACCAGTTCCGAGAAGGGCTTGCACCTCGACCGACGGTCCATGTTGATCGGTGTCACCGGCTCCTTGGGAGTGGCGGCCCTGCCGGCTTCGGCCGCGCACGCGGCGACGGAGGTCGCGACGATGCGGCGGTACCCGGCGAACTGGCCCGACGCCGAGACCTACGGTCTCGCGGACACCCGGCTGGACCTGTGGCCGCGTGAGGACAACTCCTTCATCCTCCCGCTCGAGCTGCGCCCTCGTGACGAGGCCGGCGGCCGGGTGTGGATGCGGGACACCTACGTCAACTGCTTCGTGGTCGACGGACGCCCGGTCTACGTCGCCACAGGTACCTCCCGCGTGCCGCAGCTCGACAGAGCCGCCCCGTGGAACGACGGCATCTTCGTGTGGGTGGCCCCGTCCCTGCGGGGGCCGTGGAGCCTGGTCGACACGACCGGCATCCGGCCCGACGCCGAGAAGGGCAAGGTGTGGTCGCCCGAGTTCGTCGGTGAGAACCGGCCCGGGAGCACGGTCGTCGCGCCGTGGCAGGAGTACTGGCACGACGACCGATTCGGCAAGCGCGGCCAGGCGTGGGCGCCGGAGGTGCACTACTTCCGCGGCACCTGGTACCTCGTCGCGTGCATGGGCGATCACTCCCGCAAGGTTGGCTCGTTCATGCTGGTGAGCGAGGGCGGGGTCGAGGGCCCGTACCGGCTCGTCGAGGGCAATCTCGACAAGCCGTTCGGCGACCCGGTCATCGGGGGACCGGGGTTCATCGAGCCGGGCGCCTACCACCACATCGACGGCAGCCTCTACGCCGAGGGCGACGACGCGTGGCTCGTGCTGCACAACGACCTGTACGCGAGGTTCCGCGACGACATGGAGGACATCGTCCCGACCACGAACCTGCCGGCGTTCCAGCAGACGGCGTACTCACCCGAGCCCTACCTCGAAGGTGCCTACGTGTTCAAGCACGGCGGCAGGTACTACCTCCTCCACGCCGCGTGGGACCGGACCTCGATCAGTCCCGACGGCAGCACGCGCTACGCCTACGACCCGCCTGGTCCCGGCCGCACGCAGTACCAGTACGACGCGATCGTCGCCGTCTCGGACAGCTTCGAGGGCCCCTACTCCCAGCGCTGGACCGCAGGCGTCGGCGCCGGACACAACAACTTCTTCAGGGATCGCAGCGGCCAGCTGTGGGCAACGTTCTTCCGCAACCCCAACGCCGGCTACTGGTCCGACCCGTCACGCATCGCCGAGGCCGCCGTGCCCGGCGTCGTGCGGGTGGAATGGACCGGCCCGGAGGGCAGCCGCCTCTACACCCAGCGCCGAAACCGGGGACGAGCGGTCAGCGACTGACGGGGCGGTCGCGGTCACAGCCTCCGCGAGGACGCGACCGCGGCCGGCCCGGAAACGTGTCCGGAACCGGCCGCAGCCGCTGTTGGGGTGCTACCGGATCACTGCGTGTCCTCGGCGAGCACCGTCACCTCGACGTTCGCGCCCGACCACAGATGGCTGAGCACGTACTTGGTCCCGCCCGGGATCGTGCCCGACTCGTCCGCTGCCGAGGAGGCGGCGGATCCGGTGACGGTGCAGTCCTCGGCGTAGAAGTACACGTCGAGGTCCCACGGCGCGGCCGAGGCGCCGCTGACCTTCACGCTGTGCACTCCGTCGCCGAACGAGTCCGGGAGCGCCGTCACCCAGCCGTCACTGCCCTGGGATGACGGTGGCATCTCGCAGTTGGTGGCGAAGTCCAGACCCGTGACGCCGCCGTCGGTGTTGTCACCGACCGGCGTGCCGAAGGCGATGGAGCCCGTGTCGGTCACCGGGTCGTCCGGCGGCGGGGGTGGGAGCGGGACGACGTTCTTGACCGCGCCCGAGAAGACCTGGAGCTCGGCCACCTGGACGTTCTCCTTGGTCTCACCCTGCGGGGCGTCGGCGTAGAACCGGACGAAGCGCGCCTTGACCGGGTTCGCCAGGTTGAACGTCTTGTAGTGCAGGTCGGGCGCGACCGGACGCGGCGTCTGGTAGCCGAAGGCGTCCTTCTCGATGGCGGCGTTCCTCCACACCTTGCCGTCGGTGGACAGCTGCAGCGTGAAGTCCCGCAGCCCTTCGAACCGCGAGGTCGTGTAGCCCGAGACCTGTACGGCGTCCACCCGTGCCGTGCGGCCCATGTCGACGACGACGTTGCCGCGCTTGCCGGTCTTCCAGGAGCTGGCCTCGGTGTCATCGAGCAGCGCGCTCGGGTTGCCGGCCGTGCTGGAGATGATCTTCGCGCCGTTGGCTTCCGACACCAGGTTGGGGGCGAGGCTGAACTCCAGCGAGGTGTTCTTGCCGGGCGTCACCGTCACGTCGGTGAACGTCTGCGCGCCGAAGCCGCGGGCCTGGATCGTCACCGGGTAGCTGCCGCCGGCCACCGGAGCCGAGAAGGCGCCCTCGGTGGACGTGGTCCGCAGCGCGGTCACGCGGCCCTCGAACACGCCGAGGATCACCTTGGCGCCCTTGACCGGAGCGCCGGTCGAGGCGTTGACGACCCTGCCCGTGAACGTGCCGTTGCGGGTCTCGTTCTTGTGGTCGAACGCCGGCACCGGATCGACGTCGTCGCTGCCGTCGGTCTGCGCCTGCGTTCCGAGACCGCGTTGCGCGAACTCGGTCCAGAAGATGTCGAAGATCTGCTCGTAGTCCGCTGAGTCGTGGTAACGATCATCGATAGCGAGCTCGAGGGCGTTGCGCATGTCGATGAACGACGGGTCCGTCGGCGAACGCGGCATGGCGTCGGTCACCGTGTGCTCGGCGATGCTGCTGCCCTTCGCCTCGCCGAAAGCGGCGACCAGAGCCTTGCGGTAGTCCCACAGGATGGTCGTCCAGATCTCTCCGTCAGCGTGCACCTCCGGACCCGTCAGGTCGTATCCGACGTCGCCGAACGTGGTGGGGTTGGCGTCGTACGCCCAGTTGCGGATACCGCGCTGGCTGTTGCCGGTGACGTACTCGCCGACGACGGAGCCGGTGTCGAGGCCCTCGCGGTGCAGGTAGTTCAGGGCGTACCAGTCGCCCCAACCCTCACCCATCGAGCCCGACTGGTGCGCGTTGAGGGCGTTGTCCTCCTCCGACACGTAACGGTTGCTCAGACCGTGCGCGTACTCGTGCTCGATGACCCCGGCGTCGAAGTCGCCGTCCCGGCACGGACCCTCGAACGCATCGTTGATCGGCTCCCAGAGGAACATGCCACTCCACGGCGGAATGCCGTCGGGGAGCGTCAGCATGTAGGCGTTGTCGCGGCCGGTGTACAGCGGCGCGCCACCGGAGACCGCGCCGGCCTGCACCAGCCCGAGGATCGGGTCGCCGCCGCCGTCCGCGGCTCCGTTGTTGTTCACCTGGAAGTTGTCACCGGACTCGGTGAAGCCCAGGCGATAGAACTCGTCGTGGATCCGGTTGTGGTGGTAGAAGAGGTTGGTCGCTGCCGGGTCCAGGTCCTCCGCGTACGACGGGGGCACCGCGGTGCACTGCTGCTCCTCCCACGCGTTGCTGAACGCGTAGTTGAAGTGCGAGAGCGGGCTCACCGGGCGAGGACCCTGGTCGGCGGGCACCAGGAAGTTCGACCAGTTGGCATAGGTGCTGGCGTTGTTGCCGAAGGTGGTCGGGCCGGGTACCCCGGCCACGCCGGTCGGGTCGACGTAGCCGGAGGGGGACTGCTCGTTCGGGCCGAAGCTCTTCACGACCGGGCTTCCTCCGGCGCCCTCGTCGCCGGGGAAGTTCTCGTAGACCGTGCCCTCGGAGTCGGAGTCGGCGACCAACGACGCCTGGCGCAGGATCTCACCGCTCTGCGCGTCGACCAGCACGTCGTACGCCTCGTCGAGCTTGTCGATGAACAGCACCTGGTGCGCCGGACGGGCGCCGTCGGCGGTGACGAACACGGTCTTCTTGACGTAGGAGTCGGCGGCGAAGGAGCCCTTCCCGAAGGTGGTGTAGCCACCCTTCGAGCCCGTCTCCTCGGCGACGAAACGCGTCGCGCCGGCGAGCTCACCGGCGACGCTCTCCAGGGCTTGGCCGGCCGAAAGGCTCCAGTCGCCGGTCAGCTCCGTGTTGCGGACGGTCTGTCCGGCGTAGGACTCGACAGCGCCGTTCGGGCGGACCACCACGGTCATGGACCCGCCGTGCACGGCTTGGACACCGCCAAAGGTCTGGCGGAAGCCGAGGACGTGGGTGCCGGTGCCGAGCACGTGGTCACGGGTGCTCACCAGAGCCGCGATATCAGCGCTGCTGAGGCCGAGGGCCGCGCGGTTGTCCGACAGCCACTGACGTGCCACGTCCACGGCCTTGCCGCTGCGCGCCTCGGTCAGCGTGCCGGCGTTCGGGTACACCGTCCGGGGGGTGCCGAACCGGTCGTCATAGGTCACGCGCGCACCCCGGGTGACGGCCCGGACGATGTCGGACACGGCGTCGAGCTGCGCCTTGGTCGGCCGGACCAGCGTCGAGTCTCTGACGTCGGTGTAGTCATGGGAGTGGTCTCCACCCACGTCGGCAGCTGTCGACAGCGGCGTGGCATTGGTTGCTGGTGCCACCGTGAAAGTGACGGCGAGCGCGGTCGCTGCGCTCACGAGGGCGGCGCTGCGGGATCTCCACATGGGTAGGTCCTTCCGAGACGAGACGGACGACGGTGAATGGGTCGTCCCTATGAGGTCCAACGCAGGAACGTGGTCGAGGTCACGGCTCGGTGCTGTCAGGGCCAGAGGTTCACGTCGCCCAGAGGTGGACATTGATGCCGAGATGGTCGAAGAGGGCAGCCTTGGGACCACGGGAGGTCACGGCGTACGCCGGGTTCGACGGCACCGACACCCTGGCTCCAGCTGGACGACTTCATCGGGGGGACGCCGACTGACGGTGAGGGCCGGGGTCGGTGACTCCGCGCTGAGCTGCGGCCCCAGGACGCTGCGAGCGCGTGGCGTCAGCTGTCGCTGGTGGACATGCTGGCCTCGTCATGGCGGGCGCCCGCGGCGAGGCCGAGCTCACGCAGCAGCGGAAGCGGCTCGGCCTCCGGGTCTCGCGTCCACAGCGCGTACTCCGTCTGGAGCGCTGCGACTGGGTGCACGGCGTGCGCGCGGCGGATCGTGGAGGGGCCCGCCTTCGACAGTCCGCTGCGGAAAGCTTGGCAGGGCCCCACGGCGTGGGTGGCGACGTACGCGCTCAGCGAGGGTGGCGGAGCGCGTCATCCGCAGGAGTGACGCCGCCGCTCATCCGGTAGGACCACGAAGACCGCTCCCGCTCATGACGACCCGGCCGGGACCCCGGACCGAGGCTGGTGCCACCACAGCACACCAACTCGAAGGAGCCCCTCATGGCCGTCAGTCCTCGCAACGCATCCCTGCTCGTCGTCGCACTTGCCGCAGTCGGCACCCTGTCCGCGTGCTCCGGCACCTCGGAGGCCCAGACGTCCGACAAGGACGAACCGACGATCCTCACGTTCACGCTGGACGGCGAGGGTGGCGACTACGACCAGGTCGGCGGTGGCAAGAACGGCACGTCGCTCGGCGGCCACCACATGGCCGCGATGACGCTGGAGAGCGACGGGAAGGTCGCCGGCCGGATGCTGATGGACTGCACGGTTGCCGACCCGACGTACGACGGCCAGACCTGCTCCGGGCTTGCGCTGGTCGACGGGGGCACCTTGGCGTTCGAGAACGTCGGCCTGCACGAGCCGATCCCTGGTATCGACCCCGGCGAGGAGGCCTACGCCGTCACCGGTGGCACCGGCGAGTACGCCGGGGCCTCCGGGGAGATGGTGGTCGGCCAGGAGGAGAACGACGCACCGGTGACCATCACGCTTCTGCCCTGAACGGTCGAGATACCTGTTCGTGGGCATCCAGACCGTGAAGACAGCTCGCCCGCTCGCACGCCGCCACGAGCAACTCGCCCGGCACGTCCTCGGGCAGGAATCCACCCGCGCCGGCAGAAGGGCGTCGTGCGTGAGCTGGGAAGTCCGGTGCAAGGTCGGCGGACGGTCTAGGGGCGCCCCTCGGGGCACAATGCCTCCATGACGTCCGTGCCCCGCCGTGGCAATCGTGAGCTGCGGGTCCGTCTTGCCGCGGAAGTCTCCAGCGTCCCCGGAGCGCGGCGGTTCGTCACCGACGGGCTCGTGGACTGGGGCCGCGCGCACCTCGTCGACGATGCAGCGCTGTGCGTCACCGAGATGGCGGCGAACTCCGCTCTGCACAGCGGCAGCCCCTACATGCGCGTAGGGATGAGCGATCTCCAGCCGGCCGTGCGGCTCAGCGTCGAAGATGCCGGCGGGCTGGTCCCGGTCCCGGCGGTGGCCCCGCCCCCGGTTATGAGGTCCGACGAGGTGCCCGCCCTCGAGGCTCTGGGTACCACGGGGCGCGGGCTGGCGATCGTGTCGGTCCTGGCGGAGTCCTGGGGCATCGAGGAGCGAGCCGACGGGCGACGGATCTGGGCGGACCTCGCCGGTGACGGCGTCGAGCACGAGGTCCGACCTCCGGTGGTGGCCATCCGTGGCGCGACGATGCCGGAGACGGACAACCTGCCTGCGGACTGGGCGACGGTGCGCATGCTCCGGTGCCCGGTGCAGCTGGGGCTTCGCGTCGACCAGCGGCTCGACGACCTGATCCGGGAGCTGCAGCTCATCGACTCCGACGTGGGCGTGATCCAGCCGCGGGAGCTGGGCCGGCTCATCGAGCGACTGGTGGCACGGCCGGTCTTCGCGCGGCACATCGGCCGCCGGACCGCGCTGGATGCCGCCGCGGCGGGGCTGGAGCACGTCGACATCGAGATGACGCTGCCCCGTGAGATGGCCTCCAGCGTCCGCGAGCTCCTGGCTGCGGACAACCTGGCCGATGAGATCTGCGAGACCCACCAGCTGCTGATCCCGCGGTCCACACCGGAGATGGTCTCGCTCCGAACCTGGATGACCGAGTGCATCGTCACCCAGGCGGAGCAGGACGCCGCGCCGGTGCCGTACGACGAGTGGCTGCGGCAGAGGGGCTGAGGGCTACCTCAACGCTCCGATCGGCGCCGACGTCCGTACACCGCCGCCGCCGGCAGCACGAGGCCGGCCAGCGCTAGCAGCGCGACGTTCCCGAACGACGCGCTCGAGACCTCTGCGGGCGGGCTGGCGGTCTCCCGGCTGGGGCCGGTCCAGCTGACCACGTCGATGCCCCGATGGATGTCGTCGGTGGCGATGAAGTAGGTCTTGGTGCCGTTGCCGTTGTCGACGACCTTGAAGTCCTCGGCCGCCCAGGTGTTGGCGTTGGGAAGCGTCAGCGACGCGCGCTCGACGTACTGCACGTGGCCCTCCGCATCGACGTAGTAGTCGACGATCTTGATGCCTTGCGTGTAGTAGGCCGCGATGAACCGCTGCTCGTCCGGGACGTGCTCGATGACGTGGATGTCGCAGAACGTCGGAGCGGGTACGACGGCATCGCTGATGTAGACCGCTTTGCTCCCGTCGGGGCCGGTGGCGTAGTCGATCGAGGACGGGTCGCCGATGTCGAAGGCGTGCGCACCGCCGTTGCCGAAGGGGTTGTCGATGCCGGGTTCGCAGGACGAACCGGGCGGCACGACACCGCCACCGCGCTCGTCGGTGACGAACATCAGCTGGTGGTCAGCGGTCGGGTCGGCCTCGTGGGAGACGGAGACGCCCTGGTCCGACCGGACGAAGTTGTTGGAGTTGCAGGTGCGGACGTCCGCTCCGGGCAGGCAGTCGCGGCCCGGGTGCTGGAACGTGCCGAGGAAGCGCCACCCGGTTGCGGCGGGCCGGTCGGTCTGGGGATCGAACGGGGCACTTGCGCAGTCGGTGACGGAGGCCTGCGTGCGGGTGCCGGGGCGCTCGACGCAGGTCAGTGGGCTGCCCTGCACCTTGCCGCGCACGACCAGGTTGGAAACGTCGAGGATCAGTGTCGCGTTGAGCCCCGCACAGTAGAGCCGGCCGTCCGCGTAGGTGATGTCGTGGCAGGCGGCGGAGCCGTTCTCCAGGTCACCGGTGGTCTGGTCCCGCTGCTTGGTCCAGTCGTCCTGGAAGGGGATCCGGTAGACCACCGGCTGGCACTCGCTTCGCCGCTTGTCCAGTGACCAGGTGGCCGCGCCGAAGCAGGACCGCATGTCCATCACGTCGATCCAGTTGCGGTCCGCGAAGTCCGAGCTGCTGTTGTAGACGAGCCACGGCCGGTCGGTGTCGACGGTGTGGGTGTGGGAGAAGCCGGCGAACCGGACCAGATGCACCTCGCGCGGCTCGAACGCCGGGTCGGCGATGCGGGTGACGTCGATGATCTCGATGCCGCCACCGTCGGGGTCGTGACACCTGCCGAGCGCGTCGGTGGTGTCGGTGAGCAGCCGTACCCGCCCCATCGCTGCGACCTGGGAGTCGTGCTGCAGACCGGTCACACTGGTGTTGGCGATCTGGCAGTGCGCTGAGCCGTGGTCGGCGACCCAGCCGGGACGGACCTCCCCGTCGCTGGTGAGCCGCAGGATCCGCTGGCCGACGCTGCCGGCCTCGTCCTGGCCGAGGGTGCCGAACGCGCCGTAGACGTCGTCGGTGCGAGCGGGTGAGAAGAACTCAAGGTCGGTACCACCGCCGGTGAGCGCCGGGCTGGCGAGGCCGGGGAAGTTGTCGATGTGCTGCCAGGTGCCCTCACCGCGGGTCATCCCCTCAGCGGTCGAGCCCTCGGTGGGCGCGAGCGGTGTCCGCGGGTCGGTGTGGTCGGCCACTGCCGCGGGCAACACCGCGACCGTAAGGGCGGCCAGGCAGAGAACGATCAGGAGTCGGAAAACCGTATGCATGGCATACCTCCAGGCCCCGTCGAGGTTACTCGTCGACTGAGCGATGAGCAATCGTCGATGGCCTCGTACGATGACCGCGTGTGGCGCGCGCACCCGTTGACCGAGTCGTACGCGCTACCCGTCCCGCCCCTCGTCACGGCTCTGGCGGCCGGCGCGGTGGTGTTCCTGGTCGCGATGGCCTGGTGCGGACGCCGGACCGGTCGGGACCCGGAC
>JALZCZ010000149.1 GCA_030862825.1 Actinomycetota bacterium | reverse complement strand
AGCCGCGACCGCGAGGGCGGCACAACACGCGACCGCAAGGAAGATGCGGGCGGCCGGATGCCGGGTCTGTCCCAGCAGCAGTCCGGCCAGGAAGGCCCACATCACGGCGGTGGCGGTGTCCTCGTAGGCGTGGCCGGTCAACGCCGTGTGCGGGTCGGTCACGACCGCGAGGACCAGCCCGCCCGCCGCCAGCAGCCCGCACGCCCACGCCCCCAGGACGGGACCGTGGACGGGAGTCCAACGGGCGAGGGACATGGTGGTCATCGGGCGTCAGTCTGCTGCAGATCCGCTGCGTGCGCTCAGCTCTCGTCGAGATCCGGGATCCGAAGCGCCATCACGATCAGCGCGACGGTGGCCGGCGCCTGGGTCAGCGCGACCGTGGCCCCTCGTCCGGCGAGGGCGCCCGCGAGGACGGTTCCGACGGCGAGCAGGACTGGCAGCCAGGTCGGCACCCGGCGCGACCGGAACAGCGCAGCGGCCATCAGCAGCATGCCGATGGCGAAGGCCGGAATGGACCAGAAGCCCAGCGGCACCGCCACGAGGCCGGTCTCGATGCGGTTCACCACGAGCCGTCCGGCATCGGTGTCGAAGCCCGGGGCGGTGACCGTGAACGTGGCGTAGCCGGAGACGGCCTGGCTCAACGCATTGGAGAACGTGGCGATGCCGAAGAGTCCGGCACCGAGTCGTAACAGCCGCGACCCGCGAGCTCCCCTGGGCACCAACCGGGCGAACCCGACCGCTGCGGGCGCCAGCAGGAACGCTCCCGCGGCGGTGAACAGCCGCGCCGCCATCAGCTGGTCGCGGTGCTCGACCATCAGCGGGAACGCCTTCCCGATCGACATCGGGAGATTCGGTAGCAGTGCCTGGCCCACCAGGAACAACACGGCTCCTGCCAAGCCGGACAGGGCAAGGGCCGAGGGCAGCGCGGCCCGAGTGGCGCGGGGGACGGTCAAGGTGGTCATCGGAACCTCCGGTTGATCAACGTGGTCCCCCGACCTTGCGGGCTCACCGTCCCGTGTTCCAGAGGCACGGTTCCCGTTGTGCCGGGACCTCGCGTCGTGACCACGGGTTCCTGGTCGACGCCGCAGTCGAGCTCTGGGTCTTGTGCTCTTCCCCACCACAAAACAGTTCATCGCGCCGCCGGCTCCGATAGCCGCCCGGTCCCGACTTCCGGGATGGGTACGTTCGAAACATCCTGTCGTGGCGTGATCAAAGTGCTCGCTTGGTGCGTCACTCCGCGATTGCCGGCTGCGTCGCTTGCCGGGGCTCGAGACGACGAAACGCATACTCAGACCAACCGCCCTCTCAAGTAGCCGCGTACCGTTCGGCTCGGCGCGGCCATCAGCGCTTGCCGCGGACCGGGCGCGGTCTCTCGATCGAGATGGTCGTCGACCAACCTCGTGGATGTCCGTAAGGGGAACCTCCTGCGGGGAGCGCGGCTAAGGGCGGGCTGACTTTGGACACTCGGTCCCGTATGCCCCGACCGGTGGCCAATAAACCGGGAAGGGCGCCTCCTACGGGCCCGCATGGGCGGACGACTTCTTCTGCACCACCGATCCTTGGCTTCCCCTGGACCCGATCTCCGGATCCTCGATTCTCGTTGACTATCTACGGTCCCTGGAATCTCTCTCAGATACCTCGCCCTCTGGCCATCTCACCCACTCCCCTTCGAGCGGCACGCATGCTACGAAGGTTCGTAGATGGGTCGCCCGTGATCGGGCGGCCCACGCGGCATTTCTAGGGGTCCGTTGGTTGTCGACGGACGTCGTGGAGGCGGTGGTCCGGGTGCACGGCGGGGTGAAGTTCTACCGCGGCGCAGCGAAGGCTGCCCGGGCCTACGTAGAGCGGGACCGCTCCCGCGCGGACGACTACTACCTCGGCGAGGGCACCGGCGTCGCCGAGCGCCTTACGGCGACCCCGGATGGCGTCACGGGAGCCGGTTTGATGGACGGCGAGACCTACGAGCAGTGGGTCGCCGGGGTCGACGTCGACACCGGTCGCAAGAAGGGTCGGGTCCGCGAGGACGCGATCGCGTTGCGGTTCGTCGAGGTCACCGTCAACGGCCCGAAGACCTGGTCGCTGGCCGCCGCGCTGCACCCGGAGATCTCGGCCGCCTTGGACGAAGCCCAGGACAAGGCCGCCATCGAGATCGTCGGCTGGGTCGCACAACACGCGACGACCCGGGTAGGTCCGCGAGGACGACAGGTGCAGGCTCCGGTGGAGAGGATCGAGGCCGCGGTAATCAGGCATTACACGTCGCGGGCTGGCGACCCGCATCGGCACTTGCACCTCCAGGTCAACGCCCGCATCTGGGCGGGGGGCGCTTGGCGGGGCCTGCACTCGGTGGGGGTGCGCGACATGATCGATGCGATCAACGGCATCGGGCACGCCGCGGTCGCCACCGACCCGGAGTCCCGGGCGGTCCTCGCCGCACGCGGCTACACCCTGGATTCCGAGACCGGGGAGATCGAGCAGCTCGCGCCATACGTCGGTGCCTTCAGCGCTCGTACCAGTCAGATCCACCGCAACATCGATAGGTACGAAGCCGAGTGGCGGCGCGAGCATCCCGGCCAGGAGCCGGGGCCGCGGCTGCGGGAGGCGTGGGACCGGCGGGCATGGGCCGATGCGCGGCCCGACAAGGTCGTCCCCACCGACGGCGCTGACCTGGTCGATCGGTGGAACACTGAGCTGCGCGTCCTGGGCTATCGCGACCCAGCTGCCCCCGCCCTGCCGGAGGCAACGCAGGTCGCCTGGATCAAACCGCGACGGGGCGGCCGACTGGGTCATTTCGCAGCTCGGGGCCAAGCGCTCGGCGTGGAACGCCGCGGACATTCGCGGCAAGGTCGAGGTCCTGCTGGCACAGACCAACCTGGTTGCCGAGCCCGCGGCGCGGATCGAGCTCGCCGAGGACGTGACCGCCCGCGCTGCCGACCGTTGCGTTCGGCTGCTCGCCTCACCCGACGTGCCCGAACACGTCCGGTCACTGACCTCCCGACACGTGGTGAAAGTCGAGTCGGACCTCGTCGGTCGCCTCACCCGGCGTGCCGAGCAGCCCGCCAGGCGGATCCGACTGCAAGGGCGAGGGCTGACGCGGATCGACCCAACCCAGGCGGTCGTCGTGCGCATGTTGGCCGGGTCGCTGGACCCAACGTGTCGAGCCTCGACGGGCCTGGCAAGGCACCTCCTGCTGAAATTCTTGCGGACTCTGTGCGGACTGGAAGGGGCCATACCTACTCTGACCTGCGCAAACGCGCCAATTCACACGTTGAAGCGGAACTCCACGACATCGCCGTCGGCCATCACGTAGTCCTTGCCCTCCATGCGCACCTTGCCGGCCTCCTTGGCCTTGAGCATGGAGCCGGCCTCCATCAGGTCGTCGAAGGAGACGATCTCGGCCTTGATGAAGCCCTTCTGGAAGTCGGTGTGGATGATCCCGGCCGCCTCGGGGGCGGTGGCGCCCTTCTTGATCGTCCAGGCCCGCGACTCCTTGGGGCCGGCGGTCAGGTAGGTCTGCAGGCCGAGGGTGTCGAAGCCGACGCGGGCGAGCACGTCGAGGCCGGGCTCGTCGACGCCCATCTCGTGGAGCATCTCGCGGGCTTCGTCGTCGTCGCCCAGCTCGACCAGCTCGGACTCGAACTTCGCGTCGAGGAAGATCGCCTCCGAGGGCGCTACCAGGTCCTGCATCTTCGCCTTGAGGGAGTCGTCGGCGAGCTCGTCGGCGTCGCAGTTGAAGACGTAGATGAACGGCTTGGCGGTGAGCAGCGACAGGTCGCGGATCAGCGAGCGGTCGATGTTGGTGGCGATGATCGGCGTGCCGGCCTCCAAATGGCCAAGCGCCTCCTTGGCGGCCTCGAGGTTGGCGGCGAGGTCCTTGTCGCCGCGGGCCTCCTTCTCCAGCCGCGGGATCGCCTTCTCGACGGTCTGCAGGTCCGCGAGGATCAGCTCGGTCGAGATCGTGGAGATGTCGTTGCCGGGGTTGACCTCACCCTCGACGTGGGTGACGTCCTCGTCGCGGAAGACCCGGGTCACCTGGCAGATCGCGGAGGACTCCCGGATGTGGGAGAGGAACTTGTTGCCCAGACCCTCACCCTCGGACGCCCCGCGCACGATGCCGGCGATGTCCACGAACTCCACCGTGGCCGGGAGGATCTTGGCCGACCCGAACACCTCGGCGAGCCTCGGCAGCCGGTCGTCGGGTACGCCGACAACCCCGACGTTCGGCTCGATGGTCGCGAACGGATAGTTCGCCGCGAGCACGTTGTTCTTGGTCAGGGCGTTGAAGAGGGTGGACTTGCCCGCGTTAGGGAGCCCGACGATGCCGATGGTGAGTGCCACGGGCGGGGAGTCTACGGAGGGTCGAGGGCGGCGGACGAATCTCAGATGACGCGCTTGCCCTGGCGCATCCGGCGCCGCATGTCGCGCAGCACGATGTGGGCATGTGCCTGGCGCAGCGGCCGCGGCACCAGCCGGTAGACCGGCACGAACACCTTCCAGAACGCGTCGTAGAGCCGCTGGTCGCGCCGCGACCACGGCAGCGCCAGGATCTCGCGGGTGCCGGGGTCGAGGTTGCCGCGCGTCATCAGGCTCTGCACCGGGAGGGACAGCCTCACCAGCAGCGGGGCGCCGTGGGGGTCGAGCAGCTGCCGCGCGTAGTCCTGCACGACCGGGTCGGGCTCGAGCTTCTGGAGCGACTCCTTCCAGTAGACGTCGAACTCGGCGCGCGTCTGCGGCCACATCTCCGGTCTCACCTGCAGGGCGGTGCCGAAGATCCACGACTCGCGGTAGCAGCGCTCCTTGGTGGCCTCGTCCATCGGCTCGAAGACCTTCTCGAAGAGCCACTCGCCGTTACGGGCCAGGGTGGCGGCCACCCACAGCTGGAGCTCGGGGTCGTACGCCGAGTAGCGGCCCGGCGACCTCACCCCGGCATGCATCTTGTTGACCATCCGGGCGACGGCCTGCTTCTCCTCCTCGGTGCCGAGGCTCATCACGAAGACGTAGGTGAGCGTCGTCCGCAGCCGGTCGAACGGTCGCTTCAGGGTGGTCGAGTGCTCGGCCACACCGAGGCCGACGCCCTTCATCGCGAGCTGGTACATCACCGTGGACCCCGCGCCGAGCATCAGCATCTGCTCGCCCACGAAGTCGGTTAGCCCGAGCCCGGAGTCGCGCTCGCGAGGGACGTGCGTGTGCTCCTGCGGGGCGGCGACCATGTGCAACAATGTCGCAGAGTTTGTTGCACGGATGCAAGGGGGGATGGCGTGATGAACGGGGACGCGGCACTGCTCGACGCCGCTGTCGAGCAGTTCGTGCTGACCGGCGTACGTCGTACCAGTGCCGACGACATCGCCCGTCGCGCCGGGGTCAACCGGGCCACCCTCTATCGCCGGCTCGGCACCAAGGACCAGATCGTGGCCGGCGCGATCCTGCAGGAGACGAGCCGGGTGCTGGCCCGGATCACCGACGCCATCGGCGACGTGCCGCCACCGGGCACGCCTGGCTTCGACCCGGCGGCGTACGTGCTCACGTTCTTCTCGGTGACCATCGGCGAGCTCCGCGACAACCGGCTCCTGCAGCAGCTGATGGTGAAGGACCCCGACGACACTCTGGTCGGGCTGACCGCGCGGGCCGGCGACGCGATCGACCTCGCTGCCGGGCTGGTCGCCGACCGGATCGTCAAGCTCCGCGCCTACGTCGGCAACGGCGATACCAGCAATGCCGGCGCCGTTGGCCACACCCTGGCCCGGCTCACCCAGTCGCTGCTGCTGACCCCGGACGGCCCGCCGCGCTTGGACACGGCGGCGCGTCGGAAGGCGTACGTCGACGCGGTCATCGTCCCGATGGTGCTGGGCCGGGCCGGCTGAGACGGACGGTCAGCCCAGGGCGGCGCGGACCAGCCGCGGCGACGGGTTGGTGTGGGGCCGTCCATTGATAAGCACGGTCGGGACCGTCTCGTCGCCGTTGTTGACACTGCGGCAGAACGCCGCCCCCGCCGGGTCCGCCCAGATGTCCACCCAGACGGCCTTGCGTCCTCGACGCCCGAGCACCAGACGGAGCCGCCGCGAGTACGGGCAGCCCTTGCGCCAGTAGACGACCACGAGGCCGGCCACGGCGGCGCGCGTACCTTCGGCGGCGCTGACCGAGCGCGGTGAGTGACCCAGCATGTGGAGCAGTATCCGCATCCCACGGGGCTCGCGGCGACTCCGTACGCTGACCCCGTGCGCCTCGCCACCTGGAACGTCAACTCCCTGCGCTCGCGCATCGACCGCGTGGAGGCGCTGTTGGAGCGGCACGACCTCGACGTACTGGCGCTGCAGGAGACCAAGGCGCGCGAGGACCAGCTGCCGCTGATGGGGCTGCAGTCGATGGGCTACGAGGTGGCCGCGGTCGGCACCAACCAGTGGAACGGCGTGGCGATCATCAGCCGGGTCGGACTCGACGACGTGCAGGTCGGGTTCGACGGCATGCCTAGTTGGGGCGACCCGCTGGCGGCCGAGGCGCGGGCGATCGGGGCCACGTGCGGCGGCGTACGCGTGTGGTCGCTGTACGTGCCCAACGGTCGCAAGCCCGGGGACCCCCACTACGTCTACAAGCTCGACTGGCTGGCCCATCTCCGCGAGGCGGCACACGACTGGCTCGACCAGCCGACCGCGCTGGTCGGCGACTGGAACATCGCCCCTCTCGACGAGGACGTCTTCGACATGGCGCAGTTCGCGAAGTCGACCCACGTGACGCCGGCCGAGCGGGCGGCGTTCCAGCGGTTCCTGGACGACGGTTACGTCGACGTGGTCCGGCCGCACGCGCCAGGCCCGGAGGTCTACACCTACTGGGACTACTACCGGCAGCGCTACGAGCGGAACCGTGGCCTGCGGATCGACTTCGTGCTCGCCTCTCCCCTGCTCGCCACCCGCGTCACCGGCGGCCGGATCGACCGCGAGGAGCGGGCCGGCAAGGGCGCGTCCGACCACGCCCCGGTGATCGTGGACCTGGACTGAGGGGGTGTGGGCGGGTGACCCGGGGATCTCCGGTGCACCGGGGAAACTATCACTTCTGATATGGCGTGGCTTCCTGTCAAGGGCAGGGTGAGGCGCCCGTCTCGCTTGTTGCGGGCGGGCGCCTCTTGCTTCGGCGGATCGTTCTCGGCGAGCGTGTCGTTGGCGACGCGCGGGTCAGTCTGATATTCGCGGGTTGGTTACCGCAGGACGGTGTTTCGGCTGGAGCGGGCTCGCTTGTCTAGGAACGAGCGTGGACCTCAGGGGCCTGCTCATAGAAGTCACGCGGGTCGCTCCACGCGCTGCCACCGAGAACATCTCTGTCGAAGCCGTCGGTGGGTCGCTGGTCAGCTGTCGTCGAGGATCGCGAGGGACCAGCACCAGCCGGCCAGCTCTCGCGCGACGGCGACGTTCGCGACGTTGTGCCGCTTGCGGTGTTCGATGAACCGGACCCAGCGCTGGTGCAGCCGTCGGTTGCCCTCGTCGCCGCGGATCCGTGCGGCCGCTGGTGCCAGGTCCCAGCGGTCCCGCATGGTCTTGCCGACCCGGTAGCGGGGTCGGTGATGCCACGCGGCCTCGACCAGCAGCCGGCGGGCGTGGCCGTTGCCGGTCTTGGTGATCGATCCACGGTTCTTCGATTCTCCCGAGGAGTGCTCGCTCGGTGTGAGTCCGACGAAGGTGCCGATGGTGCGGCCGGTGAACCGGTGCCAGTCGCCGATCTCGACCGCGAGCGCGAAACCGGTCAGGATGCTGACCCCACGAAGACAGCCCAGGCGGCGCACGACCGGGGTGAACTCGCTCTCGGCCGCCATCTCCTCGATCGCTACGTCCAACCGGTCGCGACGAGCCTTGGTCCCGAGGACGGCCTCGTAGTCGTTGTCGAAGGTCACCCGGGTCGCTCGGTCATTCAGCTGACTGAAGGCCTCGGTCCGTAGCCAGGTGTCGTGCTTGCCGGTCCACGCGTCGCCGTCGCAGTAGACGATCCCGTGGCGCAGCAGCAGTTTCGACAACCGGTGACGGACCCGCATCAGATCGCCACGGCAGTCCTCCCGGGCACGCACCAGGTCGCGGGCCGCCTCCTGGTCCACGGTCGGGATCGCCACCGCAGTGATCTCGTCCAGCCGCAACAGCCGAGCCAGATGCACGGCATCCTTGGCGTCGGTCTTGACCCGGTCGCCAGCCGGCTTCTGCAGCTTGCTCGGCGCGACGACCTCGCACCTGATGCCCGCGCCCATCAGGTGCCGGTACAAGCCGAAACCGGTCGGCCCGGCTTCGTAGGCCACCGCAACGGGCCCAGGCAGGTCCCCAATCCAGGACCGGACGTGCTCGTAGGACGGAGTCAGCTTCGTCTGAAAAAGCTCGCCCGTGACACCGTCGATCGCTGCTGCCGCGACCGATCGCGCGTGCACGTCGAGCCCAACGCTCGTACGCTCGGTAAACACCGGGGCCTCCCACAACTGTCGGATAGGCCGAGCAGGCGGCCCCTGCTCGGTAACCCACGAATCTCTGTGAGTGAGGCCCCGGCCCGCAACCAACTCACCACGAGCCGGTCACGACATACCGTCTAGGGGGAAGCTTCCCCTGAGAAGCGCTGGTTTCCCCGGTGCACCGGGGAAACCGCAGCACGTCCAATCCCGAGCTATGTCGGTGGTCGCCTCCATCATCAAAGACATGGAGATCCTGATCTTGCTGGCCGGCCTGGCGATCGGCCTGGCGATGGGCGGGCTGGGCGGTGCGCTGTGGGTGCGCTCGCGGCCCGGCCACGTCGAGGCTGTGGGGCACGGCATGGTGGATCAGGCCGAGGTGATGCAGGGACTCGACCGTCTCAGCGATCAGCTGCGCGAGATCGACCACCAGCGGTCGAGCTGGCAGGGCCAGCTCAACGAGCAGGTGCTCGACATGCGGATGTCGACCGAGTCGTTGCGCCGCGAGACGCAGACCCTGTCCACCGCGCTGCGCAAGCCGCAGGTGCGCGGCCGCTGGGGCGAGCTGCACCTACGCCGCGCAGTCGAGCTCGCCGGCCTGGTCGAGCGCTGCGACTTCACCGAACAGGCGCGGCTCCAGGACGGCGCGCTGCGACCCGACCTGGTGGTGCACCTGGCCGGTGACCGGCAGGTCGTGGTCGACGCCAAGGTCCCGCTCGACGCTTACCTCGACGCGACCAGCACCGACGACGACGCCGACCGGACCCGCCACCTGGGCCGCCACGCCCACCAGCTGCGCACCCACATCACCACCCTGGCCTCGAAGGCCTACTGGCGCGCGCTGCCGACGACGCCGGAGTTCGTGGTGCTGTTCGTGCCGGCCGAGTCGTTCCTCGCCGCGGCACTGGAGACCGATCCCGACCTGATCGAGTTCGCGGCCCGACACCAGGTCGTGCTGGCGACGCCGACCACCCTGATCGCCCTGCTCCGCACCGTCGCCCAGGGCTGGACCCACGAGGCCCTGGCCGAGCAGGCCCAGGAGATCCACCGCCTTGGCCGCGACCTGCACGCCCGGCTCGGCACCCTCACCGGTCACCTCGACCACGTCGGCCGCTCGCTCAACGCCTCCGTCGAGCACTACAACCGCGCCATGGGGTCCTTGGAGTCGCGGGTGCTGGTGACCGCCCGCCGGTTCGGCGACCTCGGGGTGACCGTCGATGACCTGCCGTCGCCGCGGCCCGTGGAGCTCCGGGCCGTCGACCGGCGCGCCGCTCCGGACGAGCCCGACGGGCGACATAACGTGGCGCTGTGACCCCGACCCGCACGCTGTGGGAGGAAGGGCGCGAGTCCGGCCGCGAGGTCGTCGCGCTCGGGTTCGCGCTGGCCCTGACCGTGGTCGTGGCCGATGTCGCCACGAACGTGAGGGTCGGCGTGCTGTTCGACCTCTGCTTCGTCGCGCTCTGCATCGCGCTCGCGCTGGCCGTCCGGCCGGACGACTTCTTCGTGGTCGGCGTGCTGCCGCCACTGCTGATGGGCGGGCTGTTCATGCTGCTCGCGATCACCCGGCCGGCGGCGATCGGTGAGCCCGACGACGGTCTGGTGCAGGCCACAGTCTCCGGGCTCTCACACCACAGCCTCGCCCTCCTGGCCGGCTACGCCCTGTGCCTCGCCGTGCTCTTCGTGCGCCAGCGCGTGGTCGCGATCCGCGAGCGAGAGGCCGAGCGGGTCACCAGCTGACCTGACTACTCGAACCGACTCGGGTCACCGGCGCCGTGGCGCACCACCTCGGGAGAGCCGGACGACCAGTCGATCACGGTGGTCGGCTCGGCGGGGGTGTCGCCGGTCTCGATCACCAGGTCGACGTCGTTGTCGAGATCCTCCTTGATCTCCCACGCCCGGGTGCGCGGCTCCTCCTCGCCCGGCAGGATCAGCGAGCTCGAGAGCAAAGGCTCGCCCAGCTCCTCCAGCAGGGCCCGCACGACCTGGTGGTCGGGGATGCGTACGCCGACGGTCCGCTTCTTCGGGTGCAGCAGCCGACGCGGCACCTCCGGCATCGCGGGCAGAATGAAGGTGTAGGGCCCGGGGGTCGACGCCTTGATCGCCCGGAAGGCCGAGTTGTCCACGTGCACCAGCTGTCCCAGCTGGGCGAAGTCCTTGCACACCAGCGTGAAGTGGTGCCGCTCGTCGAGGCCTCGGATGCGCAGGATCCGGTCGCGGCCGTCGCGGTTGCCGATCCGCGAGCCGAGCGCGTAGCCCGAGTCGGTGGGATAGGCGATCAGCGCGTCGTCGCGCAGCGCCGCCGCCACCTGCTGCAGCGCCCGGGGCTGCGGGTTGTCGGGATGGATGTCGACGAAGCGAGCCATCAGCTGGGGGCCGGCCCCTAGGAGCGGCCGGCCGCCTTGAGGTCGCGGCGGAGCTCCTTGGGAAGCGCGAAGATCAGCGACTCCTCGGCGGTGTGCACGGCCTTGGCGTCGGGGTAGCCGCACTCGGCCAGGAACTCCAGCACCCCGTCGACGAGGTCCTCGGGCACGCTGGCTCCCGAGGTGACGCTGACGTTGCGGACCCCCTCGAGCCAGGACTCGTCGATCTCGGACGCGTCGTCGACGCGGTACGACGCCTTGGCGCCGGCCTCGAGCGCGACCTCGACCAGCCGGACCGAGTTGGAGGAGTTGCCGGACCCCACCACGATCACCAGGTCGGCGTCGGTGGAGATCTCCTTGACCGCGAGCTGTCGGTTCTGGGTGGCGTAGCAGATGTCGTCGCTGGGCGGGTCGAGCAGCAGCGGGAACCGCTCGCGGATCGCCGCCACCGTCTCCAGGGTCTCGTCGACCGACAGCGTGGTCTGCGACAGCCAGGCAACGCGGGCCGGGTCGCGCACCTGGATGCCGGGCACGTCGGCGGGACTCTGCACGAGCTGGATGTGGTCGGGTGCCTCGCCGGCGGTGCCTTCGACCTCCTCATGGCCCTCGTGACCGATCAGCAGGATGTCGTAGTCGTCACCGGCGAAGCGCTTCGCCTCGTGGTGCACCTTGGTCACCAGCGGGCAGGTCGCGTCGATCGTCTTGAGCTCGCGCTCCTCGGCCTGGCGGTGCACCTCGGGCGAGACGCCGTGCGCCGAGAACACCACGGTCTGTCCGGCCGGCACCTCGTCGAGCTCCTCGACGAAGATCGCACCGCGCGACTCCAGGTCGGACACGACGTGCTTGTTGTGCACGATCTGCTTGCGCACGTAGACGGGAGCGCCGTACAGGTCGAGCGCCTTCTCGACGGTGACGACCGCCCGGTCGACGCCCGCGCAGTAGCCGCGCGGGGCCGCCAGCAGGACGGCCTTCTCGGCGTCCCCCGGCGAGAGAACGAGCGGCGTGCCCAGATCGGTGGTCATGGGGGCGAGTCTACGGACCGCCGACGGGCGCAGCGAACCGTCGGCGCCACCCCATAGGGTCACGCGCATGGCCCTCGAGACCTCGCCGCAGGCCCCGGCACCCGTCCGGCAGATCGCGAACGCGATCGCCGGCTGGGTCGACCGGCTCGGCGCGGTGTGGGTCGAGGGACAGGTGGCCCAGGTGAGCCGCCGGCCCGGGCTCAACACGGTGTTCCTCACCCTGCGCGACGCGGTGGCCGACATCTCGGTGCCGGTCACCTGCTCCCGGATGCTCTTCGACGGTCTCAACCCGCCGCTCGTCGAGGGCGCCAGCGTGGTGATCCACGCCAAGCCGTCCTACTACGCCAACCGCGGCACCCTCTCGCTGCACGCGCGCGAGATCCGGATGGTCGGCCTCGGGGAGCTGCTCGCCCAGCTCGAGCGCCGGCGTCAGCTGCTCGCCGCAGAGGGCCTGTTCGCCATGGAGCGGAAGCGGCCGCTGCCCTTCCTCCCCCACCGGATCGGCCTGGTCACCGCGCCCAAGTCGGCCGCGGAGCGCGACGTCCTCGACAACGCACAGCGACGCTGGCCGGCCGTGGGCTTCGAGATCGCGTACGCCGCCATGCAGGGCCACCGCTCGGCCGCCGAGGTGATCGAGGCGCTGGGTCGGCTCGACCGGCACCCCGAGGTCGACGTCATCGTGATCGCCCGCGGCGGCGGCTCGGTGGAGGACCTGCTGCCGTTCTCCGACGAGGGGCTGATCCGCGCCGTCGCCGCCGCCCGGACACCGGTGGTCTCCGCGATCGGGCACGAGCCGGACAGCCCCCTGCTCGACCTGGTCGCCGACGTGCGGGCCTCCACGCCGACCGACGCCGCCAAGCTGGTGGTGCCGGACGTCGTCCAGGAGGTGCACGGGGTCGGCCAGGCCAGGCTGCGGCTGCGGCAGGCACTGACCAGCCTGGTCGCCCGCGAGCAGGCCGGCCTCGACGCGCTGCGCTCCCGACCGGTGCTTGCCGACCCGCGGGTGATGCTGGACGCGCGCTCCGACGAGCTACACACGCTGCGCGACCGGGCCCGCCGGTGCGTGCGTCACGCCCTCGACCGGGCGCACGACGACATCGGCCACCAGCGGGCCCGGGCCCGGGCGCTGTCACCCCTGGCCACACTGGAGCGCGGCTACTCCGTGCTGCAGGACGCCGACGGCCACGTGCTCACCAGCGTCGCCGGGGTCGCCGTGGGCGCGCAGGTGAGCGTGCGGGTGGCCGACGGCCGGATCCACGCCGAGGTCAGCTCGACCCAGCAACTCGACCAGGAGAACGACGATGACTGACCCCCAGCACGACCTGCCGTCCTACGAGGAGGCTCGCGAGGAGCTGCTCGACGTCGTACGCCGCCTCGAGACCGGCGGCAGCACACTCGAGGAGTCGTTGACCCTCTGGGAGCGAGGCGAGGAGCTGGCGCGGATCTGCCAGGACTGGCTCGACGGAGCCCGTAAGCGCCTCGACGCGGTCATGGAGAAGGAGAAGGGCTCCGTAGCGGACGAGTAGTCAGCGAGCCGACCACCTGCTCGATGTCGGAGCGGTCGGCCGAGCCGTAGACGAGCACCGTCGTCTCGCCCACCTCGGCGGCGTAGGCCAGGTCGCCGCCGGTGTCGCTGTAGGTCGCCCAGGTGGTGGCGACCGACCCGGTCACCGCGAACGGGCCGCCCTCGTCGGTCGCTTCGCCGACGTACTCCTCGAGCAGGTCGTCGACCGAGTCGGCCTCCTGCCGCACGCCCACGTACTTCTCGTCGTCGGTCAGCAGGCTCAGCCCGAACCCCGGCAGCTGTCCCGGCGTGACCTCCGCGCCGGTCGCCTGCCAGCCCTCGGGCAGCGTCGGCGGGTAGGCGGGCTCGAGGCCGGCATCCTGGGCCTGCTCGACCTTCTCGAGGTAGTCGACCGCCTCGGGCTCCACCTCGAGGTCGCTGCTGATCAGGTCGCGGATGACCACGAGGACGATCACCGCGGCCACGGTCACCACCATCGCGATGATCAGCCC
The DNA here is from genome assembly GCA_030862825.1 of Actinomycetota bacterium. Lineage (GTDB taxonomy): Bacteria > Actinomycetota > Actinomycetes > Propionibacteriales > Nocardioidaceae > Nocardioides. The sequence continues at coordinate 2,393 of JALZCZ010000149.1, read as the reverse complement.
GCTGGCGGACCGCTCGTAGCGGCCGCCGCCCTCCGTCTGACTCACGTGCCACATCCTCACAGGTGGTGTCGAGGCTCGTCGCCGTGGCTCCTCACCGATCGACCGCCGTCCGGGCTTGCGTCACCGCATCTGCGCCACATGCAGCGCCATACATCCGCAGATGCGGCATGATGGCACCGTGACCACCTACCGGATCGCGGAAGCGGCCGAGCTGCTCGGCGTCAGCGACGACACCGTCCGCCGCTGGGTCGATGCCGGCCGGCTGCCCTCCACGACCGCCGAGGGCCGGACCGTGGTGGCCGGCACCGACCTGGCCGCGCTTGCCGAGTCGCTCGCCGACCACCCCGACCGGGTGCGCACCCGCGCGGCGGCGGTGAGTGCCCGCAACCGGCTGCCCGGGATCGTCACCAAGGTCACCAAGGACACCGTGATGGCGCAGGTCGAGATGATCTGTGGCCCCTACCGGCTGGTCTCACTGATGAGCTCGGAGGCAGCCGAGGAGCTCGGGCTCGAGCCCGGCGTGCGCGCCATCGCCTCGGTCAAGTCCACCAACGTCGTGGTGGAGCGGCCCTGATGAGAAGGCTCATAGCCCCCATCGCGCTGACCCTGCTCCTCCCGCTGGGGGGGTGCGGCGCCGACGACAGGACCCTGACCATCCTTGCCGCCGCGTCCCTGACCGACGTCTTCGAGGAGCTGGCGGTCGACTTCGAGGAGGAGCACGACGTCGAGGTCGACCTCTCCTTCGGCTCGAGCACCGACCTGGCCGCGCAGGCGGCCGACGGCGCCCCGAGCGACGTCCTCGCGACGGCAGACCCGGAGTCGATGGCGATCGCCGAGGGCGCCGGCGTCGTCGACCGCGTCCGACAGTTCACCGCCAACCGGCTGCTGATCGTGACCACTCCCGATGCCGACGTCGACGGTCCCGCCGACCTTGCCGACGTCCCCTGGGTCCGATGCGCGGACGAGGTGCCGTGCGGTCGGGTGGCCGTCGCGCTGCTGGCGGAGCAAGGCATCACCGCCGAGCCGGTCAGCCTCGAGGAGGACGTGCGCGCGGTCCTCGACAAGGTGACCAACGGGGAGGCGACGGCCGGGCTGGTCTACGGCAGCGACGCCAGGTCCGCCGGTAGCGCTGTGCGCACGGTGCCGATCCCGGGCGCGGACCGGCACCTGGCGTCCTACCGGATCGCCACGCTGGACCAGGCGCAGGACGACGAGCTCGCCCGGGACTGGGTGAAGCTGCTGACCTCCGAGCCCGGACGGGCCGCGCTGCGCAGGGCCGGCTTCGTGATGCGATGAGGCGCGACCAGCTCGGCCGGCCGCCGGTCCTGCTCCTGGTGCCGGCGGCGCTGGCCGTGCTCGTGCTGCTGGTGCCACTGGTGGCGATGGTCGCCGAGACCGACCTGCCGGGCCTGTGGCACCAGCTGCGCTCGGACCCGCTGCGCGACGCGCTCTGGCTCTCGGTGATCACCTCCACGGCAGCGATGCTGGTGTGCCTGGTGCTCGGGCTCCCGCTGGCCTGGTTGCTCGCCAAGGTCGACTTCGCCGGTCGAGGGCTGCTGCGTGCGCTGGTGACGGTGCCGCTGGTGCTGCCTCCGGTGGTCGCGGGCATCGCCCTGCGCGCGGCCTTCGGACGCTCCGGAGCCATCGGCGAGCCGCTGCTCGACGCCACCGGCTTTGCGTTCCCCTACACGACCTGGGGCGTGGTGCTGGCGCACACGTTCGTCTCCCTGCCGTTCGTCGTGATCAGCATCGAGGGCGGGCTGCGCTCCGCGGGCAGCCGGTACGACGCCGCCGCGGCCACCCTCGGCGCCAGCCGCTGGACGACGTTCCGCCGGGTCACGGTGCCGCTGGCCCTGCCCGGCATCGCGGCCGGCATGGTGCTCGGCTGGGCCCGGTCCCTGGGCGAGTTCGGAGCGACGATCACCTTCAACGGCAACTACCCCGGCACCACCCAGACCATGCCGACCCTGATCTACGTCACCCGGCAGGCCGACACCGACGCCGCCCTGTCGCTCAGCCTGGTGATGCTGGTGATCTCGATCGGCGTGCTGGTCGCGTTGCGCGACCGTTGGCTCGGAACGGGGACGACATGACCGGCCTCGACCTCCACCTCACCGTGGCGGGTCGCCTCGACGTCGCGCTCACGGCCGAGCCCGGCGACGTGGTCGCGGTGATCGGTCCCAACGGCGCAGGCAAGACCACGCTGGTCCATGCCCTCGCCGGGCTGGTGCGGGCCGAGGGTCACGCCGTGCTCGACGGTGTCGACCTTCTCGGGCAGCCCGCCCAGGACCGCCGGGTCGGGCTGGTCTTCCAGGAGCAGGTGCTGGTCCCCCACCTCACCGCCCTCGACAACGTCGCGTTCGGGCCGCGGGCCCGGGGGGCCTCCCGGGCCG
>JALZCZ010000133.1 GCA_030862825.1 Actinomycetota bacterium | reverse complement strand
ACTCCATGTCCTTGAGCGGCACTCCTGCTCGGTAGGCCAGCGCCATGCCGTCCCCGGTGCAGATGGCGGCGTTGGTGGTGAAGGCGTAGACCCGCCCGCCGCCGCCGGTGCACATGATGACTGACTTTGCGCGCAGCGTCTCGAACTTGCCGCCAAGCGCGCTGAGGCCCACGACGCCGACGCATTGGCCGTCCTCGACCAGCAGCGACGTGACGAAGACCTCGTCGTGGCGGATGATCTGCGGGTACTTGAGCGACGTCTGGAACAGCGCGTGCAGCATGTGGAAGCCGGTCTTGTCGGCCGCGAACCAGGTGCGCTGCTTCTTCATGCCACCGAACGGCCGGACGGCGACGCGCCCGTCGGGCTGCCGACTCCACGGACAGCCCCAGTGCTCGAGCTGGAGAAGCTCTCGAGGCGCCTCGTTGACGAAGGCCTCGATGGCGTCCTGGTCGGCCAGGTAGTCGCTCCCCCGGATGGTGTCGAAGGCGTGGAGTTCGAGGCTGTCGCCTTCCCCGACTGCCGCCCCAGCCCCGCCCTCGGCGGACACGGTGTGGCTGCGCATCGGGTAGACCTTGGACATCACCGCCACGTCGAGCCGGGGGTTGGTCTCCGCGATCGCGATCGCGGCACGTAGGCCTGCTCCGCCGCCGCCGACGATCAGTACGTCGTGTGCAGCCCGGACTATCGGGTCACTCACCACGCAGCTCTTCGTCCATCAGGACCTTGCCGTTGTGGTGGACCGACATCAGGTGGACGCTGCCGTCGTGGAACTCTTCGCGATGGGTCTGGCATCCGCATGCGTAGCGGACGTCCAGGGTGACCAGGCCCTGCTGATCCTCGGTCAGGAACTGCTCCCCGTCGAAGGTTCTCCCGCAGGGAGCGGGTCTGGCATCGAAGCGGGTGATCGTTGAGGTCACGGCCTACCTCCCTCGAGCGGCCGAGGACGCTCGGCCTCGGATCCAGATTCCTCCTTCCAGCGCCGAATGTGAAGAGCCCGGCCGAATCCACCTGACCCTGCGTTCGACCGTGCTGCCGCCGTGGACCGTCGTGGGCAGGCCGATCACGATCGACGCGATCGTGGTTCCAGGCGGTCGCTGGCGCTCGCGTGGCGGCGGGTCCTCCCGTTGGTGGCACTGATGACCGCCGCCGGGGGTGCCGTGCACAGCCTGCTGGACCCGACCGGTTCGTCGCCGCCGTCCGACCGCACGACGAGGACGACTCGGTGGAGGGGTTCACGGTCCCGGGAGCTCGAGGTCTGCGGCTCGTCGCCCGAGGCATGTCGAGCTCCGAGATCGCCGACACCCTGAGCGTCACCGAGGGCACGGTCAGGACCCCTGTCGCCCGGGTGCTCGCAAGCTCGGGCTGCACGACCGGGTGCAGGTCGTGGTCCTTCCTACGAGCGCGGCATCATCGAGCCGCGACCTGACCCCGGGTCGGTCGCCGCGGATACCCTGGGTCGGTGACCGAGCCCGACCCCAACGATCCGGCACGCCTCCGGATCTCGGACGCCGACCGCCACAAGGTCGCCGAGGTGCTGCGCGATGCTGCCGGTGAGGGTCGTCTCGACCTGGACGAGCTCGACGAGCGGCTGGAGGCCACCTACGCAGCGAAGGTGTACGCCGACCTGGTGCCGATCGTGATCGACCTGCCCGGCAACCAGCTCGACCTGCCGACCGGCTCGGCACCCGTGCTCCGGCCCGCGGCGACGCCGGCGGGCGGCATGGTGGTCCGCCACGACACCAGCCTCGCGATCATGGGCGGGCAGGACCGCAAGGGCGTCTGGGAGGTCGGACCCAGCCACACGGCGTTCACGCTGATGGGCGGCATCGACATCGACCTCCGGCAGGCGGTGTTCGCCACCCCGGAGGTGGTGATCAACGCCAACGCGGTGATGGGCGGCATCGACATCATCGTCAACGCGCACACCAAGGTGGTGGTCCAGGGCATCGGGATCATGGGTGCCTTCGACCAGGCCCGCGACCGGGTCGAGCCCGAGCTCGACGCCTCTTCGCCGGTGGTACGGGTCAAGGGCGTGGCCCTGATGGCGGGGGTGACCGTGGTCCGCAAGGGGATGCCGGGCACCGGCAAGGGCCTCCGCAAGCACTGGAGCCACTGACGTGCCCGGCGACCTGGAGGAGCCGGACCCGACCCGGCTGCGAGTATCCGACGCCGACCGCCACCGGGTCGCCGACGTGCTGCGCGAGGCCGCCGGTGACGGCCGGATCGACCTTGACGAGCTCGACGAGCGGCTCGCTGCGACGTACGCCGCCCGCACCTACGCCGACCTGGTGCCGATCACCCACGACCTGCCGAGCAAGCGCGACCAGCCCACCGCCCCCGCGGGCCGGCGCCACCTCGCCATCCTGAGCGGAGTCGACCGCACGGGGGTGTGGGTGGTGCCGGAGCAGATGACGGTCCTCGCCCTGATGGGCGGGGCCAACCTCGACCTGCGACAGGCGAAGTTCGCCGCCCAGGAGGTGGTGCTGACCGTGCACGCGATCATGGGTGGCGCCTCGGTGATCGTCGGCCCGCACACCAACGTGGTCATCGAGGGCGCCGGCATCATGGGCGGCTACGCCGGCCCGTCCGGCCTGGTCGCGGCGCAGCTCGACGAGACCTCACCCACCGTCCGGATCCGGGGCGTGGCCTTCTGGGGTGGCGTCTCCGTCGAGCGCAAGCACGTGCCTGGGTCGGGTCGGTAGTGGCCCGGGGTCGTGCGGAACCCCCGGTGCACCGGGGAACCTGTCACTTCTCAGGTGAAGTTTCGCCTGAGAAGTGACGGAATCCCCGGTGCACCGGGGAAATTGGCGCAGACCTCAGGCGGGCGTCGACACCATCCGCTCGGGCACCCGGCCGGCGTTGGCGAGGTCGATGGTGAGGTTCTCGCCGGTGGACGGGTCGAAGAGGTGCATCTTCGAGGTGTTGACCCAGATCTCGGCCTCGTCGCCCTCGGCGACCTTGCTGGTGCCGTCGAGCGAGATCACCAGCTGGGTGCGGAGGGCCTCGCCCTCCAGGTCCCTCTCCAGCTCGGCGAGCTGCTGCTGCACCTCCGGCGGGGCCTCGAACGGGATGTAGGCGTAGGCCTCGTTGCCGAGCCATTCCACGACATCGACCTTGGCGCGGAACGTCGAGCCCTGCCGCGACGAGTCGATCACGGACGCGTCCTCGAAGTGCTCCGGCCGGATGCCGGCGATGAGCAGCCCGCGTCCCTCGGCCTTCGCGGCCTTCTCGGCGGGGATCTCGACGGAGCCGAACGGCAGCTTCACCGACGTGCCCTCCACCGTGGCCGGCAGGAAGTTCATCGGCGGTGAGCCGATGAAGCCGGCGACGAAGAGGTTGCCGGGGTTCTCGTAGAGCTCGCGCGGCGTGGCGAGCTGCTGCAGGATGCCCCGCTTGAGTACGGCGACCCGGTCGCCGAGCGTCATCGCCTCGGTCTGGTCATGGGTGACGTAGACCGTGGTGATGCCCATCCGCTTCTGCAGGCGGGAGATCTCGGTGCGCATCTGCCCGCGCAGCTTCGCATCGAGGTTGGAGAGCGGCTCGTCGAAGAGGAACGCGTCGGCCTCGCGTACGATCGCCCGCCCCATCGCCACCCTCTGACGCTGGCCACCGGAGAGGTTGCCCGGCTTGCGCTCGAGGTGCTCGTCGAGCTCCAACGTCTTCGATGCCGCGCGCACCTTCTCGTCCACCGTCTTCTGGTCCGTCTTGGCGAGCCGGAGCGGGAAGGCGATGTTCTCGTAGACCGTCAGGTGCGGGTAGAGGGCGTAGTTCTGGAAGACCATGGACAGGTTGCGGTCGCGCGGCGCCAGGTCGTTGACCTTCTTGTCGCCGATGATCATCTCCCCGGACGTGATGTCCTCCAGGCCGACGATCATCCGCAGCAGCGTGGACTTCCCGCAGCCCGACGGGCCGACGAGGATCATGAACTCCCCGTCCTTCACGTCGATGCTCACGTCGTTCACGGCGGGGAACCCGTCGCCGTACTGCTTGACGATGTTTCGCATGTCGATGGAAGCCATCAGGTATCAACCCTTCACTGCGCCGGAGGTCAGCCCGGCGACGATCTTTCGCTGGAAAAGCAGGACGATGATGATGATCGGGATCGTGGCGATCACGGCGGCCGCCGCGAGCAGGGACGCCGGCCGGTTGAACGGGTCGGCGCCGACGAAGAACGCCAGGGACGCCGGGATCGGCCGGGCGGCTTCGGTCGAGGTCAGCGAGATTCCGAACACGAAGTCGTTCCAGGCGAAGAAGAACGTCAGGATCGCGGCGGTGAACACGCCGGGTGCCGCGAGCGGGACGATCACCTTGCGGAACGCCTGCCACGACGTGGCGCCGTCGACCTGCGCGGCCTGCTCCATCTCCCACGGGATCTCCCGGAAGAATGCCGAGAGCGTCCAGATCGCCAGCGGCAGCGTGAACGACATGTAGGGGATGATCAGCCCGGGCCAGGTGTCATAGATCCCGAAGGTCCGCCACATGTCGAACAGCGGGCCGATCAGCGACACCACCGGGAACATCGCGATCGCCAGCGACATCGAGAGCACGAGCCGCTTGCCCCTGAACTCAAGCCGCGCGATCGCGTACGCCGCCAGTGTCGCGACGAGCACGGACAGCACCGTCGCGATCAGGCTGATGCCGATCGAGTTGATGATGGCGCGGGGGAAGTAGTCGTACAGCGGGTCGGTGAGGACCTTGTCGTAGTTGTCCCAGCCGGCGAAGGTGCCGTCGCCCGGGAAGAAGCCGGGATTGCCGGCCGTGATCGACTCCTCGGACTTGAAGGACAGCGAGATGATCCACGCGACGGGCAGCAGGCACCAGACGAGGATGACCAGCACACCCAGGGGGATTCCGAGCTTCTTCATCTGCCTCACCTCTCCTGCCGGGCCTGCGCCAGGTCGACGCGGAACAGCTTGATGATCAGGAACGCGACCAGCAGCACCGAGAGGAACAGCAGGACCGAGAGCGCAGAGCCCATGCCGAGCTGGAACTGCTCGATGGTCTGCCGGTAGGTGAGGAAGCTGATCGACTCGGTGTTCTGGGCGCCGGCGGTCATCACGAAGATGTTGTCGAAGATGCGGTAGGCGTCGAGGGCCCTGAACAGCACCGCCACCATGATCGCCGCCCGCATGTTGGGGATGATCACCTTCCACAACCGCTGCCACCAGGTGGCGCCGTCGACCTTGGCCGCCTCGATCATGTCCTCGGACACCTGGGCGAGTCCCGCGAGCAGGAGCAGCGACATGAACGGCGTGGTCTTCCAGATCTCCGAGACCATGATCGCGATCACCGCTGATGGTGTCTCGCCGAACCAGTTGAAGTCGTCGCCGATGAACGGCAGCCAGCCGTTGACGAAGCCGTTGGTGGAGCTGAACGCGAACTGCCAGGCGAAGCCCGAAACCACGGTGATGATGCCGTAGGGGATCAGGATCGAGGTCCGGATCACCCCTCGAGCGAAGATCACCCGGTGCATCACCATCGCGAAGACGAAGCCGATCACGAGCTCGACCGCCACCGTGACCACCATGTAGAGCACCGTGACCAGGGTCGTCTTCCAGAACAGCCAGTCGGTCAGCGCCGTCAGGTAGTTGGACAGACCGATGACGTCACGATCGTCCGGTGCCGTCAGCGAGTAGTCGTAGACCGACAGCCAGATGGCCCGCAGCATCGGGAAGGCGGTCACGACCAGCATCAGGATGATTGCCGGCGCGATCAGCTTCTGGCCGAGCCGGTTCTCGGCCCGCGACCGGTCGCTGGATGGAGGTTTGGCGCCGGTCGGTGCCGGTGCGGTCGTCGTCGTCGTCACAGCAGCGCCTTCCCTTCGAGGACTTCTTGCAGGTAGTCGGCCGAGTCCTCCGGCGTGGAGTCCGGATCCACCGAGCCCGGCGAGTGCCAGCGGGCCTGGACCGCGCTGGAGATCACGGAGTAGAACTCGCTCTTCGGCCGGGGGCCGCCCTCGTCGACACTGGTGCGGTAGAGCTCGATGAGGTCCGCGGGGAAGTCACCGTTGGCGGCGACCTCGTCGTAGGCGGTGTTGGTCGACGGCATCAGCCCGTCGTTGATCGCAAGGTCGACCTGGGCCTGCGTGGAGGTGATGCACTCCGCAGCCTCCATCGCGTACTCCGGGTTGGCCGAATAGGCGCCGATCCCGATGTCGATGCCGCCGATCGGCGGCTTGGAGGCCTCTCCCGCGACCGTCTCCGGGTAGCGCGCATACCCGAGGTCGTCGAACTGCTCCTGGGTGACCTCGCCGGTCTCGATCAGGCCCTCGTAGAACTTGTAGGCGAACGTCCAGTTGAGCATGAACTCGCCGGCACCCTGCGGTGCCTCGGGATCGGCCGGGAACATCCGGCCGAGGCTGGTGCCCTCGTTGGAGACCGTCAGGTCGGACTGCGCCGCATCGGAGTCGGCGAGCATCTGGATGATCTCGGCGGCCTTCCGGCCGGCATCGGAGTCAAGGTCGACCTGCGTGTCGCGTCCGGCCTCGGTGTTGGAGACGATGTCGCCGCCCGCGCCCTGGACGAGCGCGTTGATCAGCACGACGTAGGCCTCGTACTTGTTGGCCTGCACCCCGACGCTGCCGTTGTTGTCGGCTGCGGCCTGGATCACTTGCTCCCAGGTCACCGGCTGGCTCATGTCCAGGCCGGCGGCCTGCGCCAGCGACTTGCGATACCAGAGCACCTGGGTGTTGGCCCAGAGGGGGATCGCGAAGACCTTGTCTTCCCAGATCACGGTCTCGGCGGCGCCCGCGAGGTAGTCGCCCTCACCCTCGACGCTGCCGCTGATCGCGCTGGCCAGGTCGCCCTCGGTGTTCTCGTCGGTGACCTCGGCCAGCCACTCGGCGTTGGCGAACTCCGCCACGAAGACCGGGTCGAGGTTCATCAGGTCGGTCGAGGAGTCCTCGGCTGCGAGTCGACGGGCCAGCTGGATCCGCTGGTCTGTCGCGCCCGAGGGCAGCAGCTCCACCGAGATGTCGTAGTCATCGGTGCTGCACTGGTCGGCGTACGACTCGAAGGTGGCGACACCATCCGGGTTGACGTACCAGTGCAAGGTCGGCTTCCCCTCGTCGCCGCACGCGCTGAGCAGAGCGGCGGCGAGTACGCCGATGACACCCATCCCGATGGCGCGGCGCACCCGGCTGCGCCTACGACTACTGAAACCCGGGGCTCCTTCCGAGCGGTTCACCATGGATCCTCCCGTCGTGGTCTGCGACACACATTCGCCCCACGCGGGCCTTTTGTCCACCCCCTGGACGGGAGTTAAGAGGGGTGCTAAGAGCGGTCGGCTGTGCGCCGGATCGCGCCGACGAAAGTGTCGAACAGATCCGGGGGCAGGTCGTGACCCATCCCGTCGATGAGGAGCAGCTCGGCGCCGGGGATCGCGGCCGCCGTCGCCCGCCCTCCGGAGACGTGCACCATCTTGTCGGCGAGCCCGTGGATCACCATCGCCGGAAGGTTGAGGCTGCGCAGCCGCATCGCCCGGTTGCTCTGGGTCACCACCGCCAGCATCTGCCGCAGCACACCGCTGGCGCTGACGCCCCGGTCGTAGGTCTCGCCGGCCCGGGCCTCGGTGGTCTCGCGCGGCTGCGGGTAGCCCGGTGACCCGATCAGCCGCCAGACCGTGGTGCTCCCCTGCACGTAGGCCTCGCGGCTCGGGCCCCTCGAGGCGAGCAGGGTCGGCAGCAGTGAGGGGTGCTGCCAGCCGACCGTGCGCTTGCCGGTGGTGGACATGATGCTGGTCAGCGAGCGCACCCGCCGAGGCTGACCGATCGCCATCAGCTGCGCGATCATCCCGCCCATCGACACCCCGACCAGGTGGGCCGAGTCAAGGCCCAGGTGGTCCATCAGCCCGAACGTGTCGGCCGCCATGTCGTCGAGCGAGTACGGCGTCCGCACCCGGACACCGGAGGCGGCCCGGACCAGCGTCGACCGGGTCACCCGGCCGCCGACCCGGCTGGACCGTCCGACGTCGCGGTTGTCGAACCGGACGACGTAGAAGCCCTCGTCGGCGAGCATCCGGCACAGCTCCGGGTCCCACCACGTCATGGGCCCGCCCAGGCCCATCACCAGCACCAGCGGGTCGCCCTCGGGGTCTCCGAAGGTCTGGTAGCACAGCTCGACTCCCGGCCCGATAGGGGCGAACAGCTCCTCGGACGCCTGACCAGGGGTAGGTCCGGGTACCGGACGAGATGGCGAACGCATGCCTGAAGTCAATCCTACGGTGGGGAAAACGCCGCCGACCGGGGTCAAATACACGTGAATCCGTGGTCTGGGCCCGTACCGTCAGGACCGTGAGTGACTCGACACTGGCGTCGTTCCTGCTCCCCGACGGCTTCACGCCTCCGCGGGTGACGGCGGTGCTGCGCGAGGGCAGCGTGGTCGCCGAGGCGGGTCGCTACGCGTTGGCCACCCGGCAGGCCCGGCGGGCCCGCCGTGCGACGCCGTACTCCGTCCGCACCACCCGGCTGCCGGCCGACCCCGTGCTGCTCGTGCCGGGCTTCATGGCCGGCGACGCGACGCTGGCCTTCATGGGCCGGGCCCTGCGCCAGGAGGGCCTGCGCACCTATCGCTCGCACATCCACGCCAACGTCGGCTGCACCCTCGACGCCGCCGCCCAGCTGGAGACCCGCCTGGAGTCGATCGCGATCCGGCGTGGCGCCCGGGTCCAGATCGTCGGGCACAGCCTCGGCGGGATGCTGGCGCGCGGCCTCGCCGTACGCCGTCCGGACCTGATCTCGCGGATCGTCACCCTGGGCAGCCCGTTGCTGGCTCCCGGTGCGCACCACGCGGTGCTCGCGCGCGGGGTCGACATGCTGGTCCGGCTCAGCCGGGCCGGGTTGCCCGGGCTGATGGCGGCGGACTGCGTCGCCGGCACCTGCGCCCGGCAGAGCTTCGACGAGAGCCGGGAGCCGATGCCCACCGACGTCGACTTCACCGCGATCTACTCCCAGCGCGACGGCATCGTCGACTGGCGTGCCTGTGTCGACCCCGAAGCAGTGGCCGTGGAGGTCACCGCCTCCCACGTCGGCATGGTCGTCGACCCGCGCGTCATCGCGCTCGTGGTCGAGGCACTGAGTCGCAGCGCCGGTTCGTCTCACGCAGCCGAGCTGCTCGAAACCGCATGAGCGCAACCGCCACGTGGTCGAGCTTCTGGGACCCCGAACAGTCTCGACACGGTCGACCCACCATCAGCGCAGCTGACCTCCTTCGTCGGTCAGCCGCGCTCAGTGCTCGAAGTCGACAGCGGAGTAGGCGCGTAGCTTCTGGAGCTTGTGCTCCGAGGTGATCGACCGGATGGTGCCGCTGCGCGAGCGCATCACCAGCGAGTGGGTGGTGGCGCCGCCGGCGCGGTAGCGGACGCCGCGCATCAGCTCGCCGTCGGTGATGCCGGTGGCCACGAAGAAACAGTCGTCGCCGGTCACCAGGTCGTCGGTGCCCAGGACGTGGTCGGGGTCGAGGTTGTGGCCCGCGTCGATCGCGCGGCCGCGCTCGGCCTCGTCCTGCGGCCAGAGGCGACCCTGGATGGTGCCGCCGGTGCACTTCATCGCGCACGCGGTGATGATGCCCTCGGGGGTGCCGCCGATGCCCATCAGCAGGTCGATGCCGGTGTCGGGGCGCGCGGCCATGATCGCGCCGGCCACGTCGCCGTCGGTGATGAACTTGATCCGCGCTCCGGTGGCCCGGATCTCCTCGGCCAGCTTCTCGTGGCGGGGCCGGTCGAGCAGGACCACGGTGACGTCCTCGGGCGCGGAGCCCTTCGCCTTGGCGACCTGGTGGATGTTCTCGGCGACGGGGTAGCGGATGTCGACGACGTCGGCCGCCTCGGGGCCGGTCACGAGCTTCTCCATGTAGAAGACGGCCGAGGGGTCGTACATCGAGCCGCGCGGAGAGACGGCCAGCACGGAGACGGCGTTGGTCATGCCCTTCGCGGCCAGCGTGGTGCCGTCGATGGGATCGACGGCGACGTCGCACTCGGGGCCGGTGCCGTCGCCCACCTCTTCGCCGTTGAAGAGCATCGGCGCGTTGTCCTTCTCGCCCTCGCCGATCACGACCTTGCCGCGCATGCCGATGCTCGAGATCATCACCCGCATCGCGTTGACCGCGACGCCGTCGGCGCCGTTCTTGTCGCCGCGCCCGACCCATCGGCCGGCGGCCATCGCCGCCGCCTCGGTCACGCGTACCAGCTCCAGCGCGAGGTTGCGATCGGGGGACTTCGAAGCCGCGCTGACGCTTTCTTCCATGGGGGGCAGCCTATCGTCGTGTGGCGTGGGGTCCAGGGTAGGACTCGACCGCGGTCTCCTTCACCGACA
>JALZCZ010000132.1 GCA_030862825.1 Actinomycetota bacterium | reverse complement strand
GAGGGCAGAACCATGATGCTGTCACCGACCTTGATTACGCCGCTGGCCACCTGCCCGGCGTAGCCGCGGTAGTCGTGGTACTCGTCGGACTTCGGCCGGACGACGTACTGGACCGGGAACCGCACGTCGACCAGGTCGCGGTCGGAGGCCACGTGCACGTGCTCGAGGTGGTGCATGAGCGAGGTGCCGTCGTACCACGGCATGTTCTCGGAGCGGTTGACGACGTTGTCGCCCTTCAGCGCCGAGATCGGGATCACCTCGAGGTCGGGGATGTTCAGCTTGGTCGCGAACTGGGTGAACTCCGCGTGGATCTTGGTGTAGATCTCCTCGGAGTAGTCGACCAGGTCCATCTTGTTGACTGCGAGGACGAGGTGGGGGACCCGCAGCAGCGACAGGATCACCGCGTGCCGGCGCGACTGCTCGGTGAGGCCCTGGCGGGCGTCGACCAGCACCAGCCCGAGGTCGGCGGTGGATGCGCCGGTGACCATGTTGCGGGTGTACTGCACGTGGCCCGGGGTGTCGGCGATGATGAACTTGCGGTTGGGCGTCGCGAAGTAGCGGTAGGCCACGTCGATGGTGATGCCCTGCTCACGCTCGGAGCGCAGACCGTCGGTCAGCAGCGCGAGGTCGGTGTAGTCGTAGCCCTTCGACAGGCTGGTGGCCTCGACGGCCTCCATCTGGTCCTCGAAGATCGACTTGGAGTCGAGCAGCAGCCGGCCGATCAGGGTCGACTTGCCGTCGTCGACGGAGCCGGCCGTGGCGAAGCGCAGGAGATCCATGTTGGTCGCGGTCGACTCGGTCGACGTCGTGGTGTGGGGCATCAGAAGTAGCCTTCCTTCTTCCGGTCCTCCATGGCTGCCTCGGAGAACCGGTCGTCGCCTCGGGTCGCGCCGCGCTCGGTGACCCGGGCGATGGCGATCTCGTCGATGATCTTGGGAATGGTGTCGGCGTCGGACTCGACACACCCGGTGAGGGTCAGGTCGCCGACCGTGCGGAAGCGCACGGTGCGCTCCTCGACGGTCTCGCCCGGCTTGGTGGGGTTGTGCTCGCTCTCGCTCAGCAGCATCCCGTCGCGCAGGAAGACCCGCCGCTGGTGGGAGAAGTAGATGGACGGGATCTCGATGCCCTCGCGGCCGATGTAGTCCCAGATGTCGAGCTCGGTCCAGTTCGAGATCGGGAAGATCCGCATGTGCTCGCCCTCGTGCAGGCGGCCGTTGTAGAGGCTCCACAGCTCGGGGCGCTGCATCTTCGGGTCCCACTGCCCGAACTCGTCGCGGTGGGAGTAGACGCGCTCCTTGGCGCGGGCCTTCTCCTCGTCGCGGCGTCCGCCACCGAACGCGGCGGTGAAGCCGCCCTCCTCGATGGCGTGGAGCAGGGTGCCGATCTGGAGCCGGTTGCGGCTGGTCTTGCCGTCGTCGACGACCACGCCGTTGGCGATCGCCTCCTCGACGCTCGCCACGATCAGGCGTACGCCGAGCCGGTTGACCCAGTTGTCACGGGTGGACAGCACCTCGGGGAAGTCGTAACCGGTGTCGACCTGCAGCACCGGGAACGGGATCTTGGCGGGGTAGAACGCCTTCTCCGCCAGGCGCATCATCACGATGGAGTCCTTGCCACCGGAGAACATCAGGACCGGCTTCTCGAACTCGGCGGCGACCTCACGGAAGATGTGGATCGACTCGGCCTCCAGCTGGTCGAGCTGGCTCAGCCGGTAGTCGGCATGGGTTTGAGTCATGGGTGAACCAAGGAACCTCTCGGGTGGACAGCAGCACAACACTCTAGCCATGGGCCTCAGGCATCACGAAGACGACGTGATTGTCGACTGAGACACAGTAGTTACGGCACGGAACCCACGGCCACCCTGCCCGCTCCGTGGACCTCGAGCGGCCCGTCCGCGTGCGGGACGAAGACCGAGGCGCCCCTGCCGGCGGTCAGCCGGTCGCCGCCGGCGACCAGCTCGACCTCGCCGTCGAGCACCAGCACGACGCGGGGGCCGACAGTGGGCAAGGCGTCGAAGGGCGGCCGGCCGAGCACGAGCGCGAACTCCTCCACGGGCGGGTCCAGCTCGCGGCGCGGCACCGACGGGGTGAAGTCGGTGATCGCCAGCAGCTCCTCGACGTCCTTGTGCTTGCCGGTCATCCCCGCCCGCAGGATGTTGTCGGACGACGCCATGATCTCCAGCGCGAAGCCCGACCCGTAGGCGTGGACCACGCCGGCGTCGACGAACAGCGCCTCCCCGGGCTCGAGCGCGACGTAGTTGAGCAGCGGGGTGACCAGGACCCCGGGGTCGTCCGGGTAGCGGGCGCAGAGGTCGTCGAGCATTGCGAAGACGCAGCCGGCTTCGGTGCCGTCGTCGACGCCTGCCCGCCGGGCCGCCTCACCCAGGTCGCGCACGTGCGGCGACGCCGCGGTGCCGGAC
>JALZCZ010000088.1 GCA_030862825.1 Actinomycetota bacterium | reverse complement strand
CCGCCTGGACCGTTGGTGCAGAGGTAGCCCCGCCTGCAGCGCCCGCTGGCGTAGCCCTTGAGTGGCGCCGTCTCCCGAGTGGCCGGCGGGTACGGCGTACGGGTGGCGGAGAGAACGCCCGACACGCTGAGCCCGAGGCGGGCCACGGGCCGGGGCGGTGCCGGCCACGATCAGGGGCCGCAGCGCGGGAGCACGTGCTCCGCGCTCCACGAGCCGGACCCTGGTGCGGCTCAGCCCCGGACCTTGTCCAATCGGCCGACGGTCTCCTCGAACTCCGAGACCAGGTCGGCCATCACGTCGGCGACCGGGCGCACCTCGTTCATCCGGCCGACGATCTGGCCGATCGGCATCGAGATCACGTCGGGGTCGTTGGAGGAGTTGATCCGGTTGTGGGCGTCGGCCACCAGGAGGTTCTGCAGCGGCATCGGCAGCGGCTCGGGAGCATCCGGCTCGGCCCAGGCCTCGGTCCACTTGGTCTTGAGCAGCCGCGCGGGCTTGCCGGTGTAGATCCGGGTCCGGACGGTGTCGGCCGAGGTCGCACGAGTGAACGCCGTGGTCCAGCCCTTGTTGGCGGTGAGGTTCTGGTACTCCTCGGTGCCCAGCCAGATCGAGCCCGTCCACACTCCCTGGGAGCCCAGCGCGAGCGAGGCCGCGACCTGCCGTCCAGAGCCGATGCCGCCCGCGCCGAGCACCGGCACGTCCGGGCCGACGGCGTCCACGATGTCGGGGGTCAGCACCATGCTGGCGATCTCGCCGGTGTGGCCACCGGCCTCGAAGCCCTGGGCCACGATAATGTCGACGCCGTTGTCGACGTGGCTCAGCGCGTGCTTGGCCGCGCCGGCCAGGGCCGCGACCTTGATGCCGTGCTCATGGCACAGGTCGATGACGTCCTTCGGCGGGGAACCGAGCGCGTTGGCGATGAGCACCGGTCGGTGTTTGAGCGCGACGTCGAGGTGGGAGCGGGCGATCGAGTGCAGCCAGCCCAGCACCCCCTCGCGGCCCTCGCCCTCGGGCAGCGGAGGGACCCCGAGCTTCTGGAGCGTCTTCTCCACGAACGAGATGTGCTCGTCGGGGATCATCGCCTTGAGGTCGATCGACGTGCCTTCGGTCGGGATCTTCATCGGCATCACGATGTCGACGCCGTACGGCTTGCCGTCGGTGTTGTCGTCGAGCCAGCTCAGCGTCTCCCCGAGCTCATCGGCCTCGTTGAACCGTACGCAGCCGAGCACACCGAGCCCACCGGCCCGGGAGACCGCGGCGGCGACGTGCTCGGACGGCGTGAACGCGAAGATCGGATACTCGATGCCGAAGGCATCACACAGCGGCGTCTTCATCAGGCGGGTGCTCCCTCGGAGGACCGGGCGGCGGCGAGCGCCATCTCCTTGGCGCGCGGATACTGCGCCTTGCCGGTGGCGTTGCGGGGGATCTCGTCGACGATGGTCAGCGCCCGCGGCAGCTTGTAGCCCGACAGGTGCTCGCGCAGGAAGTCGCGCAGCTCGGCGAGCTCGACCGTCTGCCCGTTGCGGCACTCGACGACGGCCGCCACCGCCTGGCCGTACTTCTCGTCGGGGATGCCGACCACGAGGCAGTCGTAGATCGCGGGGTAACCCTTGATCGCCATCTCGACCTCTTCGGGATAGACCTTCTCGCCGCCGGTGTTGACGGAGTTGGACCCGCGGCCGAGCAGGGTGACCTTGTTGTCGGCTTCGATGCGGGCGAAGTCGCCGGGCACCGAGTAGCGCTGGCCGTCGATCTCCAGGAACGTCTTCGCCGACTTCTCGGGGTCCTTGTAGTAGCCCATCGGCACAGAGCCGCCGCGGCCGAGCCGGCCGATCTTCCCGATGTTGCCGGCGAGGTCGAGCACCTTGTTGTCGTCGTCGAGCACGACGCTGTTGGGGCCGAGCCCGACGACGGGGCCGTCGCTGCTGATCGCGCCCTTGTTGTCCTGCATGCCCATTCCCTGGAAGCCGGTCTCTGAGGCGCCCACGGAGTCGGTGAAGACGCTGTCGGGGAACGCCGTCATCCACCGCTGCTTGACCGGCGGGCTGAAGATCGCGGCGCTGCTCGAGATCGCGAACAGGCTCGAGCCGTCGTACGGCGTCCCGGTGGCCGCCTTGCGCTCGTACTCCTCGATCAGCGGGCGGGCCATCGCGTCGCCGGTCATGAAGATCAGCTGCACGCCCTCGCGCTCGATGATCTCCCAGGTGCGCTGGGCGTCGAACTTCGGCTCCAGGATCGTCAGATGTCCTGCGAACAGATGCATGAGCAGGCCGGCCTGGGCGCCGCCGTGCATCAGCGGGCTGAGCGGGAAGGTGACCATCCGCGGGTCGTTGGCCTGCTGGGACTGGTCGTACTCCTCGAGCGGCTCGCCGGTGTAGAAGTCGATGCCGCCACCGAGCACCCGCCAGAAGTCCTCGTGGCGCCACATCACGCCCTTGGGGAAGCCGGTGGTGCCGCCGGTGTAGATGATGTGCAGGTCATCGGGGCTGCGCTCGCCGAAGTCGCGCTCGGCGCTCTGGCCCGCGAGGGCGTCGTCCCAGAGGACACCGTCGTACGGCGAGATGTCGGACTGGTCGTCGGGCTCGATGGCGTCCTGCATGACCACGACGGTCTGCAGCTTCTCGTGCCTCGGGACGCACGTGGCGACCAGCGGCGCGTAGGTGCGCTCGTGGATCAGCGCCACGACGTCGGCGTTGTCGAAGAGGTAGTTGAGCTCGCCCTCGACGTAGCGGTAGTTGACGTTGATGTTCACCGCGCGGATCTTCACGACCGCGAGCACCGCGATGACGTGCTCGATGCTGTTCTTGGCGTAGACCGCGACGTGGTCGCCGGGTCCGACGCCGCGCGACGAGAGGTAGTGCGCGAGCCGGTTGGCCTCGGCCTCCAGTCCGGCGTACGTGATGGTCCGGTCGCCGACCTTCAACGCGAGGTTGTCAGGGGCGGCGTCAACGGCGTGCTCGAAGAGATCAGCGATGTTCAGGGCCACGACCCGAGACTAGAACACGTTCTCGTTTTTCGCTAGCGTGCCCCCATGACCAGCGACAACGTGTCCGCGCCCCACTGTCTCGTCGAACAGGTCGGCCACAAGCTGGTGGTCACCATGAACCGGCCCGAGGCCCGCAACGCGCTCTCGGGCGAGATGCTCCAGATCATGAGCGACGCCTGGGACCGGGTGAACTCGGACGACTCGATCCGGGTCGTCATCCTCACCGGAGCGGGCGGCTACTTCTGCGCCGGCGCCGACCTGAAGTCGATGTCGAAGAAGCCGCCGTCGGAGAGCTTCGAGTCCGGCGAGTACGACCCGTCGGTGATCAAGGGCCTGCTCAAGGGCTTCCGACTGACCAAGCCGCTGATCGCCGCGGTCGAGGGCCCGGCGATCGCCGGCGGCACCGAGATCCTGCAGGGCACGGACATCCGAGTGGCCGGGGAGAGCGCGAAGTTCGGCATCTCCGAGGCCCGCTGGAGCCTCTACCCGATGGGTGGCTCGGCGGTCCGGCTGGTCCGTCAGATCCCCTACACCGTCGCCGCCGACCTGCTCCTCACCGGCCGCCACATCCTGGCCCCTGAGGCCAAGGAGATGGGGCTGGTCGGCCACGTGGTGCCCGACGGGGAGGCGCTGGCCAAGGCCCACGAGCTCGCGGACCTGGTCGCGGCCAACGGCCCGCTCGCCGTACAGGCGATCCTCCGGACGATGCGCGACTCCGAGGGCAAGCACGAGGACGACTGCTGGAAGGACGACGCTCGCGTGGGCGCCGCGGTCTTCGCATCTGCCGACGCCAAGGAGGGCCCCCGCGCGTTCTCTGAGAAGCGTGCGCCGCAGTTCACCGGCAGATGAAACCTTGCCGAGCGCCGGACCTTTGTGGGCAGTCCGTGCCACCATGAGGCGTCGGTCTCCCATCCCACTCCATCGGAGAACACCATGGCACGAGGCTTCCTTCCCGTGATCGTGGCCGGCGCGGCGTTGCTCGTGTCCGGCCCCGCGCTCACCATGCCGGCGATGGCAGGCTTCGCTGCTCCTGACGCCGGCTGCGACAGCTCCGCTGCTCGCGTGGCCGCAGGCCACCCCCGGCACGCCGACGAGCTGGCCACGCAGCGCGCCTACGAGGGCGAGCTGCGCCAGATCAGTGCCGGGCGGCAGCAGCCTCTCACTCCGACGGTGACCAGCGGCACCATCGACGTCCACGTCCACGTGATCAACCAGGGCACCGGCGTGTCGAACGGCGACGTGCCTGATCAGCAGATCCAACAACAGATCGACGTGCTCAACGACTCGTTCGCCCCGCATGGGTGGACGTTTCGCCTGGTCAGCGTCGACCGCACCCAGAACAGCTCCTGGTACACCGCCGGACCCGGGAGTCCCGCTGAGACGGCGATGAAGTCCGCGCTCCGGCGAGGCTCGGCCGACGACCTGAACGTCTACACGAGCAACCCGGGTGGTGGCCTGCTCGGCTGGGCAACATTCCCGGCCGACTATGAGCAGCGGCCCACGGCCGACGGCGTCGTACTGCTCTACTCTTCGCTGCCGGGCGGTGCCGCCGCGCCGTACGACCTGGGCGACACCGGGACGCACGAGGTCGGCCACTGGATGGGGCTCTACCACACGTTCCAGGGCGGCTGCACCAAGCGCGGCGATCTGGTGGCCGACACGGAGCCCCAGAAGTCGCCGGCGTTCGGATGCCCCGTGGGGCTGGACACCTGCCGCAAAGGCGGCGTCGACCCGATCCACAACTTCATGGACTACACCGACGACTCCTGCATGAACCACTTCACCGCGGGCCAGGACCAGCGGATGGACCAGATGTTCAGCGCCTACCGCTACCAGCAGTAGACCCCCGAGGCGTTGGCGGCGTTTGCCGCATCGCGCGGCTGGCGCTACGCCACCCACGACCACAGCCTGGTCGACCGGTTCCAGGGGACGCCGCTCGGGCGGGGCTCGAGGCGGTCCGCGGACAACGTCACCTACGGCGAGCACGACGGGCGGGCGATGGTCGCGCTCGAGTGAGGCCGCCACCGCACACCAGGCCGACCGGCCCAAGGCTCGAGGGCGTTACGAGGACGCGGTCGGCGGCGCGATCGCGAGCGTGCTCGCCCGCGCCGAGGCGTACCCGGCCAACGAATCGGTGGTCGAGGAGGAGAGCCCCCGGGCGAGGCCGGATCGAGACTCTCAGCCGACCGACCGCTCCCCTGTCCAGTACTGCGCCCGGAGCGCCTTCTTGTCCGGCTTGCCGAGGCCCGTGAGCGGCAGGGCATCGGTGGCGATGATCTGCTTCGGCGACTGCACGGCGCCCTTGCGTTCCTTGACCATCTGCTTGATTTCGGCGTCCACCTCGTCGGTGAGCTCGAAGCCCTCGCGGAGGACGACGATCGCGGTGACCGCCTCGCCCCACTTCTCGTCCGGGGTGCCGATCACGCCGACCTGGGCGACCGCCGGGTGCTCGGCGACGACGTCCTCCACCTCGCGGGGAAACACGTTGAAGCCGCCGGTGACGATCATGTCCTTGGTGCGGTCGACGATGAACCAGAAGCCGTCATCGTCCTCTCGGGCCACGTCGCCTGTGTGCATCCAGCCGTCGCGGAAGGTCTCGGCGGTCTCCTCGGGAAGGTTCCAGTAGCCGCCGGCCAGCAGCGGACCGGCCACGCAGATCTCGCCCGCCTCCCCCACCGGCACCGGCTGCCCGTCCTCGCCGAGCAGCGCCGTACGCAGGAAAGCCGACGGGCGGCCGCAGGACGAGAGCCGCTTCTCGTCGTGGTCGGCCTTCGGCAGGTAGGTGATCACCATCGGCGCCTCGGACTGGCCGTAGTACTGCGCGAAGATCGGCCCGAACCGCTCGATCGCCTCCTTCAGGCGCACCGGGTTGATCGCGGAGGCGCCGTAGTAGACCGTCTCGAGTGAGCTCAGGTCGCGGGTGTGCGAGTCGGGGTGGTCCATCAGGGCGTAGAGCATCGACGGCACCAGCATGGTCGCCGTGATCTTCTGCTCCTCGATCGTCTTCAGCACCTCGGCCGGGTCGAACCGCGACAGGACGTAGAGCGAGCCGCCCTTGATCACTGTCGGCACGAAGAACGCCGCACCCGCGTGCGACAGGGGGGTGCACATCAGGAACCGCGGGTTCTCGGGCCACTCCCACTCGGCGAGCTGGATCTGGCTCATCGTCGACATCGCCTGCGACGTGCCGATCACGCCCTTGGGCTTGCCCGTGGTGCCGCCGGTGTAGGTGATCGACACGATGTGGTCGGGCGGCAGCAGCCGGGCGGTCAGCGGCTGCGGGGCGAACGTCGCGGCGGCGGCGACCAGATCGCTGCCGACGTGTGCGAGCTCGTCGGGCACCGGACCGATGGTGAGCACCTGGGTCAGGCCGGGGCACTTCTCGAGCAGGGCGAGCGCCCGCTCGGTGAAGTAGGGGTCGATGATCAGCGTGGTGATGCCGGCATCGTTGATGACATAGGCATGGTCGTCGGCGGACCCGAGCGGGTGCAGCGACGTGCGCCGGAAGCCCTGGGTCTGTCCCGCGCCGAGGATGAACAGGACCTCGGGCCGGTTGAGGGCGAGCAGCGCGCCGGCCGTGCCGGTGCCGGCCCCGAGCGACTCGAAAGCCTGGATGTAGCGGCTCATCTGGTCGGCCACCTCGCCACCCTTGAGGGTGGTGTCGCCGAGGTACATCACGGGCTTGTCGCGGTGGCGCTTGAGCGCGGCCACCATCAGATGGCCGTTGTGGGTGCCCATGCGCATGGCGTCGACGGCCTTGTTGGACTGGGAGCCGGTCTGGGAGTCGGTCATGGTCATGCGAGCACCTCCGCGATCGTGTTGACCTCATCGGCCGAGCGGCAGCTGAGCAGCAGGGTGGTCACTCCGGTCTCCTCCCATTGCGCGGCGCGCTCCTTGACCTCCGGAGCCGTGCCGATGATGTGCATGTCGTCGACGAGCTCGTCCGGGATCAGGGCGGTGGCCTCGTCCTTCCTGCCGTCGAGGTAGAGCTTCTGCACCTCGTCGGAGAGGTCGGCGTAGCCCATCCGCTCGAAGACCTGCTTGTGGAAGTTCTGGTCCTTGGCGCCCATGCCACCCATGTAGAGCGAGACGATCGGCTTCATGCCGTTGATCACGGCTGCCTTCTCCGCTGCGCCGCCGACGATCTGCACGTGGCAGGTGGCCGCGATCTCGAAGCTCGCGCGGGTACGCCGCGCCCCGGGCCGGGCGAAGCCCTCGTCGAGCCATGGCTGGTACATGGCGGCCGAGTTGGGCGTGTAGAAGATCGGGATCCAGCCGTCGGCGATCTCGGCGGTCTGCGCGACGTTCTTGGGTCCCTCGGCGCCCAGCCAGATCGGGACGTCGGAGCGCAGCGGGTGCACGATCGGCTTCAGCGGCTTGCCGAGACCGACGGAGTTGTCGCCGGTGAACGGGAGCGGGTAGTGCGGGCCGTCGTTGGTCACCGGCGCCTCGCGGGCCAGCACCTTCCGGATGATGTCCACCACCTCGCGCGTGCGCGCGAGCGGCTTGCCGAACGGCTGCCCGTACCAACCCTCCACCACCTGCGGTCCGCTCACGCCCATCCCGAGCACGACCCGGCCGCCGCTGAGGTGGTCGAGGGTGAGCACGTGCATGGCGATCGAGGTCGGCGTGCGTCCGGACATCTGCACGATCGAGGTGCCGAGCCGGACCCTCGAGGTCTCCCGGCCCCACCACGCGAGCGGCGTGAACGCGTCGGATCCCCACGCCTCCGCGGTGAAGATCGCGTCGAACCCGGCCGCCTCGGCCGCGTGCACGAGCGCCGCCGTGCCGGCCGGTGGTCCGGCCCCCCAATAGCCGAGCTGCAACCCAAGTTTCATGTCACACACCTTCCCAGACGCTTGCCCGGATTTCTAGAACGTGTTTCACTTTCGCGTCATGAGCCGCACGCTGCAAGCCCCGGTGACGGTGAGCTTCGACTACACCCGATCGACCGGTCCCATCACCGGTCGCTTCCTCACCGGACTCCGCGACGGGGTGATCGTCGGTGGCCGGACCACGGACGGCGACGTCGTGGTCCCGCCGCTCGAGTTCGACCCGGTGACCCATCAGGCGACCACCGAGTTCGTCGAGGTCTCCTCGGTGGGCACCGTCACCTCCTGGACCTGGGTCCCCGAGCCGGTGAAGGCGCAGCCGTTCGACCGGCCCTTCGCGTTCGCCCTGGTCACCCTGGACGGCGCGACGAAGCCGCTGCTCCATGCGCTGGACGTCGTCTCACCCGCCGACGTCAGCACCGGGATGCGCGTCCGGGTGCGCTGGGCGGAGGAGCGCGTCGGCAGCATCACCGACATCGCGTGCTTCGAGCCCTTGGCCCCCGGCGAGGCCGAGGCACTGGCTGCGGTCGAGGCCGCCGGCGGCGAGGCCGTCACCGGCGTCGTCACCCCGGTCTCCCTCGACTACGACTACGCCGCCTCGCCCGAGGAGTCGCTGTTCTACCGCGGCCTCAACGAGGGCCGGATCATGGGCCAGCGCTGCCCGACGTGCGAGAAGGTCTACATCCCGCCGCGCAGCGCCTGCCCGGCTGACGGGACCCCCACCGCCGAGGAGATCGAGCTCGCGCAGACCGGCACCGTGACCACGTTCTGCATCGTCAACGTGCCGTTCCTCGGGCAGAAGATCACCCCGCCGTACGTCTCGGCGTACGTGCTCCTGGACGGGGCCGACATCGCCGTCCTGCACCTCATCCTCGGGGTGCCGGCCGACGAGGTCCGGATGGGCATGCGGGTGAAGGCCGTGTGGAAGCCCAAGGACGAATGGACCTTCTCGCTGGAGAACATCGACCACTTCGCGCCCACCGGGGAGCCCGACGCGGACTACGACACCTACAAGCAGCACCTCTGAGACGGGAGCACTTCCGAGATGCGTGACGTCGCCGTTGTCGGGTTCGCCCAACGACAGATGGCCGAGTTCGACGGGTCGCCGACCTGTGTCGAGCTCCTCGTGCCACTCTTCAAGGACTGCTACGAGCAGACCGGCTGGAGCCGCAGGGACATCGGGTTCTGGTGCTCGGGTTCCTCCGACTACCTCGCCGGCCGGTCGTTCTCCTTCGTCCAGGCCGTGGACGCGATCGGGGTGATCCCGCCGGTCAACGAGTCCCACGTCGAGATGGACCTGGCCTGGGCCATGTACGAGGCGTGGATCAAGATCCAGACCGGCGAGGTCGACACCGCGCTGGTCTACGCCTTCGGCAAGAGCTCCGCCGGGGTCCTGCGCCGCACGCTGGCGCTCCAGCTCGAGCCGTACACGATGACTCCCCTCTGGCCCGACACCGTGTCCTTGGCGGGCCTCCAGGCCCGCGCCGGCATCGATGCCGGTCTCTGGGACGAGCGCGCCATGGCCGAGGTGGCGAACCGCTCGCTCACGGACGCGGAGAAGAACGAGTACGCGATCCGCAAGGGAGGCTCGTCGGTCGACGAGCTGCTGGCGCGACCGGTGTACGCCGACCCGCTGCGCAAGCACGACT
The DNA here is from genome assembly GCA_030862825.1 of Actinomycetota bacterium. GTDB lineage: Bacteria > Actinomycetota > Actinomycetes > Propionibacteriales > Nocardioidaceae > Nocardioides. Next base: position 4,834 of record JALZCZ010000088.1, on the reverse strand, counting down.
GCGCCCCCGTCACCGACGGCGCGGCCGCGATCGTGCTTGCTGCCGGTGACCGCGCTGCCGAGGTGTGCTACCGGCCGGCGTGGATCACCGTCCTCTCCCACTACGTGGACCCGATGGGCATGGGCACCCGCGACCTCACCCGCGCACCCTCCGCGGAGCGCGCCGGTGCGGCGCTCGAGCTCGGTGGCGTCGAGGTGGCCGAGCTGCACGCGCCGTTCAGCCACCAGGAGCTGATCCTGCGCCGCGAGCTCGGTCTGGCCGACGAGGTGACGATCAACCCCTCAGGCGGCGCGCTTGCCAGCAACCCGATGTTCTCGGGCGGCGGCATCCGGGTGGGCGAGGCAGCCAAACGGGTTTGGTCCGGCGAGGCGACCAAGGTCCTCGCCCACGCCACCAGCGGCCCGGCGCTCCAGCAGAATCTCGTGTGCACGATGGAAGGCAGGCACTGATGGGCAAGCAGCCCGCGGCGATCATCGGCATCGGCCAGACGCACCACCGGGCCAAGCGTGAGGACGTCTCCATGGCCGGCCTGTGCCGGGAGGCGATCGACCGTGCGCTCATCGACGCCAACATGTCGCTCGACGACATCGACGCGATCGTCGTGGGCAAGGCTCCGGACCTGTTCGAGGGCGTGATGATGCCCGAGCTGTTCCTCGCCGAGGCGCTCGGCGCGGCCGGCAAGCCGCTGCTGCGGGTGCACACCGCGGGCTCGGTCGGCGGGTCGACCGCGATCGTGGCGTCGTCGCTCGTGCAGGCCGGGGTCCACAAGCGGGTGCTGACCGTGGCCTACGAGAAGCAGTCGGAGTCCAACGCCATGTGGGCGCTCTCGGTGCCGCTGCCGTTCAACATGCCGGTGCACGCCGGTGCCGGCGGCTACTTCGCCCCGCATGTACGTTCCTACATCCGCCGGTCCAACGCCCCGACGCACGTGGGTGCGATCGTGGCGGCCAAGGACCGCACCAACGCGCTGAAGAACCCGTACGCCCACCTCAAGAACGAGGGCACGACCGTCGAGTCGGTGCTTGCGTCGCAGATGCTCTGGGACCCGATCCGCTACGACGAGACCTGCCCGTCCAGCGACGGCGCGTGTGCGCTGGTGATCGTCGACGAGGACGCTGCGTCGTCGTCCGGCAACCCGGCCTGGATCCACGGAACGGTGATGCGTTCCGAGGCCACCACGGCTGCCGAGCGCGACCAGGTGAACCCGCAGGCCGGCCGCGACGCCGCCGCGGCCCTCTGGAAGCAGGCCGGCATCACCAACCCGCTCGAGGAGATCGACGCCGCCGAGATCTACGTGCCGTTCTCCTGGTTCGAGCCGATGTGGCTGGAGAACCTCGGCTTCATGCCGGAGGGTGCTGGTTGGAAGCTCACCGAGTCGGGTGGCACGGCGATGGACGGCGAGCTTCCGGTCAACTGCTCCGGCGGAGTGCTGTCGTCGAACCCGATCGGTGCCTCCGGCATGCTCCGATTCGGCGAGGCGGCGCTCCAGGTCAGGGGCGCGGCCGGCGAGCACCAGGTCGACGGCGCGCGCCGTGCGCTCGGCCATGCGTATGGGGGCGGCTCGCAGTTCTTCGCGATGTGGGTGGTCGGGTCGGAGAAGCCGGCCAACTAGACCGGCGCTGGTTCGCCCGTCGCGAACATCCGCCGGGCGGGGACGAGCACGGCCTATCGTCGGGCCATGGGTGACGTCGTCGCATTCCCGGTCCAGCCTTCCCGCGAGCCTGCCCCGGAGCGGGAGCCGCTGTGGCGGGAGGCTGCCGGGCGCGAGCTGCGCGAGGAGCGCCAGTCGGCGGGCCGGACGCTCGCCGACGTGGCCGAGGACGCCGGCGTCTCCACGCAGTACCTCTCCGAGGTCGAGCGCGGCCTCAAGGAGCCCAGCTCGGAGATCCTCGCGGCCGTCTCCGGCGCGCTCGGCCTGCGCCTGGTCGACCTGACGACGAGGGTCGCCCGCACCCTGGGCACGGTCACCGGTCCGGTCGCCCTCGCCGCCTAGCTGCCCGAGACCGAGACCAGCTTGCGGCTGTCGAGCACCGCATCGGCGACGCCGTACGCGACGGCCTCCTCGGCGTCGAGGATCAGGTCGCGGTCGGTGTCCTCGCGGAGCCTGTCGACCGCCTGGCCGGTGTGCCGCGACAGGATCTGCTCCATCTCCGCGCGCACCCGCGCGATCTCCTTGGCCTGGACCGCGAGGTCCGGGAGGGTGCCCTGGCCGCCCCCGGAGGGCTGGTGCAGCACCACCCGCGAGTGCGGCAGCACCTGCCGGCTGCCCTCCGCCCCGGCTGCGAGCAGGACCGCGGCCGACGACGCGGCCTGGCCCACGCAGGTCGTGGCCACGGTCGGCCGGATGAACTGCATGGTGTCGTAGATCGCCAGCATCGCGGTCACCGATCCGCCGGGCGAGTTGAGGTAGAGGTTGATCGGCGACTCGGGGCTGTCCGACTCCAGGTGGAGCAGCTGGGCGATCACCACGTTGGCGACGCCATCGTCGATCTCGGTGCCGAGGTAGACGATCCGGTCGGTGAGCAGCCGGCTGTAGATGTCCACCGCCCGCTCGCCACGCAGTGTCTTCTCGATGACGCTCGGGATCGTGTAGCTGCTCATCGCGACACCCCCAGCCCGAACGCGCCCTCGCGGTTCGGGGTCACCGCGGCGACGTCGGTCAGGATCTGGTCGACGAAGCCGTACTCCTTGGCCTGCTCTGCGGTGAACCACCGGTCCCGCAGTGCGTCCCGCTCCACCTTCTCCGGTGACTGCCCGGTGTGCTCGGCGATCAGGCCGATCATCACGTTCTTCGTGTGCTCGAGGTTCTCGGCCTGGATCTGGATGTCGATCGCGGTGCCGCGGATGCCGGCCGAGCCCTGGTGCAGCAGCACCCGGCTGTGGGGCAGCGCGAACCGCTTGCCCGGCGTACCAGCAGAGAGCAGGAACTGGCCCATGCTGGCGGCAAGTCCCATCGCGAGGGTGCTGACGTCGTTGGGGATCAGCCGCATCGTGTCGTAGATGGCGAGACCGGCGCTGACCGAGCCGCCGGGCGAGTTGATGTAGAGGCTGATGTCGCGGTGCGGATCCTCGGCCGAGAGCAGGAGCAGCTCGGCGCAGAGCCGGTTGGCGATCGGGTCGTCGACCTCCTGGCCGAGCACGATGATGCGCTGGTTCAGCAGGCGAGCGGTGAGCTGGTCGTCGAGAGAGCCGGTCGGTCGTTCGGGCCCCGTAGTTGCCGAGTGTTGGGTCATGTCCCCAGAGTGGGGAGGCGTGCGGCCGGTCACCAGGGATTCCGCCGTGGGCGGTTCTGCCCAGGGCAGAGGCACCTCATAGGCTCGGGCCATGATCGAGCTCCGCACCCCGACCCAGATCGAGGAGATGCGCCCTGCAGGGCGTTTCGTCGCCTCGGTGATCACCGCGCTGATCGAGAAGGCGGACGTCGGGGTCAACCTGCTCGAGCTCGACGAGCTGGCCCACAAGATGATCCGCGATCGCGGCGCCGAGTCGTGCTACATCGACTACCACCCGTCGTTCGGCGCCTCGCCGTTCGGACGGGTGCTGTGCACCTCAGTCAACGACGCGGTGCTGCACGGTCTCCCGCACGACTACGTCCTCCAGGACGGCGACCTGCTGAGCGTCGACTTCGCGGCCAGCGTCGACGGCTGGGTCTCCGACTCGGCGTACTCCCTCGTCGTCGGTACGCCGCGCGAGGAGGACCTGCGGCTGATCGACGTCGCCGGACGGGCGCTCACCGCCGGCATCGAGCAGGCCGTGGTCGGAAACCGCCTCGGCGACATCTCGCATGCCATCGGGTCGGTCGCGCGCGGCGCCGGACTCGGGGTCAACCTCCAGTTCGGCGGCCACGGTGTCGGGCGGACCATGCACGGCGATCCCCATGTCGCCAACGACGGCCGCCCCGGCCGCGGCTTCAAGATCAAGCCCGGCCTGGTGATCGCGATCGAGCCGTGGTTCCTGCACACGACCGACGAGATCTACATCGACGCCGACGGGTGGACGATCAAGAGCAAGGACGGCTCTCGCGGCGCCCACATGGAGCACACCGTCGCTATCACCGACGACGGCCCGATCGTCCTCACCGCCCGCGACTGAACCGCGGGCCCCTAGCCTGAGCTTGCGACGCCTCGGATCCGGGCGGGAGATTGGCGGAGGCCCGGCGTGGGAGCCGTCTCGAAGTCCACGCTGCTGCGGCGCTCCGCATGCCGCGGTTGGTGACCAAACGACAGAAGTTCAGCCCCGGGACCTGCCGTTGGTGACCAAACGACCTGCCACACGAGGGCCCTCGCAGCGTCCGATTTCCGCCGGAACAGGTCGTCGTTCCACGCCACCATGGAGTCATGGAGCTGGATGTGAGGGCACTCCCGATGACGATTCTGACCGCGAATGCGGAGCGGTGGGTCGACGGCGAGGGCGGCGCCCCGCTGCGCTGCTGCCTGCGCGACAGTCGCCCCGGCGAGGAGCTCCTGCTCGCCCTCGTCTCGCCACCTGGACCCGAGGGCGCGTACGCCGAGGCCGGACCGGTGTTCGTCCACGCCGGACACTGTGACGGACCGGCCTCGCCGGGCTACCCCGATGAGTTCCGGCAGCGGATCCAGGTCTTCCGCGCCTACTCCCGCGACGGCCGGATCCTGGGCGGACGGGTCGTCCAGCCCACCGATGACCAGGAGGCGGTCGCCCGGGAGCTCCTGGCCGCCGAGGGCGTCGCCTTCCTGCACAGCCGCAACCTGATCCACGGCTGCTACATGTTCGCGATCCACCCCGCCGCATGACCCCGTCGTTTGGTCACCAACGACAGACGAGACGGCCTAAATCCTGCGGTTGGTGACCAAACGAC
>JALZCZ010000064.1 GCA_030862825.1 Actinomycetota bacterium | reverse complement strand
GCCCAGGCCTCCATGGCCGCGACCATGGCGAACTGGGAGGAGCGGTCCAGGCGGCGGGCCTTGACCCGCTCGAGCACCTCACTGGGCTCGACCGCGATGCGGCCGGCGATCTTGACCGGCATCTCCTCGACCCAGTCCTGGGTGAGGAAGCGGACGCCGGAGCGGCCGTTCACGAGGCCGTCCCACGTGCTCGCGACATCGCCACCCAGCGGGCTGGTGACGCCCAGTCCGGTGACCACGACTCGTGTGCGACTCATTGTGCTGACTCGATTCCTGGGGTTGGGGGCGGTACGCCGTCAGGCCTGGGCGCGCTCGATGAAGGCGACCGCGTCGCCGACCGTCTTGAGGTTCTTGACCTCGTCGTCGGGGATCGAGACGCCGAACTTTTCCTCGGCGGCCACGACGACCTCGACCATGGACAGCGAGTCGACGTCGAGGTCGTCGACGAACGACTTGTCGAGCTGGACGTCGTCGGCGTCGATGCCGGCGACCTCGTTGACGATCTCGGCGAGGTCGGCGCGGATCTCTTCGGTGGTGGCCATCAGGCTGTTCTCTCTTTCTCTATTTCTGGGGCTTGGTCGTGGTGCTGGGTGATGCGGTCAGGGCACGGTGACGACCTGGGCGGCGTACGCCAGGCCGGCACCGAAGGCGATGAGCAGGGCGGTGTCGCCCGAGCGGGCGTCGCCCTCGCGGATCATCCGCTCCAGGGCCATGGGGACCGAGGCTGCGGAGGTGTTGCCCTGCTCGGCGACGTCGCGGGCGATCCGGACGGTGTCGGGCAGCTTCATGGCTCTGGCCATCGCGTCGATGATCCGCATGTTGGCCTGGTGGGGCACGAAGCAGTCGAGCTCGTCGACGGTGACGCCGGCACGGTCGAGCGCCTGCAGGCCGACCTTGGCCATGGCGAACGACGCCCACCGGAACACCGGGTTGCCCTGCATCACCAGGTGAGGCATCGAGGGGTTGGGGGAGGCCAGCACCTCACGCCAGTCCTCGCGCTGCCGGATCAGGTCGTACTGCTCGCCGTCGGAGCCCCAGACCACCGGGCCGATCCCGGGCGTCTCGCTCGGGCCGACCACGACCGCGCCCGCGCCGTCGGCGAAGATGAACGCGGTGCCGCGGTCTCCGACGTCGGTGAGGTCGGAGAGCCGCTCGACACCGATCACGAGCACGTGGCCGGCGCTGCCGGACCGGACGAAGTCGCTGGCCATCGAGACGCCGTGGCAGAAGCCCGCACAGGCGGCCGAGATGTCGAAGGCCGCGGCCTGCTCGGTGCCGAGCTCGTGGGCGAACGCGGTGGCGATCGCGGGGGTCTGCAGCATGTGGCTGACCGTCGCCACGATCACGCAGTCGATCTGGCGCGGGTCGATGCCGGAGGCCTCGATCGCCTGCTGGGAGGCGCCGACCGCCATTGACTGCACGGTCTCGTTCTCGTCGGCCCACATGCGCTGCTTGATGCCGGAGCGCTGCTGGATCCACTCGTCGCTGGAGTCGATCGCGTCGACGATCTCGGCGTTGAGGATCACGCGGGAGGGCCGGTAGGCGCCCACACCCTTGATGGCGGCGTACGCGGCTCCGTGGCTGCCGGAGATCGCGCTGGTCTGGTCGGTCATCACTCGCCACCGTTCGGGTGCAGACGGAGCAGGGGTTGTCCCGGGGCGACCGGGTCGCCGTCCTCGACGAGCCATTCGACCACGTCACCACCGTGCGCCGCGGTGACGGGGACCGTGCCGCGGCTGTTGCCGACCGCGCCGATCGTTGCGCCGGGCACCAGCCGGTCGGCGTCGGCGACCTCCTCGGCTACCCGGAAGGTGCCCTTCGAGGGCGACACCACCATCCGCCAGGTCGGCGTGATGTCGATGATCGACCCCTCGCCGTGCTTGTCGCAGAATGCGCGGGCGTCGTCGAGCTGGTCGGGCGTCTTCAGGGCGAAGGTGTCGACTCCCTTCAGCGCTCGCTTCGCGATGCCGGTGAGGGTGCCGGCGGGCGGCATCTCCAGGATGCCGGTGACGCCGAGGTCGGCCATCGTGTCCATGCAGAGGTCCCAGCGCACAGGGCTGGCGATCTGGCCCACGATCCGGCGCAGCACCTCGCGACCGTCGTGGATCACGTGACCGTCGCGGTTGGAGATCAGCGGGATCCGCGGGTCGTGCACCGATACGGAGCGCGCCAACGTGGCGATGTGGCCGACCGCGGGCGCCATGTGGTCGGTGTGGAAGGCCCCGGCCACGGTCAGCGGCATCAGCCGCGCCTTGGCCGGGGGGTCGTCGGCGAGCGCGGCGAGCTGCTCGACGGTGCCGGCCGCGACGATCTGGCCGGGGCCGTTGTCGTTGGCGGGCGTGAGCCCGTGCTTGTCGAGACTGGCCAGGACCTCCGTGCGGTCTCCACCCAGGATCGCGGTCATCCCCGTAGGCGTCACCGCGGCCGCGTCGGCCATCGCCTTGCCGCGCTCGCGGACCAGGACCATGGCCTGCTCGGCGGTGATCGCACGGGCACCGGTGGCGGCAGCCAGCTCACCGACGCTGTGCCCGGCCACCGCGCCGACCTTCTCGAAGGCGTCGGAGGGGTGCGGGAACAGCTCGAGGGCGGCGACGAGGCCGGTGCCCACGAGGAGGGGCTGGGCGATCCTGGTGTCGCGGATCGTCTCGGCGTCGGCCTCGGTGCCGTAGTGCGCAAGGTCGAGGTTCGCGACCGTCGACAACCACTGCAGACGGGTGGCGAACGTCTCGTCCTCGAGCCACGGAGCGAGGAATCCTGGTGACTGGGCGCCTTGGCCGGGAGCAACGATGACGAGCACAAGTCCACTCTGCCCGCCGGACGCGTCTTAGGCGCGTCGGGAGCGCACGAATCTGCCCCCGGAAATTTTGTAGGATTCCTACAAATCCCGGCCGGATTGACGTCCGAGGATCAGCGCGATCTGGAGGGTGAGCGCGTCGCGGGGCTCTGTGGGGGAGTAACCGGTGAGCTCGCCGGTCTGCCGCAGGCGGTAGCGGACGGTGTTCGGGTGCACGAAGAGCCTCCGCGCGGTGGCCTCGACCGACGACCCGGTCTCCAGGTAGGCGGCCACGGTGTCGATGACCGCACCACGCGCTCGGAGGAGGGGCAGGTAGACGTCCTCGACGAGATAGCGCCGCGCGTGGCCGTCACCGCCGAGAGCCCGCTCGGGGAGCAGCTCGTTGCTCAGCACCGGCCGGGGAGCCTCCGGCCAGCCGGTCGCGGCGCGGTGGGCCGAGAGCGCAGCCCGCGCGGACCGGTGCGCGTGCTCGAGGTCCTCGCTGACCGGGCCGACCACCACCGGCCCGTCCCCGAAGACGTCCACCAGCGGCTTGGCGGCGGCCCTCGGGTCGGTGACGCCCCCGAGCAGCACCACGAGGCGGTCGCCCTGCACGGCGCACAAGGCGTCGAGTCCGGCGTCTCGGGCCACGCGGCGTACGGCGTCGAAGAGGTCGTTCTCGGTGCGCTGCTCGGGCGCGCTGCCCAGAACCACGGCGACATCGCCGCGCGCGGCCCAGCCGAGGGCGCTGGCCCGCGACAGCACGGTCTCGTCGGCCTCGGCGCGAAGCACCGCGTCCACCACCAGGGCCTCGAGCCGGGCGTCCCACGCGCCGCGCACCTCGGCCGCCCGCGCGTAGACCTCGGCAGCGGCGAACGCGACCTCGCGGGCGTAGCGCAGCACGGCGGCGTGCACGTTGGGGGCGTCCTCGGGGTCGATCAGCGCGTCGATGTTCTCCTCGACGACGTCGATCGAGAGGCGGACCAGGTCGACCGTCTGGTGCAGCGAGATCGCGCCGGCCAGGGCGCGGGGTGCTACGCCGAACACGGACGAGGCGACGGCGGAGTCCGACCACAGCTCGCCGGCGGTGCCGGCGTCCGCGTCGTACCACTCGACGAAGCCCTGGATGCCGGCCTGGACGATCTGCCCGACCCAGGCCCGGTCCTCGGCCGGCAGGTCGCGGAACCAGGCGACCTCGGTGAGCATCCGGTTGGTGGCGGTGGTGCTCAGGGCTCCGGCCGAGCGGCGCAGCACAGTGGCTGCCCGCGCGCGAGGGTTGACGGTCCTGGCCGCCTTGGGTCGGCTCACGGGTCGACACTAGTCCGCTGTGAGCCGGACCAACCTCGGGCCAACCTCGGACCTGTGACGGTGGTCCGCGATCGGACCGAAACCCCAGCAGTTCAAGGGGAATCTCGCAACATCTCGGTGACAGACGTGCCAATGCCAGGGCCGATCTGGTTGAATTCTGAATCTGCCGACAGTCAGAGGGGCGCCGGTGTCCACCAGCGAGCACGAAGTCCAGTTCGTCACGATCCACGGGCATCGGCGCGCGTTCGTGAAGGCCGGGACCGGGCCCGCCGTCCTGCTGCTGCACGGGCTGGGGTGCGACCACACCACCTGGGAGCCGGTGATCGACACCCTGGCGAAGCGCTACACGGTGATCGCTCCCGACCTGCTGGGCCACGGCGGCTCGGCCAAGCCCCGCGCCGACTACAGCGTGGGTGGCTACGCCAACGGCATGCGCGACCTGCTCACGGTGCTCGGCATCGACAAGGTCACGGTCGTGGGGCACAGCTTCGGCGGCGGGATCGCGATGCAGTTCGCCTACCAGTTCCCAGAGCGGACCGAGCGGATGGTGCTCGTCGCCTCGGGTGGGCTCGGCCCCGAGGTGACGCCGGTGATCCGGGCCATCACCACGCCGGGCCTCCACCAGGTGCTGGGGGTGCTCACGTTGCCCGGCGTCCGCCAGGTCGGTGTGGCCGGGCTCAAGGCGCTCGCCGCCACCGGCTGGAAGTCGACCCGCGATCTCGGCGAAGTCGCCAAGATCTTCGACTCCTTCAAGGACCCTCACACGCGCACCGCGATCCGCCACGTGGTCCGGGCCGTCGTCGACTGGCGGGGACAGATCGTGACCATGGCCGACCGCGCGTACCTCACCGAGGAGCTGCCGATGGCCGTCGTCTGGGGGCGCGACGACCACGTGCTCCCGGTGCGCCACGCGAGCAACGCGGCCGCCTTGGCGCCGAAGGCCCGGGTCGAGGTGATCCCGAACGCCGGGCACTTCCCCCACAAGGACCACCCGCAGCGGTTCGCCAAGATCCTGCACGACTTCATCCGGACCACCCGCCCGGCGACCTACTCCCGCGCCAAGTGGCGCACCCTGCTCCGCAACGGCCAGGTCGGTCCGGTCAGTCCCGTCAGCCGGCTGTCCGTGGTGCGGGAGGGGTCGGCCTGAGGGTTGCTGGTTTCCCCGGTGCACCGGGGAAACCCTCGCTTCTCAGGCGAAACTTTCCCTGAGAAGCGCCAGGTTCCCCGGTGCACCGGGGAACCCGCATCGGTCAGGCGTCGCCGCCCTCCTGCTTCACGCCGGCGACGGCGGTGGGGTCGTCGATGCGGTACTTGCCGAACGCCTCCGCGACCTTGGCCTTGTCGATCTCGCCGGCGTCGGCCAGGGCCTGCAGGACCTGGACCACCACCGACTGCGCGTCCACGTGGAAGAACCGGCGGGCGGCGGGACGGGTGTCGGCGAAGCCGAAACCGTCGGCGCCGAGCACCCGGTAGTCGCCCGGCACCCAGCGCGCGATCTGCAGGGGTACGGCGCGCATGTAGTCGGACACCGCGACCACCGGGCCGGCGGCGCCGGTGAGCCGGTCGGTGACGTACGCCGTGCGCGGGCTCTCGCCGGGGTGGAGCAGGTTCCACTCCTCGGCCTGGATGGCGTCGCGGGCGAGCTCGTTCCACGACGTGACCGACCAGGTCTCGGCCTGCACGCCCCATTCCTCGGCGAGGATGCGCTGGGCGTCCGCGACCCACGGGAAGCCGACACCCGAGGCGAGCAGCTGCACCCGAGGACCATCCCCGCCCGGGGCCGACGACACCTTGTGGATGCCGCGCAGGATGCCCTCGGCGTCGACGTCGTCGGGCTCCGCGGGCTGCGGGACCGGCTCGTTGTAGACGGTGAGGTAGAAGATCACGTCCTCGGCGCTCTCGCCGTACATCCGCTCGAGGCCCGACTGCATGATGTGGCTGACCTCGTAGGCGAACGCCGGGTCGTAGTGCACCACCGCGGGATTGGTCGCGGCGATCAGCGGCGAGTGCCCGTCGGCGTGCTGCAGCCCCTCGCCGGTCAGCGTGGTGCGGCCGGCAGTGGCGCCGATCAGGAACCCACGGGCGAGCTGGTCGGCCATCGCCCAGATCGAGTCCCCGGTGCGCTGGAAGCCGAACATCGAGTAGAAGATGTAGAACGGGATCATGTGCTCACCGTGTGTCGAGTACGCCGACCCGGCGGCCGTCGCGGAGGCCACGGCGCCCGCCTCGGAGATGCCCTCGTGCAGCATCTGTCCCTGTGCCGACTCCTTGTAGGAGAGCAGCATGTTGCGGTCGACCGACTCGTACTGCTGGCCGGCGGGGTTGTAGACCTTTGCGCTCGGGAACATCGCGTCCATGCCGAACGTGCGGTACTCGTCGGGCGCGATCGGCACGATCCGCTGGCCGATCTCGGGGTCCTTCATCCAGTCGCGGAGCAGCCTGACCACGGCCATGGTCGTGGCGACAGCGTTGCGGTTGCCCTGCCTGAGCTCGGCGTACATCTCATCGCCGGGCAGCGTCAGTGGCTTGGCGCGCAGCACCCGCCGCGGTATCGAGCCGCCGAGTGCCGCCCGACGCTCCTTCATGTACTGGATCTCGGGGGAGTCCTCGCCTGGGTGGAAGAACGGAGCGGCGCCGGTCTCCTCGTAGGCCCGGTCCAGGTCGCGGTCCGAGATCGGCAGGTACAGCCGGTCCCGGAACTTCTTCAGGTCGTCGGGGGTCAGCTTCTTCATCTGGTGGGTGGCGTTCTTGCCCTCCAGCGCGTCGATGGTCCAGCCCTTGATGGTCTTGGCGAGGATCACCGTGGGCTGGCCCACGTGCTTGGTGGCCGAGTCGAAGGCGGCGTAGACCTTGCGATAGTCGTGGCCGCCGCGAGGCAGCTTCACGATCTGGTCGTCGCTCATGTGCTCGACCATCGTTCGCAGCCGCGGGTCCGCGCCGAAGAAGTGGTCGCGGATGTACGCGCCGCTCTCGGTGGAGTAGGTCTGGAATTGGCCGTCGGGCGTCGTGTTCATCTGGTTGACCAGCACGCCGTCGACATCGCGGGCGAGCAGCGGGTCCCACTCGCGGCCCCAGACGACCTTGATGACGTTCCAGCCGGCGCCGCGGAAGTTGGCCTCCAGCTCCTGGATGACCTTGCCGTTGCCGGTCACCGGGCCGTCGAGCTGCTGAAGGTTGCAGTTCACGACCCAGACCAGGTTGTCGAGCTCCTCGCGGGCCGCGACGCGGATGGCGCCGAGCGACTCGGGCTCGGCCATCTCGCCGTCGCCGAGGAACGCCCATACCCGCTGGTCGCCGGTGTCCTTGATGCCGCGGTTCGACAGATAGCGGTTGAACCGCGCCTGGTAGATGGAGTTGATCCCGGTCAGCCCCATGGAGACCGTCGGGAACTCCCAGAAGTCCGGCATCAGCCGGGGGTGGGGGTACGACGGCAGGCCGGCGCCGGGTCCGTGCTGGACCTCCTGGCGGAAGCGGTAGAGCTGTTCCTCGGTCAGCCGGCCCTCGAGGAACGCGCGCGCGTAGATACCGGGGGACGCGTGCCCCTGGATGTAGATCTGGTCTCCGCCGCCAGGAGCGTCCTTGCCGCGGAAGAAGTGGTTGAAGCCGACCTCGTAGAGGCTGGCCGACGACTGATAGGTCGCGATGTGGCCGCCGACCTCCAGTCCCTTGCGGTTGGCGCTGGAGACCATCACCGCGGCGTTCCAGCGGATGAAGGCACGGATCCGGCGCTCGGCGTCCTCGTCACCGGGGAACCACGGCTCGCGCTCGGGCGGGATCGTGTTGATGTAGTCGGTGCTGCGCAGGGCGGGCACGCCGACATTCATCTGACGGGCACGCTCGAGCAGGCGCAGCATCACGTAGCGGGCGCGTTCGCGGCCTCGCTCGCCGACCAGGGAGTCGAACGACTCGATCCAGTCGGTGGTCTCGTCGGGGTCGATGTCCGGGAGCTGGGTCGGCAGCCCCTCGTGGATCACCGACGGGGTGGCGCCCGATCGGGTGCCGGCGGCGGAGGGTTTCTCATCGGTCACCCCGTCATCGTTGCACGCGCCGGGGGGCTGCGAAATCTACCGTTCAGTACGTCTCAAGAGGCCTTCGATGTGAACACCGGCTTGCGCCCCCGCGTCAACTCCGCTGGACTACTCCACATCCGGGGGCGGAGTATCTGCACCTCCGGACTAAATGGCACACGACTGGAGGTCACAGTGAGCTCGACCGCGGGTGGCGGGACCACCCAGACAAACCCCGCCGAAAGGCTGGGTTTCAAGCCCGGCATGGTCATCCAGGAGCTCGGCTGGGACAACGACACCGATGACGACCTGCGGATGTCGATCGAGGACCTGATCGACGCCGACATGGTCGACGGTGACTACGGCAACGTCGTGGACGCGGTCCTGCTGTGGTGGCGCGAGGAGGACGGCGACCTGGTCGACGGACTCGTCGAGGCACTCACGGACCTGGTCGGCGGTGGCGCCATCTGGCTGCTCACCCCCAAGATCGGCCGACCCAACGCGGTCGAACCGGCCGACATCGCCGAGGCGGCGCCGATCGCGGGTCTCTCGCAGACCACCAGCGCGTCGGTCAGCGCTGACTGGGCTGCCACTCGGCTGGTCGCACCCAAGACCCCTGCGTGATCGCCGGCGGGGGAGGCGAGGAGTGATCAAGAAGGCCGTCGCGCGCGCCGGCGCGGCCAGCGTGGGCGCCAGGGTGCTGACCCGGTCCGGCGTGATCCGGCCGATCTCGCCGGTGAAGCTGGCGAGGCTGGGGCTGGCCGTGTCGCGGTGGGGCACCGGCCCTGCGGGCGGTTTCCAGGCGCTGGCGATCCGCTGGCCGGACAAGCCCGGCCTCGTCGACGAGATCGGCACGCTCACGTTCGGCGAGATGCACGCGCGCAGCAACGCGCTGGCACGGGCGCTGCGGGAGCAGGGGATCGGTGAGGGCGACAGCATCGCGGTGATGTGTCGCAACCACCGCTACTTCGTCGACGTGACGGTCGCCGCGGCCAAGCTGGGTGCGGATCTCCTCTACCTCAACACCGCCTTCGCTGGGCCGCAGCTGGTCGAGGTGCTCGAGCGGGAAGGACCGGCAGCGGTGGTCCACGACGAGGAGTTCACCAAGCTCCTCGCCAACGCCGCCACCGAACGTCGGATCCTGGCCTGGACCGACAGCGACGTCCACGAGACCACGATCGAGGCCCTGATCGCGGCGGCATCGCGCGACGACCTCGAGCCGCCCGAGCGCCACTCCCGCGTCGTGATCCTGACCTCCGGCACCACCGGAACCCCCAAGGGTGCGCCCCGCAACGAGGCCGGCATCGACGCCGCGGTCGCGCTGCTCGACCGCATCCCGCTGCGGGCCGGCACCCGGGTCCACATCGCGGCACCGCTCTTCCACACGTGGGGCTTCGCCCACCTGGCTCTCGGCATGCTGCTCGGCACCACCGCGGTGCTGAAGCGCCGGTTCGAGCCCGAGGGCACCCTCGAGGTGATCGAGAAGGAGCGCTGCGAGGCGGTCATCGTGATCCCGGTGATGCTGCAGCGGATCATGGCCCTGCCGCGGGAGACGCTCGACGCCCACGACCTCGCCACGGTCCGCGTCGTGTCTTCCTCCGGCTCCGCGCTCCCGGGCGACCTGGCCGTCACCTGGATGGACACCTTCGGCGACAACCTCTACAGCACCTACGGCTCCACCGAGGTCGCCTACGGCAGCATCGCGACGCCTGCCGACCTCCGGAGATCCCCTATGACGGCCGGCAAGCCGCCGATCGGCACCAAGGTCAAGATCTTCGACCCGAAGGGCAAGGAGCTCCCCGAGGGTGAGTCCGGCCGGATCTTCGTCGGCAACAGCCTGCTGTTCGAGGGCTACACGGGCGGCGGCAACAAGGACATGATCGACGGGCTGATGTCCACAGGCGACGTCGGCCGGCTGGAGGAGGGCCTGCTCTACGTCGAGGGCCGCGACGACGAGATGATCGTCTCCGGCGGCGAGAACGTCTTCCCCAAGGAGGTCGAGGACTGCCTGGCCCGGCACGACGCGGTGACCGAGGTGGCGGCCATCGGGATCGACGACGACGAGTTCGGCAAGCGGCTGCGTGCCTTCGTCGTGCTCAGCGACACCTCGTGCACGGAGGACGACCTGAAGACCTGGGTCAAGGACAACCTGGCCCGCTACAAGGTGCCCCGCGAGATCGTCTTCATCGACGAGCTGCCCCGCAACTCGACCGGCAAGGTGCTCAAGCGGGAGCTGGTGGAGCGGGACGCCCAGTGACCGACCGTGTGACCGGGCTGGCCCTCGGGGGTCCGGCCCCCGACTTCACGTTGCGCGACCAGTTCGGCCAGGACGTCACCCTGTCGTCGTACCAGGGCTCGAAGGCGGTCGTGATCTTCTTCTACCCAGCGGCGT
>JALZCZ010000362.1 GCA_030862825.1 Actinomycetota bacterium | reverse complement strand
GCGTTCTGCATGGGAGAGGCCATCCTGCCTACAAACCGCGACGCCGCCGGGCCCGAGAAGGGCCGCGGCGACGCCGACAGTGCCCGGAGCTCCCTCTTGCACTGCACACCTCGTCTTCCCCGCTACTCCCGGGCGGAGCAGACAGGTCAGAGGCCAGCACCTATTAATGTCCCCGAACAGCCTGTGCGTTACAACGTGTGGCGAGGAATTTTCTCCTGAGAATCCTGAGGGCGTTTGTCGGCGTCGTTGGCCGGGTAGATGCCCGGCGGCCCGCCGGCGCTCCCGCCAGTAGGGTCACTGGCTGACGGGCTCACGCCGAGGTCACACAGCGAAGGACGAACACCATGTCTGAGACGTCCAGCAGCCCGGGGGGCGAAAGGGCCGAGGTCGAGCTGCGTCTTCCCACCGACAGCGCCTACGTGTCGGTCCTGCGTACGACGACGGCCGGGCTCGCGGCGCGGCTCGACTTCACCATCGACGACATCGAGGACCTGCGGATCGCGGTCGGGGAGGCGAGCGCCATGGTGCTGCCCGAGGCGGCCGAGGGCTCCTGCCTCGACTGCACCTTCCACCTCTCCCCCGGCGAGCTGACCATCGGGGTCAGCGTGCCGACCACGGGCGAGATCGAGCCCGACTACGACAGCTTCGCGTGGCAGGTGCTGAGCACCCTGGCCTCGAGCGCCGAGGTCGACCGGAGCGAGGGGCGCTTCACGGTGCGGCTCACGATGAGGTCGTCGGCCGTTGGAGACGGCCTCTGACATGAACGCCGCTTCCACTCGGGACGACGAGGGTGCCTCGGACCAGGCGGCGCTGACCGGCGTCGACCTGACCCGCCACCGGAGCGCGGAGTTCTTCGCGACGTTCCACGACGAGAGCGCCAGCCCGCCCGTCCGCGACGGCGCCCGCGACTCGTTGGTGCATCTCCATCTGCCCCTGGTGGAGCATTGCGCCCGGCGCTTCCGCAACCGCGGGGAGCCGTTCGAGGACCTGGTGCAGGTCGGGACGATCGGGCTGATCAAGTCGATCGACCGCTTCGACTCCGACCGCGGCGTCGAGTTCTCGACGTACGCGACCCCGACGATCATCGGCGAGATCAAGCGCTACTTCCGCGACAAGGGTTGGGCGATCCGGGTGCCCCGGCGGCTGCAGGAGCTGCGGATGCAGATCGGTGCGACCAGCGCCGAGCTGACCCAGTCGCTGGGTCGCTCCCCGACCCCCCGCGAGCTGGCCGACGCGGTCGGCTGCACCGTCGAGGAGATCGTCGAGGGGATCGAGTCCAGCAACGCCTACTCCACCCTGTCGCTCGACGTCTCGGACGACTCCGACGACAGCGGCGGCAGCATGCTCGACGCGATCGGCATCGACGACGAAGCTCTCGAGCACGTCGAG
This sequence comes from Actinomycetota bacterium, assembly GCA_030862825.1. Classification (GTDB taxonomy): domain Bacteria; phylum Actinomycetota; class Actinomycetes; order Propionibacteriales; family Nocardioidaceae; genus Nocardioides. Next base: position 9,638 of record JALZCZ010000362.1, on the reverse strand, counting down.
ATCCGCGAGTCGATCAAGCCGCTGCTCGACAAGCTCGACCCGCGTGAGAAGAGGATCCTGCTGCTGCGGTTCTTCAAGAACATGACCCAGTCGCAGATCGCCGAGGAGATCGGCGTCTCGCAGATGCACGTGTCCCGGCTGCTCAACCGCACCTTGGAGCAGCTCCGCGAGTCGCTGGAGAAGGACTAGCCCGTCCCGGTCGGGTCGTCGGTGAGCACCTCGATGGTCGCCGGATGGAGCATGCCGGCGAGCACGATCAGTGCTGTCACCACGAGCACCACCGCCACGAGCGTCGCGTCGCGCAGGTTCCAAGCCAGGCCGAGCTGGATCAGCTGGGTGAGCAGCACCGGGCCGCGGGCCCAGCCCTGCTGACGGGTCAACGCCCAGGCGCAGAGCACCAGGACGGCGCCGTAGATGGCGAAGAAGACGGCCGTCGAGACACCCAGGGAGACCCGCTCGGAGGAGATGTGCGCCAGCTCCAGCACGGCGAAGGTCAGCAGCAAAGCCCCTTGGATCACCACCAGGGAGGCCGCTACCGTCAGGGGAGCAGGGTTCTCGGGACGGGTCGACACCGGAGCAGCCTAGGGAATCTCCGGCGGTTGTGACCCAACTGACCGGCCCAAACCCTTGATCCCAGCGCGAATAGTTGAAAGTCTGGGTATGCGCTCGTGAAAACGTTCACTTTTGCCGTTACACGCGCGCCCGCAGGCCTGAGCACCCCTGCCTGCACACCATCAGAGAGAGAGATCCACCAGCCATGGATTGGCGCCACCGCTCCGCCTGCCTCGACGAGGACCCGGAGCTGTTCTTCCCGATCGGCAACACCGGTCCGGCCATCCTCCAGATCGAGGAGGCCAAACAGGTCTGCCGACGCTGTGACGTGCGCGAGCAGTGTCTCGCGTGGGCGCTGGAGGCTGGTCAGGACCACGGCGTATGGGGTGGGCTGAGCGAGGACGAGCGGCGCGCGCTGAAGCGGCGCAACGCCCGAGCCCGCGTCCGGACCGCGTAGCCGTCCGGACGGAGCGTGCGAGGGCCCGGTCGGCTGATGGTGGTCGAGCGGGCCGTGCGAGCGAGCTCGCGACCTGCGTATCGAGACCTTCTCGAAAGCCCTATTCCAACGGAACGTCGACCACCGCGCGGGTCCCGCCGCCGGGAGCCGCGGTCAGCTCCAGCTGACCACCCAGCTCGGACTCCACCAGGGTCCGCACGATCGACAGCCCCAGGTTCGTCGACTCGTCCAGGTCGAACCCGTCCGGCAGCCCGCGGCCGTCGTCCTCGACGGTGAGGCGCATCCGTCCGACCAGCCGCCGCACCCTGACCACGATCTCGCCGGACACCTGCGGCGCCTCGGCGACCTCGGCGGGGGTCTCGGCCGGCGGGTAGCCGTGCTCGACGGCGTTCTGCAGGATCTCGGTCAGCACCATCGCGAGGGCGTTGGCGGTCTCGGACGGCAGATCGCCGAAGGAGCCGTCGCGGCGTACTCGGACCAGCCCCGCGAGTGCGCTCACGTCGGTCACCATCGCGCCGAGCCGGTCCGCGATCTCGTCGAACGGCACGTGCTCCTCGACCGCCTGGCTCAGGATCTCGTGCACGATCGCGATCGAACCCACCCGGCGGACCGCCTCCTCGAGCGCCGACTTGGCCGACGTCGAGTCGATCCGGCGGGCCTGGAGCCGGAGCAGCGCGGCGACCGTCTGCAGGTTGTTCTTGACCCGATGATGGATCTCGCGGATGGTCGCGTCCTTGGTGACCAGCTCGCGGTCGCGGCGGCGCAGGTCTGTCACGTCACGGACCAGGATCAGCCCGCCGATCAGCTCCCCCGTCGGCCGCAGCGGGATCGACCGGAGCACGAGCGTCACCTGGTCGTTGCCGATCTCGGTGTCGGCGTGGGCCCTCGCTCCGAGCACGACGCTCAGGGTCTCCTCGTCGGGGCGGCGGCGCGGCGGCACCAGCTCGCGGGTGAGGTCGGCGAGCGAGAGTCCGGCGAGGTCGCCGGACACGCCGAGCCGGCGGTAGACCGACAGGGCGTTGGGGCTCGCGTAGACCACCCGACCGGCGGCGTCGACGCGCAGGAAGCCGTCGCCGACGCGGGCGGTGTCGGCGTGGTCGCTGCGCTGCCCCGGCCATGGGAAGTGGCCGGCCGCGATCATCTGGGTCAGCTCGGCTGCGCTCTGCAGGTAGGACAGCTCGAGCCTGCTGGGGGTGCGCACGCCCAGCAGGTTGGTGTTGCGCGCGACCACCGCGATCACGCGGCCCGCGTGCCGCACCGGGATGGTCTCCACCCGCACCGGCACGTCATCGCGCCACTCCGGGTCGCCCTCCCGGACCAGCCTGCCCTGGGAGTACGCCGCGTCCAGCATCGGGCGCCGCCCGGTCGGCACGAAGGTGCCCACGATGTCGTCGACATAGGCCGTGGGGCCGGTGGTCGGTCGCATCTGCGCAGCCGCCCAGAAGCCGCTCCCCTCCCGGTCGGGCAGCCACAGCACCAGGTCGGCGAACGACAGGTCGGCGATGATCTGCCAGTCCGCCTGCAGGAGCTGGAGCCACGCGACGTCTGCGGGCTCGAGGTCGGTGTGGCTGCGCACCAGGTCGGCGAAGGACGGCACTGCGTCAGCGTAGGGGCACGCCGTGCCGACCACTCCGGCCGGCCGTGATCACCCCGCCGTACCCGGTCCCGCGAAGTTTGGCAGGATGACCCTTATGTTCTCGGCATACTGGGTGAAAGTCCTCGACGACGATCATTCAGTGCCAACCGACCGGCCCCTCGCCGACCTGACCGCCGAGCTCACCCAGATGCTCGGAGATCCGGACCCACGGGTGCGCGACGAGCTGGCCTACCCCACGCTCGCGGCGTGGATCGGACGCGGTGAGTACGACGACCTGCTGCCCGGCCTCGGCGACGGGATGGCGACCGGTCTGCGCAGGGGCCTCAGCGAGTCCGGCACCGACAGCGTCTTCCGGCGCAGCTTCTCCGCACTGATCCTCGCCGAGTGCATCGCCCGCGACACCGAGCGCCCGCTGGTGCCCGGCGGCAAGGTGCTGGAGTGGGGCGACCGGATCGCCACCTGGCTGCTCGAGGAGCAGGACCTGCGTGGCTACGTGCCTGGCAAGGGCTGGGCGCACGCGGTGGCGCACGGCGCCGACGCGCTGGCCACGCTCGCCCGGTCCCCCCATGTCGGCAAGGCCGAGCTGACCGTCCTGCTGGACGTCATCGCCGAACGGCTCGCGTTGCCGGTCAACCAGCTGTTCACCCACGGCGAGCCGGACCGCCTCGCGTCGGCCGTGATGGCCGTGCTCCGGCGCAACCGGGTGCCGATCGAGACGCTCGAGCCATGGGTGGTCCGGCTCGGCCAGGTCGCCCGCCGTCGCCCACCAGAGGGCGATCCCTACCTCGTGACCGGCAACACCGAGGCGTTCCTGCGCGCGCTCTACCTGCAGCTCGCGCTCGGCCCCAAGCCACCCGGCGTACGGGCCGACCTGCTGCTGCTCCTCGTCGAGCAGCTCAGGGCCAGCAACCCGGGATGGCTGGGACCAACTGCCCAGTAGCCTGCGGGCATGACTGAGGAGCCCCCCATCGACGGACATTGCATCGAGGGCCACAGCGGACAGCTGGCGGTGGCCGTCGCCCAGGCGCACGGCGTCGAGACCATGTTCACGCTGTCGGGCGCCCACGTGTTCCCGATGTACGACGGCGCGGTGAAGGCCGAGACGCCGATGCGCCTGGTCGACGTACGCCACGAGCAGACCGCCGCCTTCGCTGCCGAGGCCACCGGCAAGCTCACCCGGGTGCCGGGGCTCGCGGTGCTGACCGCCGGTCCCGGGGTGACCAACGGCATGAGCGCCATCGCGCAGGCCCGGTTCGCGGGGTCGCCGATGGTGGTCGTCGGCGGTCGGGCGCCGGCCAACCGCTGGGGCAGCGGGTCGCTGCAGGAGCTCGACCAGCCGCCGATCGTCGCCCCGGTCTCCAAGCTCGCCTCGACCCTGCACACCGCCGACGACGTGCTCGGGGGGATGCACGAGGCGTTCACCGGGGCCGGCTCGTCGCACCGCGGTCCGGTCTTCGTCGACGTGCCGATGGACGAGTTCTTCAAGGTCGCCAAGGGCGAGCTGCCGGCCGTGGGCTCGTTGCGCGGCGCCCACCCCGACCCCGACGCCATCGACCGGATCGCCCGGCTGCTGGCCGGCGCGTCGCGACCCGTGCTGATCCTCGGCACCGACGTGTGGGCCGATCGGGCCGAGGAGGCGGCGCTCCGCTTCGTCGAGGAGGTCGGCGTACCGGTGATCACCAACGGCATGGGCCGCGGCGTCATCCCGGGCGGACATCGGTTGCTCGCCACCAAGGCCCGCGGTCAGGCGCTCGGTGGCGCCGACCTCGTGGTCGTGGTCGGCACCCCCCTCGACTTCCGCCTGAGCTACGGCGTCTTCGGCAGCAAGGAGGAAGGGTCCTCTTTGGCGCAGGTGGTGCACATCGCCGACTCCCCCGACCAGATCTCGGGCCACGCCACACTGGCCGACTCCGTCTCGGGCGACCTGACCGCGGTCATCGACGGCCTGCAGGCCTCGCTCGAGCGCGGCGCGAAGCCGGACTGGTCGGCGTGGGTCGCCGACCTGCAGGCGACGGTCACGACCGCCACCGCCCGCGACCTCGAGCTGCTCGGTGCGGAGGCCGACCCGATCCATCCCGCCCGGATCTACGGCGAGCTGGTGCCGCGGCTGGCCGACGACGCGGTCGTAATCGGCGACGGCGGCGACTTCGTCAGCTTCGCCGGCAAGTACGTCGAGCCGAAGCGGCCCGGCGGCTGGCTGGACCCCGGCCCCTATGGCTGCCTGGGCGCCGGCCTCGGCTCGGCCATCGCGGCCCGCATCGCCCGGCCGTCGGCGCAGGTCGTGCTGCTGCTCGGCGACGGGGCCGCCGGCTTCTCGCTGATGGACGTCGACACCCTGGTGCGGCACAACCTTCCGGTGGTGATGGTGATGGGCAACAACTCCGCGTGGGGCCTGGAGAAGGGGCCGATGCAGATGCTCTACGGCTACCACGTCGCGGCCGACCTCGCGCCGCGCACGGCGTACCACGAGGTGGTGAAGGCCCTTGGCGGCGCCGGGGAGATGGTCACCGACCCGAGGCAGATCGGGGCTGCGCTCGACCGCGCCTTCGCTTCCGGAGTGCCCTACCTCGTCAACGTGATCACCGACGTCGATGCGGCGTACCCGCGCACCACCTTCGGGATCTAGGCGGTGCGAGTCCGACGCGCGAAGCCGGAGGAGTACGCCGAGGTGGGTGCGGTGACCCTGGCGGCGTACGAGCCGTTCCTGACGGGTGCCGAGGACCACTACCGCGAGCGGCTGTCCGACGTGGAGCGGCGCGACAGGGAGGCGGAGATCTGGGTGGCCACGCCCGATGAGGAGGAGACGATCCTCGGCAACGTCACCGTCTGCCCCTCCGGATCCTCCTGGCGCGAGATCAGCCGCGACGACGAGGGCGAGTTCCGGATGCTCGCGGTTGCGCCGTCGGCCCAGGGACGTGGCGTGGGCCTGGCGCTTGCCGAGATGGTGGTCGAACGGTTCCGCTCCGAAGGGGCGCGGGGGATCGCGCTGTCCAGCCTGGCGTCCATGGTCGGTGCCCATCGCGTCTACGACCGGCTCGGCTTCCGCCGCGCCCCCGAACGCGACTGGTCGCCCGCTCCGGGCGTCCAGCTCCTCGCCTTCCACAAGGAGCTCTGATGGACGCGACCCTGACCTTCACCGTGACCGAGACCGACACCGCCGCGGCGGTCGGTTCCGGCAGTCTGCCCGTGCTCGGCACCCCGCGCCTGCTCGCATGGTGCGAGGCGGCCACCTGCGCGGCCATCGACCCGACCCTCGACGTCGGCTCGACCAGCGTCGGCACCCGGCTCACCCTCGAGCACCTGGCCGCGAGCCCGGTCGGCCAGAAGGTCGAGGTCACCGCCTCCGCGGCGTACGTCGACGGCCGGCTGCACCGCTTCACCGTCGGCGCTCGCCACGTCGGAGGCTCGGACGGACAGCAGGGCAAGGTGGTCGGCTCCGGCGAGATCACCCGCGTGGTCGTCGACGTCGAGAAGTTCCTCTCCCGTCTCTAGCGCCGCGGCGGGCGCCTGTTGCTGACCGGATTTCGCGAGTCGATCGCGACCTGGGAGGATGGGCCGATCTCGATCCAGGAGGAACACCATGGGCAAGACCGGCCGCAAGCGCCGTTCGCGTCGGAAGAAGAACGCGAACCACGGCAAGCGCCCCAACAGCTGAGCACTGCTCAGCCTGTTGACCAGGAAGCATGCAGGAGCCCCCAGCCGATCCGGCCGGGGGCTCGTTGCATGGGGCGACCCGCCTCGAAGATCAGCCCTCGCGGATCTGGACCTGGACCTCGCGGAGCCGCACCATCACCCGCTCGCGCAGCTCGTTGGGCGCCGACTCCGAGCAGGACCGGGCGACCACGGACTTCACGGTGCGCTGCAGGTCGTACCTCTCCAGGCACGGGTTGCAGCTGTCGAGGTGGACCCGCACCTCGCTGCAGTCGGCCTCGTCGAGCTCGTTGTCGATGAAGTAGACGATCCGCTCCAGGAAGTCGGCGCACTCCGAGGCGGAGACCTCGTCGCCGTGCTGATGGGTCATGGTTTGCCCCCCTCACCGGAGACGGTGCCCGCAGGGAGCAGGTCGTTGGCGCGCACGTAGTCCGACAGCATGTCGCGCAGCTGACGGCGGCCGCGGTGCAGGCGGGACATCACGGTCCCGATCGGGGTGTCCATGATCTCGGCGATCTCCTTGTAGGCGAAGCCTTCCACGTCGGCCAGGTAGACCGCCAGCCGGAACTCCTCCGGCAGCCGCTGGAGGGCGTCCTTGACCTGCGAGTCGGGCAGGTGCTCGAGCGCCTCCATCTCGGCGGACTTCAGGCCGGTGGAGCTGTGCGACTCCGCGCGCGCGAGCTGCCAGTCCTCGACGTCCTCGGACATCGACTGCAGCGGCTGGCGCTGCTTCTTGCGGTAGGTGTTGATGAAGGTGTTGGTCAGGATGCGGTAGAGCCAGGCCTTCAAATTGGTGCCCGGACGGTACTGGTGGAAGGCGGAGTAGGCCTTGGCGAAGGTCTCCTGCACCAAGTCCTCGGCGTCGGCCGGGTTGCGGGTCATCCGCATGGCCGCGGAGTAGAGCTGGTCCAGGAACGGCAGGGCGTCGCGTTCGAACCGGGCGGTGCGCTCGGCATCGGTCTCGGTCGTCACGTCGACATCGGGAGAGTCAGTCATCACGTCCCAGCCTACGTCGGCCGCGGGACGCTCCATCAGGGCCATCACCCTGGGAGAACGACGCCCCCGTGCGGGTCATTCCCCGACGATCTCGCGGACGATCCACTCCAGGGTCGACTCGACCACGATCTCCATCGCCTCGTCCTGCGAGATCGAGGCCCGCTTCGGCACCTTGAACCCGTGGTCGGCGTCCGGCACCACGGCCAGGTCGATCTCGGCCGGGAAGGAGTCGGGCCGCCCCATGGTGTCGTTGGCGCCCTGGATGACCAGCGTCGGCACCCGGACCGCGCGCAGTTCGTGGAGCCGCGACTTCTCCGGCTTGCCGGGCGGGTGCAGCGGGAACGCCAGTGCCAGGCAGCCCACCGCGCCGAGGTCCTTGGCACACCGCGCGGCGGAGCGCGCGCCGGCCGATCGCCCACCCAGCACCAGGGGCGTGCGGATCCGGAGCCGGTCGTACGCCGCCACCAGGGCCGCGTCGAGGGTGGCCGGCGGCGTGGCCACCTTGCGTCCGGCAACCCGCCAGGGCTGCTCGAAGCGCACCACGCTGATCCCGTTGCGAGGAAGGTGGTGGGCCAGGGCCTCGAGGTCCCGCGACTCGATCCCGTTGCCGGCCCCGTGGTTGAGCAGCAGCGTGGCGATCGGTGAGCGCGACCGGTCGGTGACCAGCCGGCCCTCGCCATGCGGGGTCTCGACCCTCAGCTCCGTGCTCATCCGGCACCCGGCCCGTCAGGCTCGAGCGGCAGTGGCTCGAGCAGCTCCGGGCCGTTGTTGCGCACGTTGCCCACCAGCGTCGAGACCGGGTAGGCCTCCAGGTTGCCGGGTGCGGCCGGCACGAGCAGCCCGAGCAACGAGTCCTTGGCGGCGCCCGGGTCGAGCCAGGCGTGCCAGCGCTCGGGCTCGACCATCAGCGGCATCCGGTCGTGGATGTGGCCCACGGCGTCCTCGGCCTCGGTCGTGAGCACGGTGCAGGTCCAGCGGAAGCGATCCGGGTCGTCCTCGGCGCGCTCGGGGTCCCGCCAGATCTCGTAGAGCCCGGCCATCGCCAGGGTGCCATGGTCCTTGGGGCGGATGAAGAACGGCTGCTTGCGCGGCTTGCCGGCCTTGGTCTTCTCCTCGGTCGGATACCACTCGAAGTAGCCGTCCGCCGGCAGCAGGCACCGGCGGGCGGCGAACGCCCGTCGGAACGCCGGCTTCTCGGCCACGGTCTCCATCCGGGCGTTGATCATCCGGCTGCCGATCTTGGGGTCCTTGGCCCAGGATGGGATGAAACCCCAGGTCAGCGTGCGGAGCTGCCGCACCGGCGCTCTCACGCTTTCGGTGCCTGAGGAGGCGAGGGACGAGCCGTCTCGAAGGGTGTTCTCGCTCGGCGGGCGCTCGACGACGGCGTAGACCTCCTTGGTGGGGGCCACGTTGTAGTCCGGCGGCAGTGCCTTCTCGACCCGGTTGTCGACGACCTCGAACTCCTCGACGAGGTCTTCAGGCTTCCGGCTGGAGGCGTAGCGGCCACACATGCCGCCACCCTAGTAGGACGAGCCCGGAACTCCGCCAAGGCAAAATTTTGCCCGCCCCGTCACATTGGGAGTCCTCGGGCGTTGATACGGCGTGAGAAACATCTTCCCCCTGGGCAGCGGAGGGCTCGGCGACGCCGAGCTCGTCTCGGCAGCCCGCACGGGTGACGCCGCCGCATACGCCGAGCTGTCCGCCCGTCACGTCGACGCTGCCCGCCGACTGGCGCGCCAGCTGGTGCCCTCCGACGCGGTCGACGGACTTGTCGAGGAGGCCTTCGCGAAGGTCCGCCTCGTGCTCCAGCGAGGCGACGGCCCGGACCTCGCGTTCCGGCCCTACCTGCTCACCGCCGTACGCCGCCTCCACGTCGACCACACCCCGATCGCCGCTCCCGAGGTGGCCGAGGCGCGCGAGGACGCCGCGGCAGCGCGCGCCTTCTCCTCGCTCCCCGAGCCCTGGCGGATGGTCCTCTGGCACGGCGAGGTCGAGGGGCAGGCGCCGGACCAGGTCGCCGAGCTGCTGGGCGAGCGGCCCGAGTCGGTGCCGGCCCTGGTCACCCGGGCCCGCGAGGGCATGCGGATCGCGCTGATCACCCGGCACGACCAGACCACCGACCAGGAGTGCGACTGGACCCGCCACCACCTGGGTGCCTACGTGCGCAAGGTCTCCTTCGACCGCGACACGGCCCGCATCGAGCGCCACCTCGGCTCCTGCGAGCGCTGCGCGGCCATCTGCCTCGAGCTCACTGAGGGCAGCACCGACGTGCGCGGCGTGCTCGCCCCGCTCGTGCTCGGCAGTGCCGCGGCCGGCTACCTCGCCGACGCCGAGTCCGCGATCGCCGCTGCGGCCCGCCCGGTCGCCGTCGCCAGTGCCCGCGCG
>JALZCZ010000098.1 GCA_030862825.1 Actinomycetota bacterium | reverse complement strand
CCCCAGCATCGTCGTTCCCGCCTTTCATTCATTGCCGTAAATGACGAATGCCGGTGCCGCGCGGCTGCGCGGCACCGGCTGTCGCCGTGAGCTGGCCAGGCTTATGCCGTCGTCGGCAGCGCGTCGGCGGCGTTCTGGAACACGGCCCGGAGGTCGGTCCCGACGGTCGCCACGATCGTGAAGATCACCGCGGCGATCAGGGTGACGAGCAGGGCGTACTCCACCGCACTCGCCCCTCGGTCGTCCCGCCTGGCCTTCAGGTCGGAGATGAACATCAGCGTCATGAACTGGACCTTCTCGAGCATTTGAATTCCCTCCGATGCGGCGAATCGGAGACGTCCCGATTCTCATTCCGGTCCCCGGTGATAAACCCTTCCAGAGACAATGCTGGCCCGGTCGACGCATTTCCGAGTCAAACTCCGGTCTCGGCCCGACCGTCAATTGTGACTATGTCCGCGGGGAAGGCGCGCGACAAACCCTCAGACGGTGGTCTGGCCGTCGACGAGCAGCCCGAGTCGCATTGCTGCTGCCAGCGCCTGCGTGCGGTTGCTGACCCCGAGCTTGCGGAAGATCCGGTTCAGGTGGGTCTTGAGCGTCGACTCCCCCAGGTAGAGCCGACGCGCGATGTCGCTGGTCCCCAGCCCCTCGGCGACGAGCTGGAGGACCTCCAGCTCCCGCGGCGTCAGCCGTGCCGCCGGCGTGGCACCTCGTCGGAGCAGGCTGTCCGACAGGCCCGGGGCGACGAAGCTGCGGGGGGCGGCGGCGGCGTGCATGACGACGCGGACGACCTCCTGTCCCCGGGTCTCCTTGCCGAGGAAGGCCGATGCCCCGGCCTCCATCGCCGCGAACACCTGGGCGTCGGCAGTGTGCATCGTCAGCAGCACCAGACCAACGGCTCCGTCCTGGTTCCGGATGGCCCGCACGATGTCGAGCCCGGTGCCGTCGGGAAGCTGCAGGTCGGTCACCAGTACGTCGGGCCGGTGCACGGCGTACGCCGCGAGCGCCTCCGCCACGGTCGCGGCCTGGGCCACGATCTCGAGGCCCTCGGTGCGCTCGAAGGAGCGGCACAGTCCCTGCCGGATCAGCTCGTGGTCATCGACGAGCAAGACGGTGGTCGCCATCGCGCTCAGCCTCCTTCGTGGTCGGGACAGGGGTCCGCGATCGAAGGGCTACGACCGTGCCTCCGTCCGGGCGTTCGCCGATCTCGAGGTCGGCGGCGATGCGCTCGGCACGCTCCCGCATCGTGTGCAGCCCGTAGTGGCCGGGGACCGCACCGGCGTGACCGATCCCGTCGTCCTCCACCACCAGGCGTACGTCCGTGCCGTCGGTGGTCAGCGTTACCCACAGGTTGATCGCCTGGGCGTGCCGGTGCGCGTTGCCGATGGCCTCCTGGGCGATCCGAACCACCTCCGTCTCGGTCCGCGGGGGCAGCCGGGAGCCCCGCTCGTCGAGCGACAGATGCACCCGCAGGTCGCTGTGCCTGCTGAGCTCGTGCACGTACTCCGAGAGCGCGGCGGACGCTCCACCAGGCCGGTCGTCACGCAGCTCGAAGACCGAGAACCGGAGCTCCGCGACGACCTTCTCGACCTCGGCGCGCAGCTCCTCGGCCACCTCGGCGACCTCGGCGCCGGCCGACTGGGCGACGATGTCGTCCGCCAGGTAGGCCAGGGAGACGATCCGCTGGGCGACGCCGTCGTGGATGTCGCGGGCCAGCCGCCGGCGCTCCTCGGTGGTGGCGCGGCCGCGCACGCAGTCCAGGAGCAGGGCGGTCTCCAGACGGAACGCGACCTCGTCCGCTCCCGACTGGGCAAGGGCGAGCCCAGCCGGCGTCAGCTCCTGCAGGGTCTCCAGCAGGACGGCACCGAACGTGGATCCGCCTGCCCGGACCGGAACCGCCACCAGTCCGCCGGAGCGAGTGGCCTGCCCGCGTTCGAGGCACGCGTTCACGACTCCCTCGTCACCAGGGCCAGGGGCTCCGTGGCCGGTGAGCAGCTCGGCCTCTCCGTCTGCATTTCGCACCCACATCCCGGAGCGGTGCGCGCCGGTCGCAGAGCGGGCTCCCTCCTGCAGTGCCCGGGCCAGGGACCCGACGTCGAGGTCCAGATCCTGGGTCGCCTCCAGTGCGTGCCACTGGGCCAGCAACCGCTGCGCGGCGGCGTACGGCGCCTGGCTGGTCGCGAGGTCCCGGGTGGTCCGGGTCAGCAGCGCGGAGAGCAGGCCGGCACCCAGTCCGACGAACAGCCAGGGCAGGGCGTGCGAGAAGCGAGGAGCGTCGTATCCGGCCGCGTCGGCCAGCGTCCAGAGGAGGACGGCGGTGGCGATCGCCAGTCCCGAGACCGCGAGGACCGAGCGAGCGCCGCGGCGTACGCCGGTGACGAGCCCCGGCAGCACCAGGTAGACGAGGAGCACCTGCCCCGCTCGTGGGCCGAACGTGAGCACGGCCACGGCGGCGACGCTCTCGGCCACCGGCACGAGGTGCGTGTGCGTGGCGGTCGGCGGCAGCTCGCCGACGCAACAGGCGGCGGCGATGAGGGCGAGCGCGACCAGTCCCCACAGCGCGGCACCCGAGCCGCTCGCGAGGAGCTGGCCGCCGGCCAGCGCCAGCACGAACGCGCGCGCCGCCGTGGTGATCCGCCAGAGGTGGACGGTGGTCGCGTCCGGTGGCGGGGCCTCGGTCGGGCGGGGGACCTCCACGGCGGCCATCAGAAGATGTTCATCATCTGTGAGGCCGCCGGGCCGCCGACCACGATCAGCAGGCAGGGCATGATGAAGAGCACCAGCGGGATCATGATCTTGACCGGCACCTTCTGGGCCTGCTCCTCCGCCCGCTGCCGCCTCTTGAGCCGCATCTCGGTGCTCTGGACACGCAGCACCCGCCCGATCGGGACACCGAGCTGGTCGGCCTGGACGATGGCGAGGCTGAAGGTCTTGAGGTCCTTGAGCGTGCTCCGCTCGGCCAGCCCGCGCAGCGCCTCGCCACGACCGACCCCCAGCTGCATCTCCTGGAGGAGTCGGGCGAACTCCTCGGCCAGGGGACCGCGGGTGTTCTTGGCCACCTTCATCACCGCGGCGTCGAAACCGAGCCCGGCCTCGACCGACACCGTGAGCAGGTCCAGGGCGTCCGGGAGGGCGCGCTGCATCAGCGTCTCCCGCTTCTGCCCGGCGTTGTAGAGCAGGAGGTTGGGGAGCACGAAACCGAAACCGCCGACAGCGACGATCACCAGCGCCGCCTTCGGGACGGCTGTTCCGTTGGCCAGCACGTAGACGACGGCGAGGCCACCCAGCACCACCATGGAGAGTGCCTTGGCACCGATGAGCCGGGACACGTCCCACCCGGGAGGGTTGCCCGCGATGTCGAGCCGGTGTCGGAGCCGCTCGGCGGTGTCCGCGCGGGTCAGCCGACGGCCCAGGCTCACGAGCCGGTCGCTCAAGGGGGCCAGGACCCGCTCCGCGAAGGGCCGCTCGGTCTCCGACTCTCCCGGAGCCAGGTCGGTCCCCAGCGAGCGGACGATGGTCAGGGAGCGGGCCGCCGCGGTCCGCTCCCCCGCCGCCGCGGTCACGGTCGCCAGCACGAGGAACACGGCGACGAACACGAGGGCGCCGCCCAGGAGGAGCATCAGGTTCGGTGACATGTCACACCTGCACTTTCACGAGACGGGACATGGCCCAGACCCCGGACCCGAGCAGACCCACCGCGACGGCGGACATCATCAGGCCGGTTGTCGTGGTGTAGAGCATGCTCACGTAGGCCCGGTTGGCCACCATCATGTAGACGAACATCAGCACGGGGATGAGGCCGATGATCCAGGCCGAGAGCCGGCCCTCGGCGCTGAGGCTGTGCACCTGGCGTCGGAGGTACTCCCGTTCTCGGAGCGTGTCGGCGACGGTGTGCAGCACCTCGGCGAGGTTGCCGCCCACCTCGCGCTGGATGCGGGTGGCCATCACGACCCACGCGAAGTCCTCGCTGCCCATCCGGGCGGCGACGTCGTCGAGCGCCTCATCGATTTCCACACCGAGCCGCTGCTCCACCAGCGCCCGCCGCAGCTCCCCCGCCATCGGCTCGTGGCCCTCGCGCACGACCGTGTCGACCGACTGCGGCAGCGACAGCCCGGCCGAGAGGCCACCGGCAATCAGACCCAGGGTCTCCGGGAGCTGCGCCCCGAAGGCCCGCAGCCGCCGTGCGTGCCGGAAGCGGAGGAACACGGCCGGTAATGCCGCGCCGGCAAGCAGGCCGACAAGCATCAGGATCGGGCCGCCGAAGACGAAGGCCACGAGCCCGGCGACGACGGTGACGCCGGCGTGGATCAGCGCCCACTCGGACGGGGTGACCGACAGACCGGCGCCCCCCAGGCGGCGTACCAGCCGGGTCTCGAGGTTGCCCTTGACCATCTTGTCGGCGAAAGCCAGAGCGGACTCGCGGAGCCCGTCGGCAGTGACGGGTCCAGTCTCCCCGAGGTAGGCCGCCAGCTGTCGCTGTGCGGCCGTGGGTCCGCGACGTCCCAGCAGTATGACGGCGAGGAGGAGGGCGAGCCCGAGCCCGAGTGCCGCGGCACCGAGCAGCAGCCCGGTCCGACCGACGAGGGGTTCCGGGAGGACGACCTGATCGGCCTCGTCGGCCGCACCCGGCAGAGCCACGAACGCGCCGTCCGTGAAGGCCGTCGCGCCCGCCGGCACTGACACCTCCAGCGCCACCTCCTCGGCCGCATCGGCGGGTCGCTCGAAACGCACCAACACCTGTTGGGTCAGGGCGTCCGCCTGGGCGGTGAAGGCCTGTCCCAACGACTCCGGGTCGGTGGCCTCGACGACCTCGCCACCGCTGCCGTCGGCGATCGTCCCCAGCAGCGCGCGGTCCGCCGCGTCCTGCTCGAGCGCCACGACGTCGACGACGACCCCGCCGTCCGCGGCTGCGGCGGCGGCCTCCGTGACCGACGCCCCGCCCCCCTTGTCCTTGCCGTCGGACAGCAGCAGCACCGATCGGGCCCCGTCCTGACCGGCCAGCCGTACCGCGTGCACCACGGCGTCGAACACCCTGGTGCCGCCCGACAACGTCAGCCCGTCGACCACGCTGGAGAGCCGTTCGTGGTCGGTCGTCGGTGACACGACTTCGCGCACCCGACCGGAGAACGTCACCAGGCCCACCTGGACGTCCGCCGGCGCCGCCGCGAGGAACGCGCGAGCTGCAGCGCGGGCCGCCTCGATCCGCTCCCCCTTCATGCTCTGGCTCACATCGAGGGCCAGCACGGTGGTCCGGCGGACCTGGCCGGCTTCGACACCCTCGGCAGTCACGTCCACCGGCTGCCCGTCCACGGTCACCTGGATCCCCGTCAGGTCCGGGGTGCCGGCGGCGGGCAGCCGGTCGGTGCCGAGCAGGATCGAGACCGTCCCGTCGTCGGCCATCTCGACGTGGTCGATGTCGATCCCCGGTCCGGGTTCGGCGGCCGAGGCACCGACCGGGAGCACGCCGAGAACGACGGCGGCGAGGGCGCCGAGCATCGAGGCTCGAGGAAGGGAACTCATCGCATGACCCCGAGCGAGGCGAAGACCGCCGGGTCGACCTGCACGTTGCGTTCGGTCAGCTGGTCGAGGAACCGCGGCCGCAGCCCGGTGGCCCGCAACCCGCCCAGGGCCATCTCCTGAGCGTCGTACCCGGCGGAGAAGTCGAATCGGAAGACGTCCTGGAGGGTCACGATGTCGCCCTCCATGCCGACCACCTCGGTGATCGCGGTGATCCGGCGGGTGCCGTCCTTGAGCCGCGTCTGCTGGATGACCAGGTCGATCGCGCTCGAGACCTGCTCCCGGATCGCCCTCACCGGGAGGTCGAACCCGGCCATCATGACCATCGTCTCGACCCGGGCGAGCGCGTCGCGCGGGCTGTTGGCGTGCACGGTCGACAGCGAGCCGTCGTGGCCGGTGTTCATCGCCTGGAGCATGTCGAGGGCGGCCGCGTCCCGGATCTCGCCCACGACGATCCGGTCGGGACGCATGCGCAGCGAGTTGCGGACCAGGTCGCGGATGGTCACCGCGCCCTTGCCCTCGATGTTCGGCGGGCGGGCCTCGAGGCGGAGCACGTGCTCCTGGTGCACCCGCAGCTCGGCCGCGTCCTCGATGGTCACGATGCGCTCGCCCTGCGGGATGAACGAGGACAACACGTTCAAGGTGGTGGTCTTGCCGGCGCCGGTCCCACCTGAGACGAGGATGTTCAGACGACCCCGGACGCAGGCCGAGAGCAGCTCGGCCGCGGCTCGCGACAGCGTCCCGAAGGCGACCAGGTCGTCGACCGTGAACGGGTCGGCGGCGAACTTGCGGATCGTCAGCATCGAGCCGTCGAGCGCCAGCGGCGGGATCACGGCGTTCACGCGGCTGCCGTCGGGGAGCCGGGCGTCGACCATCGGGCTGGTCTCGTCCACCCGCCGACCGATTCGCGCGACGATCTTGTCGATCGTGCGCCGCAGGTGCGCCTCGTCCGCGAACGACGCCGGCACCCGGTGCAACCGGCCTGACCGCTCGACGAAGATCTCGTCCGCCCGGTTGACCATGACCTCGGTCAGCTCGGGGTCGTGGAGGTAGGGCTCGAGCGGCCCATAGCCCAGGATGTCGTCCGCGATCTCCTGGGTGATCCGGGTCCGGTCCGCACCCGACATCGGTCGGTCGGTGCCGGCGATGGCCTGCTGGAGCGCAGCCCGCACCTCCCGCTCGAGCTCGCCGGCCGTCAGGTTGACGTCGTACAGCTTCGGTCCCAGGCTCTCGACGAGCTGGGTGTGCACGAGCCGCTTGAGCTGCGCGAAGGGGTCGATGACGGCGCCCCGGTGCTGGGTTCGCTCGGCGGAGGCCGGCTCCGGCTGGGGGCCGCTCGGTGCCGGCGCGTGGAGCCGGTCCCGCTCGGCAGCGACGAGGCGTTCGGCGAGGGTCATGTCAGGACACCTTCCGGGAGTGGCGGCGTCGGCCGCGGGGGGATGGGTTGGCTTCGGCGGCGGGGGCCGCCTCGAGGTCATCGGCGAGCGCGGTGGCCAGGCCCCGCAGTGCCTTGCTGACCTGGTGACCGCGCTGACACCGGACGATGAGCTCCCCTCGGTTGACGGCGGCGAGCACGTCCCTGCTCGAGGAGAGGCTCGCGGCTATCGGCAGTCCCAGGGTCTCCTCGAACTCCGCCGAGGACAGGCCCACTTTCGGGTCGGCCCGGTTCAGCACCACCCGCCACCGGTCACGGGGCAGGTTGAGCAGGTCGAGGGTGCCGGTTGCCAGCTTGAGACTCTTGAGTGCCGGGATGTCGAGCGTCCCGACGAGGAGCAGCAGGTCGCTGTGGTCCAGCGCGTGCAGAGCGAACTCGTCGAACGCACCCGAGGTGTCCACGATCACGAAGTCGAAGAGCTGCTTGAGCGTGTCCAGGACCATGCCCACCGGCTCGATGGGGACCGGTGCCGCCAGCTGCACGGGAGCGGCCAGGACCGTGAGGCCTGCGCCGTCCTCGACCAGGAGCGACTGGATTCCGCTGGTGTCGAGGTCCGCGGCGATACCGGCCAGGTCGGCCAGCGTGTGCTGGGGGCTCAGCTGCAACATGAGCGACACGTCGCCACCGTTGACGTCGAGGTCGACGACACATACCTTCCGCCCGAGGTCGGTCAGCACCGCCGCGAGGTTCGTGGCGACCAGCGTCTTGCCCACGCCACCCTTGGTCGAGAAGACGGTGAGCAGACGTCCGCGCCGGCTGCCGGAACCCCCCGGCGTACCTGTCGTGCCGGCGTTCTCGCTCATCGCCTGGGCCAGGATCCGGACCCGGTCGAGTGCCTGCCGAAGACCCGCGCCGTCATCGGTCGCGACCACTTCGCGCATGCCGCACCGGAGCGCTTCTGTCAGGACCTCGTTGTCCACCTGTGGGCGGACCAGGATGATCCCGACAGCAGGCCGTGCGATGCGCTGCCGCTCGGCGATGGACGCCGCCCGGGCGTCGTCGACCGACGGGCCCAGGACGACGGCGTGCGCCTCGGGGTGCTGCTGCAGGTGCTCCTCAAGCCGGTCGGCGGACGACAGCACGGTCGCTGACTCCCCCACGGCTGAGCGCAGCAGGTCGACCAGCATCGGGTCGTGTTCGACGATGGCGATCATCGCGCACCCCCGAAGACCTCGGGCATGATGTCGACCGCGGTGACGCCCGGGTTGTCGACCGCCTGCGACTTCGCGGTCCGCAGCGCGAACGCGAGGTCGCCGTTGCGGGCTGCGTAGATCACGCGCTCGGCCTGCTCCTGGTCGACCGCGAGGGTCAGAATCGTCCGTGGGATCTGCTCGGTGGTCTGCTCGCCGTCACTGGTGGTGGTCCGGGCCGCCATCGAGGTGGCGCCCACGCCGATCACCTGCACGCGGGCCAGCAACAGCCGGGTGTACGGCGCGAGCTTCCGGGTGGAGCCGTCCGGCAGGTAGGCCTCCGGGTCGCCCGAGGCGAAGATGGCCACCTCGGAGCCCGGATTGACGAAGCCCGCGACCCGGGCTGGATCGGTCAGCTCGACGCTGACGGCCAGCTTGTCATCGGGGATCGTGAGGCTCTCCTCGTCGCCGGGGTCCCCGAAGTTCTGCGCGATCACCTGTTCCCCGGGGTAGATCGTGTCGAGAGCCACCGCGTCGTCGACCGACGCGGTCGAGGTCAGGGAGCCGTCGACCTGGTCGTCGCGCACCACCTGGGTGAGCTTGAACTTGCCGGCGGAGCGGGCCTCGGCGACTGACTCGCCGGCCTCGATGGTTTCGGTGGCGGTCAGGACCTCCACCATCTCCTGGCCTGCACTCGCCCGGGCGTCGATGCCTTGGACGTAGAGGACAACCATCGCGGTTCCAAAACCCGCGATCAGGAAGGAGATGGTGAGGATGATGGGTCGTCGTGCCATGGGGGGTGTCCTTGCTCGAGGTGGCCGGCCGTGAGGCCGCGGTTGGGTGCGGATGGATGGTGCGAATCGAGCCCCGTCATTCGACGAGGACGATGGCTTTGCGGCCTGAGCCGGTGTAGTCCTCCTCCTCGCCGGTGGCGGGAGCGAACTCGGGGAGGGCCAGCTCGTCGAAGAGCAGGACCTTGACCTCGCGGATGCCCGCGGGCTCCGCCTCGAGGCCGTTGAAGGCGCTGATCGTCCCCGGCGCGTCGCGGGTGGCGCTGAGGGCCTGGTCGGTGATGAACCCCGGACGGAAGTCGACGATCGGCCACGACTTCTTGCCGGTCGAGGGGTCGGTGTCCAGCACCGGGAGCCAGAAGAACCGCGGGGACTGGAAGATGTCGGCGGACAGCGCCTGGGTGCCGACGGGGGTCCCGTCGACCAGGTCGGCGAGACTCGCCCCGTTGACGATGAAGCAGCTGAGCACGTCGTCGTTGATGTGCTTGCCATGGATGGCGCCGGGGGTCCGGCTGCTGGAGCCGGTCCGGCTGCAGTTGCTCGTCGAGTCGATGTCGAGGCGGCCGTCGAGGCCGCCCTTGCCCAGGACTAGGCCGTCGTTGGTGGCCGCGACCTTGAGGCCGGGCTCGGTCGCCACGCAGTTGGTGCCGTCGACGGGCGCCGTCTTGGACTCCACGCTGTCCGGGTCGCCGCTGCACTCGCCGTTCGGTGCGGGATGCGGGTCCAGTTTGGGCTCGATCCCCTTGATCATGTTCCACTCGAGTGGAAACGAGTTGGTGTCGGTCCGCGGCAGGTCGATGGTGCCGAAGTTGCCCTCCGTCGAGTCGTCGCAGTAGAGCTTCTCCTCGCCGACCGTGAACCGCTGGGCTCCCGAAGTAGAGGACCATGCCTTGTTGCCCTGGTTGTCGGTCGACGAGACCCGGACGAACCACACGTCCTCCACTGCGAGGACCTCACTGGGTACGGACACCGTGATCGAGGTGGTGCTTGCCGTCGCGGGAGGCGACACCGGCACGACGTAGTGGTACGGCGGCCCGCCGGCGCCGGTGAACCCGACCCCGTCGACCCCCTTGAAGCCGCTGCCCGTCAGCGTGATCGACATCGACGTGGTGCCCGCGGGCGCCCGGGTGGGGCTGATCGTGAACGAGGCGTTGTTGTTCGTCGTGGAGTTCGGGACCAGGTTCGGCACCGGCTCGGTCGAGGGGCCGCCACTGTCGTTGCGGATGCTCTGCGGGCCCGAGTCACACCCCTGTACCGCGAAGAACGGCAAGGTCGCGCCGCCGTTGGCAGCCTTGACCTGGGCGGCGGCGTGCGCCTGGACGTCGAGGCCGTCGTCCTCGGAGAGCAGCTGGCCGAGTCCATACTCCACGTGGCTCTTGGGCGCCCACAGGTTGACCCGCCAGTTGCTGCAGGTGATGAAGCCGTCCTGGTCATCGGCCGAGCCGCTCAGGTCGACGTCGTACTGCCCCGGCACGGCGTTCTCCGCCTTCTCGAGGAACTCCGTGGCCTTGGCGACCACCTCGGGGTTGCACGCGTCGCCACTGGTGAGCTCTGCGGTCGCGGCCATCACCGCGACGTCCACGTCGGTCTGGAGCAGCGAGCGCTTGGCGTAGGCGTGGCCGATGTCGACGGCCAGCGCGCCGACCCCGATCAGCACGACCGCCAGTAGGGCGAACAGGACGGCGGTGGCTCCCCTGTCGTCACGGCGTCGCGTCGTCATCATGGCGTGCACCCCCCTGCCGGGACGTTCTCCACGCGGGAGGTGGCGCTCTTGTCGACGACGCCGTTGAAGCCCGGGAAGAAGCCGAGGTCGACGGTCGTGAAGTGGACGTGCACGGTGATCTCGTCTCCGACCCGCACATCGGCCGGCCTGGTCGCGTTGACGGTCGGCGCCGCGCCGGTGACGGGTGCCCCGTCGAGCGCGGCGGTGGCCTTTCCCTCGATCCCCGCGTCGTCACAGGGCGCCACGGCCGCGAAGCGGGCGGCCTCACGGGCGGCGTGGGCGCCTGTCTGCCAGCACCAGAACCACAGCCCGAACTGGAGAATGCCGAACAGCAGCGTGAACAGGAGCATCGCGATCAGCGCGAACTCGACGGCGACGGCACCGTTCTCGTCGGCACGTCGGCCCCGGCCACGGCGAGCAGACCTCGCCTGCGTGGTGCTTTCCATGAGTCCCCCTAGCTGATTCGTTCGAGACGCTAGGGGCGCCGTGAGAAGGGAATGACGGCAATCGGGGTCGCCATCCCCAAATCAGATGATGGGCCCGCGAGACCAGCAGACTGTCGCGGTCACGTCATCGGACCACCCGGCACGAGAAACCGCTCGCCGTCGTCGTCGGCAACCGAGGATGGAGACTGAGGCCCGTGGACTACGTCTGGTTCGGCCTCGGCATCCTCGTACTGCCCGGCCTCACAGTCTGTTTCGGCCTCTGGGCGGGCGTCGGCATCGGGCTCTTCCCCGTCGTGGCAATCGCCCGCGCCATCATCCAGCTATCGATCATCGCCCTGCTGCTGCGCGGGATCCTTGCGGCGCCCTGGACCGTGGTCGCCTTCCTCGCGCTGATGGTGACCACGGCGTCCTGGACCGCGGCCGGCCGGCTGCACGAGCTGCGTCACGGGCGACGCATCGCCGTGGCGGGCGTGCTCGCCGGGGCCGCCTTGGCGCTGGTCGTGATCTTCGCGCTGCGGCTGGTGGAGCTGGAGGTCCGCTACCTGGTGGCCGTGGCCGGCATCGTCATCGGCAACTCCATGAGTGCCGCCACCCTTGCCGGTCGCAACTTCCTGCGCGCGTCCCGGGAGCGGCGGGGCGAGATCGAGGCCTTCTTCGCGTTGGGTGCCAGCCCGCAGCTGGCGCACGAGGACATCGGTCGGGAGGCGGTGCGCGAGGCGCTGCTCCCCCACCTCGACCAGACCAAGTCCACCGGCCTGGTCACCCTCCCCGGTGCCTTCGTCGGCGCCCTGTTCGGTGGCGCCAGCCCGGTCGAGGCCGCCCAGTTCCAGCTGGTGGTGCTCGCCGGTATCGGCCTGGCGATGATGACGACCGGCATCGTGGTCACCCGGCTCGCCAGCAGGGCGCCGTACGCGCCGGCGACGTCCGGACCGCCCGGGTAGCCACGCCCACGGCTTCCCGCTCCGCCCGGTCGACGACCTCGCGCGGCACCTCAGGGCTGCATGGTTCGTCGAACCCTAGGACGAGCGAGTCGGCGCCGGCGCCGGGCCTTTCACCTGCTCGCTGCTCGAGCGACGCCGACGGGTCGACCATGTCGAGAGAATCCACCACCCAGGGGGCCTGACCCCAGGTGCGGACCGCGAGTTTTAGGTCCATCTGACTACGCGGTCTAGTCCCATTGGGTGGTTTCGGGCGCTGAGTCTTGTCCCTGTGGCGTCGGTCGCTAGAGTTGTACCTACCGAGCCGCTGGTGACCCGAGACGCCAGCGGTTCGGTTTATTCATGGGGGTTGGCGCCACATCACAGGGGCGTGAGGAGCGGGGCGGGGAGCCACTCCTCGACCAGGCACCACTCCCCCGGACGCAGGTTCGCGACGTACACGACCCGGCCCTCCCAGCTCGCGCCGGACTGCCGCCACTCGACCAGGAGCCCGGGCCGTTTGACGCCGCGACCGTCGGCGGCATCACTGACCCAGCAGTGGCGCGCCGGGCACGCCGACAGCGACGTCTCGCGCGGCGCGGCGGCGCGCA
This sequence comes from Actinomycetota bacterium, assembly GCA_030862825.1. Lineage (GTDB taxonomy): Bacteria > Actinomycetota > Actinomycetes > Propionibacteriales > Nocardioidaceae > Nocardioides. Next base: position 2,194 of record JALZCZ010000098.1, on the reverse strand, counting down.
CCCGCTCCGAGAGCGGCACCCCGCTGCCCTGCTTGCCCCAGCCCCCAGCCACAGACCAAGGATCGCACAGTATCGAACCCGTGTTCGAGCGATGGTCTAGGCGTCCTCGTCGGCGAGGTCCTCGTCGTGGGTGCCAGGGCGGGGTGCCCACGGCAGCTCCTTGGCGGGGCGTACGACGACCAGCCGGTCACCGCGGGCCAGCAGCGTGACCACGGGGTCGAAGTAGCGGTAGACCTTCACGTCGCGTACCACCGCGATCACCTGGTCCGGCAGCGACTGCGGCTGATGACCCACCTCGGAGACCAGCAGGTCGCGCTCGGCGACCTCGAGCCCTTCGCCGTAGGTCAGCAGGTCCTCCATCACCGACCCGAGCGTCGGCGACAGGGACGAGAGACCGAGCAGGCGGCCGACCGCGTCGGAGGAGGTGATGACCGAGTTGGCTCCCGACTGCTTCATCAGCGGCGCGTTCTCGTGCTCGCGGACCGCGGCGACGATCCACGCGTCGGGGTTGAGCTGCCGGACGGTCAGCGTGGCCAGCACGTTGGAGTCGTCGCGGTCGGTGGTGATGATCACCTGGTCGGCGTCCGCGACCCCGGCCCGGCGCAGTACCTCGCGCCTGGTGGCGTCTCCCGTCACCACAGCCAAGCCGTCGGCGTGCGCGTCCTGCAACGCGGTGGAGCTGGGGTCGACGACGACCACCGACTCGCGAGACAGGCCGTTGCCGATCAGCGTCTCGACAGCGCTACGGCCCTTCGTGCCGTAGCCGACGACGACGATGTGGTGGTCCATGTGCTTCCTCCAACGAGCGACGCGGAACATCTCGCGGCCCTGCGAGGCGAGCACCTCGAGGGTCGTGCCGATCAGCAGGACCAAGAACGCGATGCGGGCCGGCGTGATGACGAACGCGTTGACCATACGGGCGCCGTCATCGACCGGCGCGATGTCGCCGTACCCGGTGGTGCTGAGGGTGACGGTCGTGTAGTAGATCGCATCGGTCAGGCTCACCCGGAAGTGAGGGGGATCGGTGTTGTCGCGGTAGCCCCCTCGGTCCAGGTAGACCAGCAGCACCGTGCCGGACAGGATCGCGAGCGCCAGCAGCAGCCGCCGTCCGAGCTCCCACCAGGGTGACCGGATCTGCTCCGGGAGCGAGAGCCGGCCCAGGAAGCGACCCTCGGCCGGATCGAGATGTTGGTCGGGCACGGGGCGAATCTAGTTGACCCGACGTCTACTTCTCGGGAGCCCCCTCGGCAGGCTCGTCGGTGGAGTCGCCGCGTCCCACCCGGTTGCTCACCGTGGTCCGCAGCCTGGCCATCAGCTCGAGCCGGGCCCGGGTGGTGGTCTTCTGCGGGAAGACGGTGTCGAACGCGGCGTTCACGGCCGCACCGACCAGCACCGCGATCGCCAGGACGTAGAGCCAGAGCAGGATGGCGATCGGCGCTGCCAGCGGGCCGTAGATCGATCGTGAGTCTGCGGCGGTCACGGTCAGGATCCAGCGGAGGAAGAACGAACCCGCGATCCAGGCGATCAGGGAGAAGGTGGCGCCCGGCAGGTTGAAGCTCCAGTTGGTCCGGACCGGCACCGACACGTGGTAGAGCGTGGCCAGGAAGCAGATGCAGATCACGATCACGATCGGCCAGTAGAAGGTCATCAGGAAGTCGAACCGCTCGGGCAGCGCGTTGTTGACCAGCCGCGGGCCGGCGACCACCAGAGGCAGCGAGACGATGCCGGTGACCATCGCCAGGATGTAGAGCACGAACGACAGCGCCCGCGTCTTCACGATCCCGCGGTGCCCGCCGAGCCCGTGCATGATCGTGATGGTGTCCACGAAGACGTTGAGCGCGCGGGAGCCGGACCACAGCGCGAGGACGAAGCCGAGCGAGATGACGTCGAAGCGGCCGCCCTCGAGCACGTCGTTGATGGTCGGCTCGATGATCCGGTCGACGGCCTCGTCGGTGAGGGCGCGGGACGACAGGTCGATCACCGCCTGCCGGACCTCGGCGATCTCGGCCGGGCTGAACTGCTCGCTGACGTAGCCGATGGCGCCGGCCAGTGCGAAGACGAGGGGCGGGACCGAGAGGATCGCGAAGAACGCCGCCTCGGCAGCCAGGCCCGTGACCCGGTAACGGATGCACGACCCGATGGTCGTGACGATCAGCCGCCACAGCAGGTCGCGCATGTGGCTACGGTATCGACA
>JALZCZ010000030.1 GCA_030862825.1 Actinomycetota bacterium | reverse complement strand
GCTCTGGGTATGACCCGAGCGAGAGGAGCTCGATGAGCGTCGTTCTGGACAACTTCGACCTGGTGCTCAAGGCCTTCGGTTACACCGTGTGGCTCTTCCTGGTCTCTGCGGTGCTGTCACTCTTCTTAGGCACCGTCCTCGTGGCCATGCGGGTCGGCCCCATCGCGGTCCTGAGAGCGGCGGCGGCGACCTACATCACGCTGGTGCGCAACACCCCGCTCGTGATGATCTTCCTGTTCTTCCAGCTCGCGGCGCCGAAGATCGGGGTCAACTTCAGCTGGGTCGACGTGCACATCGGCCAGTTCGACTTCACGTCCTTCTTCACGTCGGCCGTGGTCGCACTCTCCCTCTACACCTCGACCTTCGTGGCCGAGGCGCTGCGATCGGGCGTCAACTCGGTCCAGCTCGGCCAGGCGGAGGCGGCGCGCGCGATCGGGCTGCCGTTCGGCGGTGTGATGACGCAGGTGGTGCTGCCGCAGGCTTTCCGGGCCTCGGTCCCACCGCTGGCGAGCACTCTCATCGCGATGTTGAAGAACACCTCGGTCGCGGCGGTCTTCGGCGTGATCGAGGCGGCAGGCCAGATGCGGCGGTTCACCAACGATCACTCAGACGAGCGCTGGGGCATCTTCCTCGCCTTCGCGCTCGGCTACATCATCCTGGTCGAGGTCGTCTCGCTCCTCGCCGTCCTGCTCGAGCGTCGCTGGAGGATCGCCTGATGTCCACCGCAGTCCTCTTCGACGTCCCCGGGCCCGCAGCCCGTGCACGCCATCGTCTCTACACGGTGCTGGCGGCCGTGGGACTGTTCGCCGTGGTCGCGTTCGCGGTCTGGCGTCTCTATGAGGCGGATCAGCTCGAGTACGAGCTGTGGGAGCCGTTCGTCACCCCCGACTACATCAGCGCGATCTTAGAGGGCCTGTTCGACACGCTCCGGATGGCGTTCACCGCCGTCATCGCGGCGGTGGTTTTCGGCGTCGTATTTGGCGTCGGGAAGCTCTCCGACCATGCCGTTGTCCGCTGGCCGTGCTGGCTGGTGGTGGAGTTCTTCCGGGCCGTGCCGGTGCTGCTGCTCATGGTGTTCTGCTTCTACGCCGTCTTCGGCGGCATCACGTCGACCTCTACCCGTGGCTACTGGGCCGTCGTGCTGGCGCTGACCCTCTACAACGGCGCGGTGCTCGCCGAGGTCTTCCGGGCTGGTGTCAACGCGGTGCCGAAGGGCCAGGCCGAGGCGGCGTATGCCATCGGCATGCGCAAGTCGCAGGTCATGAACATCGTGCTGCTGCCGCAGGCGGTGAAGATCATGATCCCCGCGATCATCAGCCAGTGCGTGGTGGCCCTTAAGGACACCAGCCTCGGCTACTACATCCTCGCCCCGGGCCTTACTTACGTGGCGAGACCCATCTATCAGGAGTTCGCCAACCACGTGCCGACGATCCTGGTCGTCTCCGCGATGTACGTCGTGGTCAACCTGATCCTCACGGTGATCGCCACCTGGGTGCAGCGGAAGTTCGTCGGCGAGAAGAAGGCGATCCTGCAGGTCTCGATGGTCGGCGAGGAGGAGCTCGCCAAGCCGTCCTGAGGAACTACTGCTTCGCCGTCACCCAGAGCTTGATCACGCCGTCGATGACGACTGTGCCGTCGTCGCGGACGCCCTTGACCCGGACCGGCAGGTCGGGGTTGTCGGAGATCCACTGCTCGGGGTCGGTCTCGGCGCTGCAGACGATGTCGCTGGTGGCCTTCGCCGTGTAGGCGATGTCCATGCCCTTGGGGATCCAGCGCTTGTCGGACGGGATCGTCACCTCGGCGAGCGCGCCCATCGCCGCCTCGAGGCCGTTGCAGAGCGCGATCGCGTGCACGGTCTTGAGGTGGTTGTGCACGCCGCGGCGCTTGGGGATCACCAGCTCGGCGTAGTTGGGCCGGATCTCGGTGAACCGCGGGTGGATGGTGCCGAAGTAGGGCGCCTTCTGCGCGAACGCGAACGAGAAGAGTCGGCTGCCGACGACCGGGATGCTGCCGGTCTTCTGCCACAGGGTGAGGACTTGGCTCATGGCCCGGACATTACCAGTCGGTAACTTCAGTTCGGCGCCATGACCTCGACCCGATTGCCGTGGCTGTCGAACGTGTGCAGCCGCTCGTGGCCCGGGAAGGTGTGGCGCTGGCCCCAGTCGACCTCGAACCCGAGCCGCCCCAGCCGCTCGCCGAGCGCTTCGAGCTCGCGGGCACCGTCGAGAAGGAGCGCAGGGTGTGCCTTGCGCGCCGGTGCGAACGGGTCCTCGACGCCGACGTGGATCTCGGCCGAGACCGAGCCCGTCGCGTCGAACGTGCGGAACCAGGCCCCGCCCCGCGCCCTCAGGTCGGCCGGCTTCTCGACCTCTGTCAGACCGAGTCCCTCGCCGTAGAACCGGCGCGCGGCGTCCTCGCCGCCCGGCGGGCAGGCGACCTGGACGTGATGGAGCCTCATCGGACCGGCACCTGGGCGACGGCGAACACACGTCGGAACGGAAGCACCACGCCGTCGTGGCTGCGGGGGTACGCCGCACGAAGGCGCCGCTTGAGCTCCTCGGTGAACGCGTCGCGCAGGTCGGGCGGCAGGGCCTGCAGGACCGGTCGCGCGCTGGTGCCGGCGACCCAGGTGAAGACCGGGTCCTCCCCCTGCAGGACGTGGAGGTAGGTGGTCTCCCACGCCTCGACCGTGCAGCCCAGCTCGGTCAGCGCGCGGAGGTAGACCTCGGGGTCGTGACTGCCGGGGCGGTCCAGGTCGCGGGTGTGGTCGGCGTACGCGGGCTCCGACTCCAGCTCGCGGCGGATCGTGTGGCTGGGCTCGTCGAAGTTGCCGGGCACCTGGAAGGCGAGCCAGCCGCCCGGGCTCACCGCGTCGACCAGGCGTGGGAGAAGGTCGAGGTGGTCGGGCACCCATTGCAGCGTGGCGTTGGAGACGAGCACGTCGACGGGCGCGGTTGGCGCCCAGTCGCGGAGGTCGGCCACCTCGAACCGGATGCCGCCGGCCGTCTCCCGCGCCTTGGCGATCATCTCCGGACTGCTGTCGAGACCGGTGATCTCGGCGTCGGGCCAGCGGTCCGCGAGCAGGCGGGTGAGGTTGCCGGGACCGCACCCGAGATCGACCACGGTGCGGGGATCGTGGGCGTCGACGCGGGCCAGGAGGTCGACGAACGGACGGCTGCGCTCGTCGGCGTACGTGAGGTAGCGGTCGGGGTCCCAGGAGGCCATGGGATCTATCTTGACGTCAAGATACCTTGGGGTCAAGAATCTCGACCGGTGCATCTAGACTGCGCACATGCGGGACGAGGTCGACGAGCTGGTCGAGGCATGGGCGCGCGAGCTGCCCGAACTCGACCTCGAGCCCGTCGCCGTCTTCAGCCGGATCCACCGCCTGGCCCGGCACCTCGACCTGGCCCGGCGCGAGGCGTTCACGGCGCACGAGATCGAGTCGTGGGAGTTCGACGTGCTGGCCGCGCTGCGCCGGGCGGGGGCGCCGTACGAGCTTTCCCCCGGCCGCCTGCTGCGGGAGACCCTGGTCACCAGCGGCACCATGACCAACCGGGTCGACCGGTTGGCCGGCCGCGGCTACGTAGAGCGCTCCCCCGACCCGGCGGACCGGCGCGGCGTGATCGTGCGACTGACCCGCGAGGGCAAGACCGCCGTCGACGGCGCCTTCGAGGCGCTCCTGGCCGCCGAGGCCGCCCTGCTCGCCGACCTTCCCGTCCGCGACCAGAAGAAGCTCGCCTCGCTGCTCCGGACCCTGCTCGCGCCGTACTCCTGACCTGGGCCTTCGGGGTAGTCCCGGAC
>JALZCZ010000022.1 GCA_030862825.1 Actinomycetota bacterium | reverse complement strand
CGCGGGCCGCCTCCGTCCGGCTGCGCGCGGTCGAGCGGGTCCGCCCGGCCGACCGTCCGACCCGACCCGGAAGAGGAGCAGCGTGATGAGCAGTCACCTCAGCCCTGCAGCGCAGGTGCGGCACCGGATCCCGCGGATCGCCGGGGCCGCGGTCGAGCGCGCCCGGCTCACGGTCGTGCCGCGGCGACGGACCCGGGCCGCCCGGGTGCCCTTCGTCGCGCTGGTCAGCGTTCTGCTCCTGGGTGGCGTCGTGGGGCTGCTGCTGTTCAACACCTCGATGCAGCAGGCGTCGTTCGCGACCACGGCCCTGGAGGAGCAGGCCACGGCGCTCTCGGCCCGCGAGCAGACCCTGAAGATGGACCTCGAGCGGCTGCGCGACCCGCAGGTGCTGGCCGAGAAGGCTTCGGCTGTCGGCCTGGTCCCGGCCCCCTCGTCGGTGTGCTTCCTGCTGCCCAACGGTTCGGTCGAGGGCACCTGCACGCCTGCGGTGGCGACGGACGCCCTGCCGATCGAGCCCCCGCCCCCGCCCAAGCCGGAGGCGCTCACCCCCGAGCCGGTGATCGTCCGTGCGCCGGGCACCGGCGACAACGGAACGGGCGACACGACGCGCGGTAGCGGCGACGGAGACCGGGCAGACGGTAGAACAGGACAACACCAGTCCCAGCAGTCACAGCAATCCCAGCAATCCCAGCAATCCCAGCAGTCACAGCAGTCACAGGACCAGACCCGCAACCGTTGACCCATCCGAGCCGGCCGTCGAGGGGAGCCTCCGTGCGTCGTACCCGCACCCGTCGCGGCACGCTGCGGGGTCTGCCCACGCTGCGGCTGAAGGTCGGCTTCCTGGTGATCGCGATGCTGCTGTCGATCTTCGTCGCGCGGCTGGTGCAGCTGCAGGGACTCGATCCGCAGTCCTATGCCCAGATGGCCGCGGCCGAGGGCCAGGTCAACCTGGTACTGCCGGCCGAGCGCGGCGACATCCTCGACCGGGACGGCGAGCCGCTGGCCGACTCCGTCGACGGGCTGATGGTGGTGGCCAACCCGACGATGACCGCGGACCGCGCGCCGGAGCTGGCGAAGTTCCTCGCCACCCGGCTGAAGGTCGACTACTTCACCACCCTCGAGCGGCTGCGCGCCGAGGACAGCCAGTTCCAGTACATCGCCCGGCAGGTGCCGGCCAGCCTGGCCCGCTCGGTGCTCGACGCCGCGGAGGAGAAGGAGTTCGAGGGCCTCGACATCCGCGACGACCCGGTGCGGGTCTATCCCGCCCGCGACGTGGCGGCCAACCTGGTGGGCTTCCTCGGTACCCCGCGCAAGAGCGGCGCGGCCAAGCCCCTGGCGGGCTTCGAGGACTCCTTCGACACCCATCTCGCCGGCACCGACGGCGAGGCGAAGTACCAGGTCGGCGGGGGCAACCGGATCCCGCTGGGTGACAGCACGGTGACCGAGGCGGTCGACGGCAAGGACCTGCAGACCACCATCGACCGCGACCTGCAGTGGTACTCCCAGCGGGTCCTGGCGCAGGCCGTCCGGCAGTACGGCGCGGAGTCCGGCTTCGCGGTCGTCCAGGACAGCCGCACCGGCGAGATCCTCGCCCTGCCCGACTATCCGACGTACGACGCCAGCCGACCGCTCGAGTCGCCCGAGGAGCTGTTCAAGTCCAGTGCCCTGAGCGACGTCTACGAGCCCGGGTCGGTGCAGAAGGTGTTGACCTTGAGCGGCCTGATCGATGCCGGCAAGGTGACGGCCCGCACCAAGCTGCTGATCCCCGGCACCCTGGCGCGCGACGGCCGGGTCATCCACGACTGGTTCCCGCACGGCTTGCTGAAGCTGACGCTGGCCGGCGTGCTCGCGAAGTCGTCCAACATCGGCACGGTCAAGGCAGCCGACGAGTTCGAGCCCGGCCAGCTGCGCCGCTACCTCGAGGCCTTCGGGCTCGGCAGGCGCACCGGGGTCGGCGTGGGCGGCGAGACGGCCGGCCTGCTGCCGAGCCCGAGCATGTGGACCGGCCAGACCGAGGACCGGATCGACTTCGGCCAGTCGCTCTCGGTCAACGGCGTCCAGATGGCGGCCGCCGTCAACACGATCGCCAACGGCGGGGTGCGGATCGACCCCAGCCTGATCAAGGGCTCGGCCACGATGGACGACGGCACCGAGGTCGGCACCGACACCGCCACCCGCCGGCGAGTGGTCAGCGCCGAGGCGGCCCGCCAGACCGCGCTGATGATGGAGCGGGTGCTCGACCCCGAGGCGGGCGTCGCACCGGGCGCCGCCGTGCCCGGCTACCGCGTGGCCGGCAAGACCGGCACGGCCCAGCGCGTCGGCGACGAGTGCGGGTGCTACGACGGCACGTTCACGGTCTCCTTCGCCGGCTTCGCGCCGGCCGACGACCCCCGGTTCACGATCTACGTGGTGATTCAGGACCCGCGCAGCGGTGGCGGTGGCTCCGTCGCGGGCCCGGTCTTCGCCAAGCTGATGAGCTTCACGCTGCGCCATTACCAGGTGCCCCCGACCAACACACCGCCCTCGCGGCTGCCCGTCGAATGGAGATGAGCGAGGATCAGTCCGTGGCCCTCGCTCCTGATCGACCCCGACGCACCGAGCCGACCGCGCTCACCGCGCTGGCCGAGGAGATCGGTGCGCGGGTCGCCGGCGACGCCGTCGGGGTCGAGGTCACCGGTTTCAGCCTGGACTCGCAGCGCGCCGTCGCCGGTGACCTGTACGCCGCACTGCCCGGCTCCCGCAGCCACGGCATCTTCTTCGCCCCGGCGGCGGTGGAGGCGGGTGCGGTCGCCGTGCTCACCGACCAGGACGGCGCCGACACGACCGACCTGACCGTGCCGCTGCTGGTCGTCGACTCGCCCCGCGCGATCCTCGGGCGGACCGCCGCGTGGATCTACGGCCACCCAGCCCGCACGATGCGGATGATCGGGGTCACCGGTACCCAGGGGAAGACCACGACCACCCTGCTGGCCGAGGGCGCGATGAGCGCCGCCGGCATCCCGGCCGGCGTGATCGGCACGGTCGGCACCCGGATCGCGGGCGAGGAGGTCAAGACCAGTCTCACCACCCCCGAGGCCCCCGACCTGCACGGGCTGTTCGCGGTGATGCGCGAGCGCGGCATCGAGGTCTGCGCGATGGAGGTGTCCAGCCACGCCCTGGTGCTCGGCAGGGTCGACGGCGTGGTCTTCGACGTGGCGGTCTTCCTCAACCTCGGACGCGACCACCTCGACTTCCATGCCGACATCGAGGAGTACTTCGTGGCCAAGGCCTCGCTGTTCACGCC
>JALZCZ010000471.1 GCA_030862825.1 Actinomycetota bacterium | reverse complement strand
ACCAAGCATGCGTCCATGCTGGTGGGGGCGCGGGGGCGTGATCACGGGCGGGGCCCGAGATCGTCGGCCCCGCTCCTGCTCACGGCGTGTGGATGGGCGGTGGGCATCGCGACCACGGCCGCTGTCGTCGGTTCGCCCTACCTGGTGTTCGGCCTGCACAGTCGTTCAGCGCACCTGCTGCTCGACACCGTTGACGCCTGCGTGGCTCTGCTGCTGACCTACCTGCTCTTCGGCCGGTTCAGCCGTAGCCGGAGGCTGCAAGACCTGCTGCTGGCCCAAGGACTCCTGGTGCTGGCGGTCGCCGGTGTGGGTCCGGATGCGGTGACCGCCGTGGTCGACACAAGCCGTTCCGACGTCCTCGAGGTGTGGGCGGCACTCGCCATGCGGATCACCGCGGCCGGACTCGTGGTCGCCGCCGCACTGCTCGGACCCCTGCGCGTCCTCGTCCGCGGCCGGGCCTCGGTTGCATCCGCACCGCTGGTCGGGTTGGCCGTCGGCGTCGCGGCGCTGTGGCTCTTGCGCGACAGGCTTCCGCTCGCCCTGGAGCAGAGTCCGCCTCCGTCGGCCGCCGAGCCGGTGATCACAGGTCACCCGCTGCTCCTGGCCGGCCAGGTCGTCGCCGCCATCGCCTTTGCGGTCGCCTCCATCGCGTTCACTGCGCAAGCAGCGCGCCGCCACGACGCGCTCGTGGTGTGGTTGGGTCCCGCGTGCGCGCTGGCGGCGTTCGCGCGCGTGAACTACGTGCTCTTCCCGTCCCTCTACACCGAATGGGTCTACACCGGCGACCTGCTGCGCACGGCGAGCTACGCCGTGCTGCTGGTCGGCGCTGCCCGAGAGATCGGCGACTACTGGTCGGGATGGGCGCGGGCCGCCGTGTTGGAGGATCGGCGCCGACTGGCCCGCGAGCTGCACGACGGCGTGGTGCAGGAGCTGGGATACCTCCGCGGCTCGGCTCTGACGTCGGTCCCGGACGATGTGGCCAGGAACGACATGGTGGGTGCCTGCGATCGGGCCCTCGACGAAGCCCGGGCGGCGGTGGACGCGCTCGGTCGCAGCGCCGAGGAGCCCCTCGGCTTCGTCCTGCATCGGGCAGCGCGGCAGGTGGCCGAGCGGTACGGCGGGAGCGTCCACGTCGAGCTCGACGACTCGGTGGACGTCGACCACGTCCAGCGACACGCTCTGGTGCGCATCACCCGCGAGGCGGTGTCCAACGCCATCCGACACGGGAACGCGGATTCGGTTTCGATTCGCCTCGAGCGTGACCCCGAGTGTCGCCGCCTCGTGGTGCAGGACGACGGACGAGGCTTTGACCCGAGCATCAGCAGGAGGAGCACGGGGTACGGGCTTACCAGCATGCGTGAGCGTGCGTTGGCACTACCCGGATCGTTCGACATTCGTTCCAGCGAGGGTCGCGGTACGACCGTGGTGGTGACATGGTCGGGCGGCGCCGGTCCAGGACGGAACGGCGCGGGGACGAAGGACGCGAGGCGGTGCGGGCAATGATCGACGACGATGCGGACCGGCCCGACGGCCCGGTGGACAACACGCCGCTCCGGGTGGTCCTGGCGGACGACCACGCCCGCATCCGTGGTCGCGTCCGCCAGGCCCTGGAGGCGGGTGGCTGCGAGGTCGTCGGGGAGGCGGCCGATGGCGAGGAGGCCGTCCGGCTGGCCGAGGAGCACTGCCCGGACGTCGTTCTGCTGGACATCCACATGCCAGGCAACGGGATCCAAGCAGCCGGCCGGATCGCGAGCCGCCTGCCGGGGACCCCGGTCGTGATGCTCACGCAGTCGGCCGAGGAGGACGACCTGTTCGACTCGCTGCGTGCGGGAGCCGCCGGCTACCTCCTCAAGGACATGGATCCACGGCAGCTGCCGGGAGCGCTGCGCGGCGTCCTCGCCGGCGAGGGAGCAATGTCGCCGCGACTGGTCGGCCGGATCATGGACGAGTTCCGCGCTCCCCCGAAGCGCCGGTTCGGCCGTCGCTCGGCCGCTGCCGCGAAGCTGAGCCCGCGCGAGTGGGAGATCATGCAGCTCCTCGCCTCGGGCCGCTCGACGGATGAGGTCGCCCGGCAGCTGTTCGTCTCGCCGACCACCGTGCGCGTGCATGTCTCGACCGTGCTCCGCAAACTACGGGTCGAGGATCGAGAGAGCGCCTTCCGGCTCCTACGACAGGAGTGACCCGCGTCCTTGGTCCACGAGCTGGGTCAGCGCCGCGATCAGCGCCTCCGCCTCGTGGAGGGTGAACTCGGCGGAGCCGATCAGGACGAACGGACCGTCCTGGATGCCCGTCTCGGGGTCGGTCGTGGTGCACATGCGCAGCACGCTGCGCCGCACGAGCAAGGCGCCGCTGACGTGCACGAGGTCCTCCTCGCCGGAATGCTCGCCGTGGCGCAGCACGCACCAGGCCGGGCAGGCCTCGTGCCTGCCGGAACGGGGTCGGAGAACCACGCTTTCCTCCTCGGAGGAGATCGGGCAGGAACTATGACGAGACGGAGAAACCGAACGGATGCACCG
>JALZCZ010000466.1 GCA_030862825.1 Actinomycetota bacterium | reverse complement strand
CAGCTCGAGAGCGCGCGGCGGGCCGTCGCCGACGAGCGGGCGCGCATCGCCCGGGAGCTCCACGACCTGGTGGCCCACAGCATGGGCGTGATCGTGATCCAGGCACAGGGCGCCCAGCGCGCCATCGACCCCTCCCCGGAGCGGGCGAGAGAAGCGCTGGCCTCGATCGAGAGGGCCGGCCGCAGCGGCATGGCGGAGCTGCGGCGCCTGCTCGGACTCCTCACCGAGACCGGCGACGATGCCGACTCCACCGCACCCCAGCCCGGTCTCGACCAGCTCCCGGACCTGGTCGACCGCGTGCGCGCCACGGGGTTGGCTGTGGACCTCGCCGTCGAGGGCGACGTACGGCCGCTGCCGGCCGGGCTCGAGCTCACCGGCTACCGCATCGTCCAGGAGGCGATCACCAACGTGCTGAAGCACGCCGGCGCCACGACCGTCGACGTCCGCGTCCGCTACCAGCCGGACAGCCTCGACATCGACGTCCGTGACCACGGTCGGGGGTCGGCCTCGGCCGCGACCAACGGCGGGCACGGACTCGTCGGCATGCGGGAACGGGTCGGCTTGTACGGCGGCTCGGTCACGGCCGGCCCGCGACCCGAGGGCGGCTTCTCCGTCCGCGCCCGCATCCCCGTGGACGGGACGGTGTCGTGATCCGGGTGCTGCTCGTCGACGACGAGGAGCTGGTCCGCACCGGGCTCCGGATGATCCTCGAGACCGAGCGGGACATCTCGGTCGTGGGCGATGCGGTCAACGGCGCGGACGCCATCGCCCAGGTGCGCAGCGCCGGCCCCGACGTCGTGCTGATGGACATCCGGATGCCCACGATGGACGGCCTCGAGGCCACCCGGAGGATCTGCGCCGGCCCGGACGGCCCCCGGGTCGTCGTGCTCACCACCTTCGACCTCGACGAGCACGTGTACGCCGCCCTCGCCGCCGGCGCCAGCGGGTTCCTGCTCAAGGACGCCCCGTCCACCCAGCTGGTGCACGCCATCCGGGTGGCCGCGGCCGGTGACGCACTGCTCGCGCCCAGCGTCACTCGGCGGCTGATCGCCAGGTTCACCGACGAGCCGGCGCTGGCGCGCGTCGACCTGCCGGACGACCTCACCCCGCGCGAGACCGAGGTGCTGGCCCTGCTCGCCGAGGGGCTGTCCAACGCGGAGATCGCCGATCGGCTCTTCGTCGGCGAGGCGACGATCAAGACCCATGTCGCGCGAGTGCTGGCCAAGCTCGGCGTGCGCGACCGGGTTCAGGCCGTGGTGCGGGCCTACCGGTCCGGACTGGTGCGCTGAGTGCTACTCGGCCAGCGCCCTGGCGAGGAACTCCTCCCGGTCCGGGTGCCCCGGGCGGCGTCGGCGCGGGCGAGGTTGGCGCCGGACCGGTACGCCCGGCCGCCTTCCCGCGCGAGCGCAGATGACCATGGTGCTGCGGGGCGCCCAGGCCGTCGGGCGCCAGGCGTTCACCTCGGCCAGGCTCTCGCCGTTCGTCCGGCCCGCGCTGGTCAACGGCAGCCCGGGCGTCGTGGTAGCGGCCCCACGGCGCGGCCCAGTTCGTGATGGCCTTCACCGTCGTGACGAAAAGGTGGTGGCGATCGACGTGCTGGCCGACCCCGAGCGACTGCGTCGGCTCGACGTCTCGGCCCTCGACGACGAGCGATGACCGCGCCGTACCCGCGGGCGACGCCGTTGGCGTGGACCACCTCAGAAGCGCAGGTCCCGCAGGTAGTCGTAGCCGACCTCGGCCGTCTGCAGCGGCGACACATCCGGGGTGTCGTTCTCGACGATGTACTCGCGCACGGCATGCTCCCGGAAGATCCGGGTGAAATCGATCATGCCCGTGCCGAGGTCGGCCATGTCGCCGTCCGACGCGTGCCGGTCCTTGACGTGGTACTGCAGGACCCGCTGCGGCGCGTCACGGATCACGTCGAGGGCGAACCCCTCCGGGTCCGCGTCGTGTCCGCTCTCGATGCCGCCTCGGACCGCCCAGTACAGGTCGATCTCCAAGTGGACCAGCGACGGGTCGAGCTCACTGGTGAGGACGTCCCACGGGGTCACGCCGCCGCCGAGGTCGGTGGTGAACTCGTGCGCATGGTTGTGATACCCGTACGAGAGCCCGACCGCCCGGGCCGCGGCCGCCTCGGCGTTCATCTGCTCCGCCCAGGTCTGCCAGTCCGACAGGCTGCTGGAGTTGAGGTACGGCACGACGATGTAGCGCTGCCCGAGGGTCACCGCGTTCTGCAGCTTCTGCTCCAGGGCCTCCGGGGACGCGCTGATGCCGTCGTGGCTGGAGGTGGCCGAGATCCCCAGGCCGTCGTAGAAGCTGCGCAGCTCGCCGGCCGTCCGACCGAAATAGCCGAGCGCTTGCTCGATCCGGGTGTAGCCGAGCCCGGCGATGGCTCGCAGGGTGTCGTCGTAGCCGGGCGAGCCCCACAGCGCGTCGCGCACGGTCCACAGCTGGATGCTGATCTTGTCGGGCGGCACCCGCTTCCACGGCTTCGTCCCGGCCACCGCGTGTGCGGGCGAGCCGCCGAGGCCGACCGCGGCCACCCCCAGCCCCGCCCCCGCGACCAGTCCCCGGAGCAGCGATCGTCTGGATGTGCCGCGATCCTTGACCGATCGCTCCAGGGCACGCTCTCCGTCATATCCGTAACACACGGGCTTCTCCTTCCACCTGTTTCAGGTTGTTCAGCTGCTCGGAACGAGCACGACCTCGTCGGCGCCGGTCAGTGACGGCAGACCGTCACCCCCCGGGTCGGTGTACTCGGCCACGAACACTCCGGACAGGTCGTCGTTGGCGGGGTCATGGCCGGAGGGCACCGTCGTCTCGATCGAGCCGGTGCATCCGCTGGCGGTGGTCTGCGGGTGCCCGTGGTCGTCGTGGCCGATGATGTAGGTGACCGTCACGTGGTTGCAGTCGACCGCCTGGTCGTCGGTGACCGCGACCTCGTACGCCACGGTGTCGCCGAACTGGAAGGGCTGGCCCTCCGTGGGCGCCACCAGCGTGACGACCGGCGCCTGGTTGCCGACCACGATGTCGACGTCCGCCGAGGCGTGGCGACCTCGGTGCTTGCCGCCCAGGTCCGTCACCGTCAGCGTGGCGCGGTACACACCGTTCTCCGTGTAGGTGAACGTCGGATTCGGTGCCTCGCTGTCGACCTTGCCGTCGCCGTCGAAGTCCCAGGCGTAGCGCATCCCATCGCCGTCGGGGTCCTCGGTGCCTGCGCTCGAGAAGGACACCTCGAGAGGCGCCTTGCCGTCGGTCGGCGTCGCCGAGATCGCCGGCACCGGGCTGTGGTTTCCGTTCCCGCCGATGAAGTCGATGCGCGAGAGCTGCGCGTCCGGGTTCTCGGCGAAGAACCCGTCGCCGTACTCGAGCACGTAGAGCGCGCCGTCGGGCCCGAACTCCATGTCCATCGGGTTGTCGGTGATGATCGAGGGGACGACGCTCTCGATCGAGGCGAGGTCGCCGTTGTCGTCCAGCCGCATGCCCTTGATCCAGTCGCGGGTCCACTCGTAGAAGAGCGGCATGCCGTCGTAGTACGCCGGCCACGCGACTGGTTGCGGCGACCGCAGGTCACCAGCGTCGAAGTTGTACGCGGGCCCACCCATCGGGCCGATCCCGCCGGTGCCGAGCTCGGGGAACTCGGCCGACTGGCCGTAGGAGTACCAGACGTCCGGCTGGACCACCGGTGGGAGCTGGGTCCGGCCGGTGTTGCGGGGCGACTCGTTCACCGGTCCGGCGCAGTCGAAGGCGCCGCCCGACTCACCTGTCGCGAAGTCGTAGTCGACGTAGGGCAGCTCCCTGGTCGCGCAGTAGGGCCATCCGTAGTTGCCCGGCTCCTCCACGACCGTCCACTTCCCGTGGCCGGCCGGGCCGCGATCCGGGTCCGCCGAGCCCGCGTCGGGCGAGTAGTCGGCGACGTAGAGCGCGTCCGTGTGCGGGTCGATCTCGATCCGGAACGGGTTGCGCAGCCCCATCGCGTAGATCTCGGGCCTGGTCTTCTTCGTGCCGGGGGGGAAGAGGTTGCCTGCGGGGACGGTGTAGCCGCCGCCGGTGCTCGGCCGGATCCGCAGGATCTTGCCGCGCAGGTCGTTGGTGTTGGCCGAGGTGCGCTGGGCGTCGTACGCCGGGGTGCTCTCCGGCCGCTCGTCGATCGGGGTGTAGCCGTCGGAGACGAACGGGTTGGTGTCGTCACCGGTCGCCAGGAGCAGGTTGCCGTCGGAGTCGAACACGATGTCGCCGCCGACATGGCAGCAGATCCCGCGGTCGACGGGAACGTCGATGATCTTCTGCTCCGTCGCGTTCTGCAGCTGCCCGTTCGCGAAACGGAAGCGGGAGAGCCTGATCGCGCCCTCGAAGGGTGCGAAGTCGGCCGGCGTCCCGGTGGTCGGCGCGTCTCCCTCGTTGACGTCCTCCGTGGCGGGGTCGTCCAGGGGCGTGTCGAGGGGCGGGGAGTAGTAGACGTACACCCAGTTGTTGCGGCGCCCGTCGAAGCCGGGCGCCAGCGCGATGCTCTGCAGGCCCTCTTCGTCGTGCTGGTAGACCTCGATCTCCCCGGCGATGCTGTTGACGCCGGAGCCGGCGTCGTTGCGCCAGATCGTGCCCTCACGCGTCGTGTGCAGGACGTCGCCGTTCGGAAGCACCGCCAGGTCCATCGGCTCACCAGGGCGGTCGTTCAGCGTGACCTTCTGGAACGCGCTGTCGGGCGGCGCCGCCGGGGGTTCGGCGCTGGGGGGAGCGGCGACGGACGTATCCCCCCAAGCGGTCAGGGAAATGGCGAGAGCACCAGCCGCCATGGCTGCGGCGGCTCCCGAGAGAGTTCTGCGCACGGTGTTCGTCTCCTCCAGCTCGATCGTCCGAGTTCGTTCAGGCTGCAGCGGATCGCCAGCGACGCTAATGGCGTGACGGCGGTCACGTCAACAGTGACCGGCGTACTTTCGCAAGTTGTCTGCGAAAGTTGCCTGGCGCAAGTGTCGGCCACGGCAGGGTGAGCGCGGCGGGCAGTCCTGTTGCCCCAGGCTGCGGGGGATGGCGGTTCCCGCGTGACGAGTCTCATGTCTTGCTACTTTCGTAGATGTCTGACGAAAGCCATCCAGCAAAAGGACTGCTGTGCACCCAACGCTCGCGGGCCGCGCCGAGAGCCCTCTGCAAGCTCGCCTGCTCGGCCTGCTCCGCGATGACGGCCCGATCTCCCGGGTCGGCCTCGCCGATCGGCTGAGCGTGTCCCGTACGACGGTTGCCGTCGAGGTGGCCCGGCTGGCCGAGCAGAAGCTGGTCCAGGACGCCGGCCCGGCTGAGTCCCGTGGTGGGCGCCGGTCCACGCTCGTCGAGCTCTCCCCGGACATCCGCCTGGTCGGGATCTCGATCGGCGCGACCGGGCTGGCGGTCGGAGTCACCGACGGGCGGCTGACGGTGTTGGCCACCAGGAGCGTTCCCTGCGACATCCGTCAGGGTCCCGAGCCGGTGCTCGCCGTCGCGTTGACGGAGGCGGAGCGGCTGCTCGCCGAGGTCGGGGTGGACCGGGCGATCGGGGCCGGCGTGGGCGTGCCGGGACCGGTGGACTTCCATCGCGGTGTTTCGGTGTCGCCGCCGATCATGCCGGGCTGGGACGGCTACCCCGTCCGTGACGCCGTCTCCGACAGACTGGGCTGCCCGGTGGTGCTGGACAACGACGTCAACGTGCTGGCGCTGGGCGAGCAGCACGCTGGCGTGGCCCGGACCACGAAGGACTTCCTCTTCGTGAAGATCGGCACCGGCATCGGCTGCGGGATCGTCGTGGACGGGGAGCTCTACCGCGGAGTGGACGGCTGTGCCGGCGACATCGGGCACATCCAGGTCGACGACTCGGGGCCGACCTGCGCGTGCGGCAACGTCGGCTGCCTGGAGGCCTTCGCGGGCGGCGCCGCACTGGCCCGCGATGCCACCGCTGCCGCCCGCAGTGGTCGGTCACCGGTGCTCGCGGAGCTCCTCGAGAAGAGCGGCGAGCTCACGGCAGCCGACATCGCGGTCGCGGTGTCCCGCGGGGACGCACAAGCCGTTCAACTCATTCGCGACTGCGGGCATCGCGTCGGCCAAGTGCTGTCCAGCCTGGTCTCGTTCTTCAACCCCGGACTCGTCGTCGTCGGCGGCCGCGTCACCGGGCTCGGACCCGCTCTCCTGGCGGAGATGCGCGGGGTGACATATCGACGATCGCTCCCGTTGGCGACCGGCAACCTGCCCATCGTGATGAGTGAGCTCGGCGACCAGGCAGGTGTCATCGGCGCCGCGCGTCTCATCAGCTCGGAGATCTACGCTCCTGCCCGCAGCGGGCGGCGCTGATCCCGCGTCGACCGGCGCTGAACCTGACCTACCGGCCGGTCGCCTGACCGGTCGACGACGCGGCCTTCCCGGCGGCCTCGAGGATCACCCGCGCGAGCGCTTCGGGCTGGGTGACCTGGGGCCAGTGGCCGCCGGGCAGGTCGACGTACTCGACGTCACGGGTCCGGGCCAGCTCGCCGACCGCTTCCTCCCCGGACTCGACCCACCCCCGCAGGTCGGCTGCGGTGTACTCCGGGCAGACGGCCGTGACCGGAACCTGGTAGCGCCGTTCGTCGCTCAGCCGCAGCGGCGTGGTGACGACCTGCTCGGGAACGGGGATCGCGTCCGCGTAGAAGCGGGACAGCAGGGCCTGGTCGAAGTCGACGATGTTCGCCTCCTCACCCATCTCGGCCCAGTCCGGCATCGGCACCTCGCCGTCGGCGGCAGGCAGCCCGTCGAGCAGCGGACTCCCGTCGGGGGTCGGAAAGCCGCCGACGTACACCGCCCGGGCGACCCGGTCCGGCCTGGCGTCGACCGCCGCGTGACCGATGCCGCTGCCCGCCGAGTGGCCGACCACGAGCACCGGCCCGTCGACCGCGTCGATCGCAGCGACGACGGTGTCGACGTGGTCGTGCACCGAGATGCCTGCGCGGTCGGCGTCCTTGCTCTCCATGCCCGGCAGCGTCAACGCGCGAACGCGGTGGCCGGCCCGTCGGAGGTCCGGGACGACGGCGTCCCAGGTGTGCTCGTTGAGCCACAGGCCGGGGATGAGGATGATGTCCATCGGTGTCTCTCTCTTCTGGATGCGGACGATGTCAGCGATTGGCCGGGACACGCTCATGGCCGCCATCCAGGAGGTGGGTCCTCCCCGACCACTCCATCGACCGCTTCGCGAAGCAGGTCGGCGTGACCGGTGTGCCGGCCGTACTCCTCGATCAGGTCACAGACCAGCCGCCGCAGGCTGGCCTTGCGGCCGTCGGACCAGCCGGTGTGCACGAGCTGGTCGAGCCCACCGTCGGCCAGGGCGACGGCGAGTCGCGCCCGGGAGCGTTCGACGGCGCCCTCCCAGAGCGCGTACAGCTGCTCGGGTGTGTCCTCGGCTGCGGAGGTGAACTCCCAGTCGTTGGAGCCGTCCCACTCGCTCGCGTCCCAGGGCGCGCCGACCGGCCCACCCCGAAGCTTGGTGGTGAACGTGTAGTCCTCCACGGCGGCGAGGTGCTTGAGCAGGCCGCCGAGAGTCAGCGACGAGGAGGCGATCCGCGCACGCAGCCCGGCGGCGTCGAGGGAGTCGGCCTTCCACCGGAAGGTGGCGCGCAGTCGGTCCAGAGCGCCGACGAGGTGGTCCACCTCGGTGCCGGCGACCGGAGGTTCCCAAGGGGTGTCGGTGAGGGTCATGCGGTCACCGTAGGTCCGATTGCGGACGGATCGTTTCCGCATCCCGTGAGAACCTGGATGCGTGGACGATGCCAATCCCACCGCTCGCGCACTGCAGGCCCTCGCGGTGCTGCAGGACAACCCGGGCATCACCGCCGAGCTGCTCGGCCGCAAGCTCGGGGTCTCGGACCGGGCCGCCCGGCGCTACGTCGCGATCCTCCGCACCGCGGACGTCCCGATCGACGCGGTGCGGGGCCGCTACGGCGGCTACCGCCTCGGGCGGGGGGTCCGGCTGCCACCGCTGATGTTCTCGGCGACCGAAGCGCTCGGGCTGGTGATGGCGGTGCTCGACGGCCACCGCGCGGCCGACGCCGCGGACCCGGTGGGCACCGCGCTCGGCAAGCTGCTCGGCGCCCTCCCCGAGCCGGTCGCCCGCCAGGCAGAGGCGGTCCGTCGTACGGCGGCGGCCGCGCCCGACCGGGGCGCCGCCCGTCCCGCCCCCGAGGTCGCCACCGCCCTGGTGCAGGCCTGCGCCGACCGCCGGCGTTCGCGGCTCGGCTACCGGTCGGAGGCCGGGTCGGAATGGGTCGCCGACGTCGACCCGTGGGCGGTCGTCGTCCGCCATGGCCGGTGGTACCTCCTGTGCTGGTCCCACGCCTCGCAGGCCCGGCGCGCCTACCGCGTCGACCGGGTCACGTCGGTCGCCGTCCTCGACGACGTCTTCACCCCACCTGCCGACCTGGACCCGGTCGCGGACCTCGAGGCTCACCTCGCCGTCGGGTGGGAGTACGACGTCGACGTGGTCATCGACGCGCCTGCCGAGACCGTGGCGCCGTGCGTACCTCGTGCCCTGGGCCGGCTCTCGCCCATCGACGCCGGCACCTGCCAGCTCGTGGGCAGCACCAGCAACCCCACCTGGTACGCCGAACAGCTGACGGCAGTCCCGGCGTCGTACCGGATCGTGGAGTGCCCGGAGCTGCGGCAGGCGGCGGGCGTGCTGGGCGAGCGGTTGCTGGCCGCGTCTGTCCTCGTGGGGGCGTGACCGGATCGTCGTCAGCGGAGGTGTGTCGGTTTCCCCGGAGCACCGG
>JALZCZ010000465.1 GCA_030862825.1 Actinomycetota bacterium | reverse complement strand
CCTCGAGCGCCTGGTCGACGGTGTTGACGAGCGAGGTCTCGTAACGATTGAGCGGCTCGATCCCGATCCGTACGCCCCGCTCGACGGCGTACGTGACGACGGGTGCGAGATGGGCCCGCCACTCGTCGTACGCCGCCGCGCGGGCGTCCCCGTCGAGTCGCCACACCCGCCCCGTCTGCGCGTAGAACGGCCCGCACACCGCGGACGACCCGACCGCCTCGGCCAGGTCGACACAGGCCTTCAGGTAGTCCTGGGTCCGGGTGACGGTCCCGGGCTCGGTGGAGACCAGGTCCCGTCCGGGAGCCATCGCCCCGACGACGTACGGCGTCAGGCCGGTCTCGGCGAGTATCGCCCGCGTCGGACCGGCGCTGATGTCGCCGGCGTTCTCCAGCGGCAGCTCGACCGCGTCGAATCCGAGCGCGGCGATGTGCCGGAGGAGATCGGGGAGGTTCGCGTCCGTGAGCGGGGAGGTCCACACCCACGTGTTGACGCCGATGGCTCTCACGGTGAGGCCTTTCGTGAAGAGGGGTCTGCCGTGGGTCGAGAAGGCCGCTGCGCGACCTCCTCGACCTCCGAGGGCTACGGGATCTGCCGGTCCTGCCAGACGTCCGGGTAACCCGGCAGGTCCTCGCCGCCGAACTTGGCGTAGTGGCCGTCGGGCATGCCCTCGTTGGCCGCGAGGTAGTCGGCCCGCTCGTCCTCGGTGATCGGCGTCTGCGGGAGCACCCACTCCTTCGGGATCTCCTCGCCGGCGACGATCTTCTCGATCGCGAGCAGCGGGGTGCGCCACTGGAAGTTGGAGTAGACGGGGGCCAGGCCGGTCAGCCCGGTCTCCTCCCACTTGCGCAGGAAGCTCATCTCGTCCTCTCCGGTCATCACCGGGAGGTCCATGCCCTGGTCCTCGAAGGCCTCGATGGCGGCGACGGCACCGTCACCGGCGTCCATCCACACGCCCTGGACCTCACCCTGCACGAGCTCGTCGGTGATGATCTTCTTGATCTCGGCCGGGTCGGCGCCTGTGAAGTAGTCGGTCGCCTCGATGCCGTTCTCCTCGAAGATCAGCTTGGCCGCGGCCCAGCGGGTCTCGAGCACGTCGACGCCGGGCAGGATCCGCAGCGCGACGACCTTGTCGCCCTCCTCGAGGTTGTCGACGAGGAACTCGGCGGTGTCGATGCCCCAGGCGTAGCCACCGATCGGGTGGATGAACGTCGTCGGGCAGTCGGTCTGCACGCCGCGGTCGAAGACGATGACCGGCTTGCCGGTGGCGCAGGCACGCTCGACGGCGGGCGTCAGCGCCG
Source organism: Actinomycetota bacterium (assembly GCA_030862825.1). Taxonomy (GTDB): domain Bacteria; phylum Actinomycetota; class Actinomycetes; order Propionibacteriales; family Nocardioidaceae; genus Nocardioides. The sequence continues at coordinate 8,950 of JALZCZ010000465.1, read as the reverse complement.
CCGTGGAGTTGGGCGAGATGATGAAGATGTCGCAGTTGCCGTCGGCGATGAAGTAGTCGATGTCGGCGATCTGGGTGTTGTCGTCGTCGCCGGCGTCGCGGGTCTCCATCGCGGAGATGACCTTGCTCTCCTCGAGCACCTCGAGCTGCCGGTTCATGGTGATCCAGCCGGTCTGGCGCCACGGGTTGCTGATGGAGGCGTTGGCGAAGCAGACCTTCTGCGACTCCTGGGTGGCGAACTTCGAGGTGTCGGTCATCGGGCCGTCGATGTACTGCAGCCACGGCTCGGACGGGTCACCCTCGAAGGTGGCGTCGCGCTGGGCGTCCTGCTCCTCCATGTCGGCCTGGCTGAAGAACTCGCTGACCTCCTCCTCACCACCCTGCTCGGTCTCGCTCTCGCTCGACTCCGCCTCGGGGGTCTCCTCGTCGACGGACGGATCCGTGCTGCAGGCCGCGAGGGCGACCACCATGGCGGCGGCCCCGAGCGCGCCTGTGAGCTTGGTTCTACGCATCAACTGTCTCCTGTTGTCGTGCCCGGGGTGGGCGATGGGTTGGGCGGTGCGATGGAACGATCGGAACGTCGGGTGCCGCGTCGCGAGGGTCGCCGCCCGGCCTGCCAGGCGCGGCCGGCGATGGCAACGGCGACGATGATGATCACGCCCTGCACGGTGTCGCGCCACGTGGACTCGACCCCCTGGGCGGTGAGGAACGTGAAGAGCAGCTCGAGGCAGAAGGCGCCGGCCGCCGCGGAGAGCACCCAGCCGCGGCCACCGCCGAGGAGCACGCCGCCGAGCACGACCGCGGTGATCGCCTGGAACTCGTAGCCCTGGCCGACCGACGGGTGCACGCCGGCGTACCCGACGAGCAGGATGCCGGCAACCGTGGCGGAGAGGGAGGAGAGCACGAAGGCCCGGGTCTTCAGCCAGACCAGCGAGTTGCCGGCCAGGTGGGAGGCCTCGGGGTTGTCGCCGGCGGCGATCAGGTTGCGGCCGAACGGGCGGCGCATCAGCCAGGCGGCCAGCACCGAGATGACCAGCAGGATGATCAGGGGGTAGGGGATGACCTCGACCACGGGCACGTCGTCGACGAAGCCGCGGCCGATCTGGCGGAAGTCGTCGGCCGGGTTGCCGTCGGCGGCGCCGCCGGTGCGCCAGTCGACGATGCCGGCCAGCGCGAGCATCATGCCGAGGGTGACGATGAAGCTCGGCACCCGGAGGACGGTGGTGGCCAGTCCGTTGACCACGCCGATGCCCGCGCCGAGCACGAACATGAGCACCAGCCCCGGCAGGATCCGGCCGGCGTCCTCGCCGATGAAGTTGCCGGCGAGCACCACCTGCATCGAGATCACCGCGGCCATGGAGAGGTCGAACTCGCCGGAGACGATCACGTAGTACTGGCCGATCGCCGCGATCGCGATCGGGGCGGTGCGGCCGAGGAAGCGGATGATCACGCCCGGGTCGCCGAAGTTGGGGTTGGCCATGATCGTGGCCACCAGCAGCAGGCCGGCCAGCACGAAGACCGCGCCGCCGGGCGTGGAGACGGTCGCCAGCAGCCGGCCGAGCACGCGGTGCTGGTGGGCCGGCACCGGCGCCCGGGCGCCGCGGCCGGGGGTCGGGTCGAGCACGGTCACGCTGGTCATCGGGCCTCCTGGAGGGCGGCGTCGAGGCCGGTAGGTCGCTCGAACGGGGCGGGCCGGCGCTCGATGTCGCGGCGGGCGTAGACCGCGACCGCGAGCACGATCACCAGGCCGCGGACGACGTCCTGGAGGAACGACTCGACCTCGATCACGCTCATCACCTGGTCCATCACGGCGAAGATCGCGACGCCGCCGATGGTGCCGGTGATGTTGCCCTTGCCGCCGGCGAGCAGGGTGCCGCCGAGGACGACCGCGGCGATCGACATCAGGTCGTAGTCGCCCTGGGAGCCGATGGTCGGGCTGCCGACGCTGAGCCGCGCGAGCAGGAGCAGGCCGGCGACGGCAGCGAGCACCGAGCAGAGCACGTGCGCGACCACGACCGGCACCGACGTGCGGATGCCGGACAGCCGGGCGACCTCGCGGTTGCCGCCGACGGCGTACAGGTGATGGCCGGTGCGGGTCCTGCGCAGGAGCACGATCGCGGCGGCCGCACAGCCGAGCATGATCAGCGTCGAGACCGGCACCGGACCGATCTGGTTGGCGCCGATCAGCCGGAACGAGCGCGGCGCGGAGCCGTGGCTGCCCTGGTAGTGGGTCGCGAGGTAGCCGCTGATGATCAGGCCCATGCCGAGCGTTGCGACGAAGCCGTGCACGCCGAGCAGGCTGACCACCAGTCCGTTGACGAGGCCGATGGCGACGGCGACGAGGAGGGTGACGGCGACCGCCTTCGGCACGTTGCCGCTCTGGCCGGCCATGATCCCGCCCGCGACCACGCTGCTGAGGCTGGTCACGAACGGCACCGAGAGGTCGAGGCTGCCGACCAGGATCACCAGCGTCTGCCCGATCGCGATGAAGCCGAGCACGCTGGTGAAGGTGAGGATCGCCCGGATGTTGCCGGCGCTGAAGAAGTTGCGGTCATGGAACGCGGTGAGGATCGCGCCGATCACGATCGCGGCGACCAGGACGCCGTAGACGATGCCGGTGGAGGTGAGCCTTCGCGACAACAATCACGCCACCTCCTTCGAGGTGACGCCGGTGGCGAGCTGGAGCACGGTCTCCTCGGTGGACCCGGCCGGCAGCTCGCCGGCGACGCGGCCGTCGCGCATGACCAGGATCCGGTCGGACATGCCGATCACCTCGGGCAGCTCGCTGGAGACCATGAGTACGGCGACCCCTTGCGCCGCCAGCGCACGCATCAGCTCGTAGATCGAGTGCTTGGCGCCGACGTCGATGCCGCGGGTGGGCTCGTCCATGAGCACGACGCTGGGGTTGGTGGCCAGCCAGCGGGCCAGCACCACCTTCTGCTGGTTGCCGCCGGACAGGAACTGCACCTCCTGGTCCATCGCGCGGGCCGAGACCTCGAGCGAGGAGAGCAGGCCGGGCACCTCGCGCCTGGCCGGGCCGGTGCGGCGCGGGAAGACGCTGCGGACCACGCCGAGCGCGTTGTCGAGGATCGTCTGGTTGAGGGCGAGGCCGGTGGCCTTGCGGTCCTCGGTGACCATCGCCAGCCCGGCGCGGATCGCGGCCCGCGGAGTCCTCGGGCGGACCGGCCTGCCGTCGAGCAGCATCTCGCCGCGGGTCAGCGGGGTGACCCCGAAGACGGCCTCGAGCATCTCGGTGCGGCCGGAGCCCTGGAGCCCCGAGATGCCGACGATCTCGCCGGCCCGCAGGGTGAGGTCGACGCCGTCGACGTACCCGTTGCCGGCGCCACGCAGCTCGAGCCGGGGCTCGCCGACCTCGGTGCCGGGCAGGGGCTCGGGGAAGAAGGAGGAGATGGAGCGGCCGACCATCAGCCGCACCAGCTCGGCGTCGTCGATCTCGCCGGCGGGCCGGGTGGCGACCTGTCCGCCGTCCTTGAGCACGGTGATCGTGTCGCAGAGCTCGAAGATCTCCTTGAGGCGGTGGGAGACGTAGAGGATCGCGACGCCGCGCTCGGTGAGCCGGCGGATGATCGCGTAGAGCAGCTCGACCTCGTGCTCGGCCAGGGCGGCGGTCGGCTCGTCCATCTGGATGATCCGGGCGTCGTAGCTCATCGCCTTGGCGATCTCGACCACCTGCTGCTCGGCGACGCTCAGCGAGCGGACCTTCTGGCCGGGGCGCAGGCCGGTGACGCCGAGCTCGTCGAGCAGCTTCTCGGTGTCGCGGGTCATCTGGCCGGTGTCGACCAGGCCGCGCCGGCGCGGCTCCCGGCCGAGGTAGATGTTCTCGGCGACGGTGCGCTCGGGCAGGAGGTTGAACTCCTGGAAGACCGTGGAGAGGCCGGCCTGCTGGGCCTGGACCGGGTGGCTGAACGACACCGGCTCGCCGTCGAGCTCGATGCTGCCCTCGTCGGCCTGGTGCACACCGGCGAGGATCTTCATCAGCGTCGACTTGCCGGCGCCGTTCTCGCCCACCAGGCCGAGCACCTGGCCCGGCGACAGCTCTAGGCTGACGTCGTCGAGCACGCGGTGACCCACGAAGCTCTTGCTGAGGCCGCGGACGCGGAGGAGCGGTGGCTGGGTTGGCACGCGGCCCACTGTGGCACCGGTCACGGGCTTTTGTCGAGACATCGGCAAAAGTTCTTTGTTGGACGTACGGAAGTGGGCGTGGTTCACTTCCGGCTGTGCGGACCAGTGACGTCTTCGAGCTGCTGCGCGACGGGGCACCCCGTACGCGGGCGCAGCTGGCCGACGCCTCGGGCATGGCGCGGTCGACGATCGCCGCCCGGATCGACGTGCTCATGCGGCTCGGCCTGGTGGCGCCGTACGGCGGTGGGGTCTCGACGGGTGGCCGTCCGCCCTCGCTGCTGGCGATGAACCCGCGCGCCCGGGTGGTCGCCGGGGTCGACATCGGTGCCTCGCACGCCACCGCGGGGCTCGCCGACCTGGCCGGCACGATCCTCGCCGAGCGGCGCGCCGACCTCGACGTGGCGACCGGTCCCGACCATGTGCTGGGCTGGGCCGAGAAGGTGATCAGCGAGCTGCTGGACGACCAGCACCGCAAGGCCTCCGAGCTGTCCGCGATCGGCATCGGCCTGCCCGGCCCGGTCGAGCACTCCACCGGCCGGGCGATCAACCCGCCGATCATGCCGGGCTGGGACCGCTACGACGTGCCGGCGCACGTGCAGCGCGCCTTCAAGGTGCCGGTGCTGATCGACAACGACGTCAACATCATGGCTCTCGGCGAGCAGCACGCCCACCTGCCCGACGTGCACGACCTGGTCTTCATCAAGGTGTCGACCGGCATCGGTGCCGGACTCATCTCCGGCGGCGAGCTGCAGCGCGGCGCGCAGGGCACCGCCGGCGACCTCGGCCACGTGCGGGTCGTGCGTGCCGACGGCGTGATCTGCCGCTGCGGCAACGAGGGCTGCCTCGAGGCGATCGCGGCCGGCCCGGCCCTGGCGCGGGCGCTGCAGATGCAGGGTGTCGCGGCCGAGACCGGCCAGGACGTCGTGGACCTCGTACGCCGCGGCGACCCGGTCGCCGGCCAGGTGGTGCGCCAGGCCGGCCGGGACCTCGGCGAGGTGGTCGCCACCCTGGTCAACGTGATCAACCCGTCGGCGATCGTGATCGGCGGCGCCATGGCCGACGCGGGGGAGAGCCTGATCGCCGGCATCCGCGAGGTCGTCTACCAGCGCTCCCTGCCCCTCGCCACCGAGCACCTCACCATCGCCACGTCCCAGGCGGGCGAGCGGGCCGGCGTGATCGGCGCTGCCGCCCTGGCGATCAGCCACGTGCTGTCCCCGGCCGCCATCGACAAGGCCAGCGTGCAGCTCACCGGCAGCTGAGTCTCGCCGGCCGCCCCATGTAACTCAGTGTTCGATCTACTACCCGGGCGCTCAAACGCCCGGTAGGTAGGCACAACACTGAGTTACATGACCGCCGCCCACCGACTGTCCGACCCCGCGACTAAGGTGCTCGGGTGACTGCGCCGGCCACCGAACCCACCACCGACCACGCCGCGTTGCGTGGGGTGCTGGCGACGGCGGTGGAGGCACTCGGAGGGTCCGAGCGGCCGGGCCAGGTGCAGATGGCCGAGGCCGTCGCGGAGGCGATGACCGAGAAGCAGCACCTGCTCGTGCAGGCCGGCACCGGCACCGGCAAGTCGCTCGGCTACCTCGTGCCCGCGCTGCTCCACGACCGCCGGGTCGTGGTGGCCACCGCGACCCTCGCCCTCCAGCACCAGCTGGTCGAACGCGACCTGCCGCGGCTGGTGGAGGCGGTGCAGGACCAGGAGGGCATCGACGCGTCGTACGCCGTGCTCAAGGGCCGCTCCAACTACGCCTGCCTGCACCGGATCCGCGAGGGCGTGCCCGACGACCAGGGTGTGCTGGTCGACCTGCCGCAGGGCTCGATGGCGAGCAAGGTGCTCGAGCTGCGCGAGTGGGCCGAGGAGGAGACCAAGGGCGGCGGCAGCGGCGAGCGCGACTCGGCTCCGCGGCACACCGACCGCGAGTGGCGGCAGGTCAGCGTCAGCCACCGCGACTGCCTCGGCGCCGCCCGGTGCCCGTTCGGCGCGGAGTGCTTCGCCGAGGTGGCCCGCGAGAAGGCGCACCGCTCCCACCTGGTCATCACCAACCACTCCCTGCTCGCCATCGACGCGATCGAGGGCGTGCCGATGATCCCCGACTACGACGTCGTGGTGATCGACGAGGCCCACGAGCTGGTGGCGCGGGTGACCCAGGCGGCCACCGACGAGCTGTTCGCGGCCGATGTCGAGCGGACCGCCCGGCGCTCGCAGCGCCACGTCGAGGGCACCGAGGCCGACGACCTGGCCGACGCGGGGGAGGTGCTGCGCGACGCGATCGGCCAGGCCGACCCGGGCCGCTTCGACTCCATCCCGCAGCAGCTCGCCGATGCCCTGGTGCTGGTGCGCGACGCCGCGCGGGCCTGCCTGTCGGCGTACCCCAAGACCCAGACCGACGAGCCCGACGCCGGCATGACCCAGGCGAAGGGCTCGGTGCAGGAGGTCTTCGCGACCGTCGAACGCATGGCCGCCGACCTGGAGTCCGACGTGCTGTGGCTGACCGAGGGAGGCGACCGCCTGCCGCCGCGACTGTGCGTCGCGCCGCTGCAGGTCTGGGGTCCGATGCGCGAGAAGCTGCTCAGCGACAAGACCGCCATCCTCACCTCCGCGACACTGATGCTCGGAGGCGACTTCTCGTCACTGGCGGCCAGTGTCGGGCTGAAGCCGGCGGAGCGGCTCGGGGTCGGCCTCGATCCACAGCCCGACGGCGCCCTGCCCTGGGTGGGCATCGACGTCGGCAGCCCGTTCGACTACGGCCAGCAGGCGATCCTCTACGTCGCCCGCCACCTGCCACCTCCGGGCCGCGACGGTCTCGGCCCCGCCCAGCTCGACGAGATCGCGGAGCTGGTCGACGCCGCCGACGGCCGCACACTCGGCCTCTTCTCCAGCCGCCGCGCGGCCGAGACCGCGGCGGAAGCCCTGCGCATCCGGCTGCCGCACCTGACCATCCTGGCCCAGGGCGACGCGCAGCTGCCGGAGCTGGCGAAGCAGTTCGTGAGCGACCCGCACACCTGCCTCTTCGGCACGCTCAGCCTGTGGCAGGGCCTCGACGTGCCGGGCGAGACCTGCCAGCTGGTGCTGATCGACCGGATCCCGTTCCCGCGGCCCGACGACCCGCTGATGAGCGCCCGGCAGAAGGCCGCCGACCGCGCCGGCGGCAACGGCTTCATGCAGGTCGCCGCCACCCACGCCGCGCTGCTGCTCGCCCAGGGCGCCGGCCGGCTGATCCGCACCACCGACGACCGCGGCGTGGTCGCCGTGCTCGACCCGCGGCTGGCGACCGCCCGCTACGGCAGCTTCCTGAAGGCGAGCCTGCCGCCGATGTGGACGACGACCGACCCGCAGCTGGTGCGCAAGGCGCTGGCCCGGCTCGCCGCCGGCTGACCGGCACTACTACCCGACGCGCACCGTGCCCCGGTAGGTCTCCTTCACGTTGTCGTTCTTCGACGTGCCCTGGCAGGAGTAGGGGCCGCCGTTGAAGCAGGCGTAGTTGGTGCCGGCGTTGGCCAGGGTCAGCTCGATGTACTTCACCGTGCGCGCGGAGAAGGGCAGCGCCTTCGCGCCCGAGCCGTTGGCGCGGATCCGCACCGGGACCACGCGCACCTTGCCGGACCTCAGCTTGATCGCGGCGACCGCGGCCGAGCCGCGCCTCGCCGGGGCCATCCGGACCTGCAGCCGGAGCTTGGTGGTCCTGGCCCGCAGCGCCCTGGCCGGCGAGAACCGCACGGTGCCGCTGGTCAGGTGGTCGGCCGAGAACGTGTCGCCCCTCGACTGGCCCCGACCGAGGATGAGCTTCTTCAGCAGCGGCGAGGGGCGGTAGTTGTTGGCCCGGCCCTCGCTGTAGGTCTTGGCGGGACGCCGGTTGGCGTTCGCGAACTTCGCGAAGAGCTTCGGGAGGTCCGCGCCCCGCGCCTTCAGCACCGCCTTGACCGCCTGCATGGAGTAGAGGTCGGGCGCGCCCTTGGAGCCGTCGGTCTTGCGCACCATGTCGCGTACGACGGTCGGCAGGCCGCCCTGCGAGGCGGGGTAGCGCTCGGAGAGGTAGCGGAAGAAGATCCAGGTGCCGTAGTGGAAGCTGCCGCCGAAGGTGTCCATCGGGACCCTGGGCAGCCGCAGCGGGCTCTGGCTGAGGTACTGCACGTTGTCGTTGACGGCGTCGTAGACCTCGTCCTCGACCCAGGCGGCGGTGGCCTCGAGGAACCAGCTGTCCTCGGCGATGTCGTAGCCGAACTGCACGGCGTGGAAGTACTCGTGGGCGACGGTGACCTGGAGGTTCTCGCGCGGCGTGTTGGTCGGGAACTGGTGGGCGGCGTAGTCGTCGTCGACCACGCAGTAGGCCCAGGCGTCGTAGGGGCCGTTGCTGGGGATGTTCTGGTCGCTGGTGCAGTAGCCGTAGAGGCCGTCGCCACCGATGTCCTGGATGTAGATGTCGGTCTCGGGGCCGGTGCCGCGCATGCCGTCGCTCTTGGGCGGCCGGTAGCCGGCCGCGACGTAGGTGTTGTGCACCTTGACCGTGGTCCCGAGCACGAGGTCGACGTAGTCGGGCCGGCCGTTGGCGTTGTCGTCGGTGAGCACCGGGGCGTCGTTGCTCGAGGCCACGTAATGCACGCAGACCGCACCCGCGCAGGCGGGCGTCTCCTCAACCGGGCCGTAGGACCGGTCCGGGTTGTTGGGTCCGGGCGGGTCGGTCGGCCGTGCCAGGTAGTTCTCCGCCTCGGCCCGCGCCGCCCCGGCGAGCGCGTGCTTGGTCAGGGCGAGCTCGCGCAGCGCCATGGTGGCGTCGTACGCCGTCGGCTCGGCGGGCCCGGAC
>JALZCZ010000458.1 GCA_030862825.1 Actinomycetota bacterium | reverse complement strand
GCTCGGCCTCGAGCACGTGGCAGGCCAGCACCAGACGATCATCGACGCGCTCGACACCCGGGACCCGGAGGCCGCCGAGGCGGCCGTCCACGACCACATCATCCTCTCCCTTCGGCGCCAGATCGAGCTCAGCTTCGGAAGTTCAGACACCGACGTCCTTCAAGGACTCGCCCCACTCGGCTAAACCCATCCCACACCAGGCACGAGGAGTTATGCCCATGTCGAGACTCAGCGTCCCGCTCCGCAGCCGGACCGCCCGCACGACCGCCTTCGCGCTGGCAGGCCTCAGTGCCGCAGCCGCGCTCGCCGGCTGCAGTGGCACTGAGGCGGCCGATGACTCCGAGAGCTCCGGCGAGGTGACCCTGATGATGTATTCGGGGGTGGTGCAGGACAACTACACCGAGGCGGTCGTCGAGCCGTTCATGGAGAAGTACCCAGACATCACCGTCAACTACGTGCCGGCAGAGTCCTCGTCGGAGATGCTCGCCTCCCTCCGAGCGGAGAAGGGCAACCCCTCCACCGACGTCGCCGTGATGGACGTCTCCGTCGCCGCGACCGGCAACGAGGAGGGCATCTTCCAGCCTCTGGACCCCGAGAAGGTGACCAACCTCGCCAACATCGACGAGCGTGGCCGCGTGGACGGCAACTTCGGTCCGGCAGTCACGTTCGACAACCTGGTGCTCCTCTACAACACCGACGAGGTCGCCGAGTCACCCACCAGCTGGGACGCGCTGTGGAGCAACGAGGCTGCCGGCGAGGTCGCGATCGACGCGGCCCCCGACATCCAGGGCCTCAGCCTGATGATGATCACGAACAAGATGGAGGGTGCCGACTACACCCAGACCGTCGAGCCCGCGGTCGAACGGCTCGAGGAGCTCGCGCCCAACGTGCAGACCTGGGCCCCGAACCCCGACTCGTACACGATGGTGACCAATGGCAGCGCCACCACGGGGATCGGCTGGAACGCCCGCGCACAGTTCTACTCCGACGAGTCCGACGGCAACCTCGGAGTGTCGATCCCTGAGGAAGGCAGCGTCTTCCAGATCAACACCATCAACCTGACGGAGGGCAGCGACTCACCCGAGGCCGCGCAGACCTTCATCGACTACGCGCTGAGTCCGGAGGCACAGGCGGCGTTCGCCGAGCAGATGTACTACGCACCGACGAACACCGAGACCGAGCTGAGCCCCGAGGTGCGCGAGCGCACCGCCACCACCCCTGAGCGGCTGTCGCAGATGCTGGACGTCGACTGGTCCTACGTCGCGGAGAAGAACGACGAATGGACCGAGATCTGGCGCCGGCAGATCCTGGGGAGCTGACGTGGCCACCTCGACGCTCACCACGCCGGAAACCGCCGCCACCGTGACCGCCCACCTGCGGCTCACCGACCTGTCGAAGACCTATCCGGGTCAGCAGACCGCCGCCGTGCACGGCGTCGACCTCGACCTGGAGCAGGGCACGCTGCTCGCACTGCTCGGCCCGTCCGGCTGCGGCAAGACGACGACCCTGCGGATGATCGCCGGACTGATCGATCCGACCGCGGGTCGGATCGAGGTGGACGGGCTCGACCTCACCAGGCGGCCGGTGCACAAGCGCGGCATGGGCATGGTCTTCCAGTCCTACGCCCTCTTCCCGCACCTGAACGTCGCCCGCAACGTGGCGTTCGGCCTGGAGATGCGAAAGCTCGACAAGGGCGAGCGCAACCGGCGGGTGCAGGAGGCGCTCGACATGGTCCAGCTCGGTCACCTGAGCACGAGAAGGACCAAGGACCTCTCCGGTGGCCAGCAACAACGTGTCGCGCTCGCTCGAGCCCTGGTGGTCGAGCCGTCTGTCCTGCTGCTCGACGAACCGCTGTCGAACCTCGACGCCAAGCTGCGCGAAGCCATGCGCGCGGAGATCCGCGCCATCGTGCACCGGATCGGGGTCACCACCGTCTTCGTCACCCACGACCAGGACGAAGCGCTCTCCATGGCCGACGAGATCGCGGTCATGAACGAGGGGAGGGTGGAACAGGTCGGCACCCCCAACGACATCTACGAGCGGCCCGCCACCCGGTTCGTCGCCGACTTCATCGGCCGGGCAAACCTGCTCCCGGGGCGCCTCCTCGGGCATGACTCCGACACCCTCCTGGTCGACGTCGACGGAGTGGGGCGGCTGCACGCCACCTGCAACGGCCACAAGCCCACGGTGGGTCAGCCGGTCATCGTCCTGATCCGCCCGCACCACGTCGAGCTCGCTGCAGAACACGGCGGACCCACGACCAACCGGACGCGCGGCACCGTCACCGCGCACTCCTACACCGGCGAGCTGCTGGCCTACACCGTCCGGGTCGGCGACCACGACCTGGAAGCCCAGACCCTGACCGGGTCCGACGCCCTCGTACCGGTGGGCACGGAGGTCAACCTCGCCTGGCAGGCCACCGACGCCCTCGTCCTGCCCGGGTCCTGACCCGCCTCAGCCTGCCCAACCGCCCCGCGCCACGTCTGACCACAGAAGGAAGTCCGGATGCCCATTCTCATCAACCCCGCCGCGCCCGAGTTGCCCACCTCCCTGGTTGAGGAGGCCGGTTCCGTCGACGTCCCTACTCTGGGCCACTTCCTCGAGGAGGGCTTCTGCGACCCGGCGATCGCTCGCCAGGTCGGCCGCGGTCGCCTGGTCGGGCGCGCGGTCACGGTTCGCATCACCGCCACCGACTCCACCCTGGTGCACAAGGCCACCGGACTGCTCCAACCCGGTGACGTCCTGGTCGTCGACACCGGTGGAGACCGCATCCACGCGCCGGTCGGTGGCGTGGTCGCGAACGCCGTGGCCGCGGCCGGCGCTGTCGGCGTCGTCATCGACGGCGTGTGCACTGACAAGACCATGCTGGCCGAGACCGGCCTGGTCGTGTACGCCCGCGGCACCTCGGTGCTCACCACCAAGCTGATCGGGCTCGACGCCGGCGGGATCAACGTGCCGGTGTCCTGCGGCGGCGTCCCGGTGCGCCCGGGTGCCCTGGTCCTCGGCGACGACAACGGCGTCCTCATCGGCGACCCGACCCAGGTCGCCGGCGCGCTGGGCCAGGCCCGTGAGTCCGACGACTCCGAACCGGCGCTGCTCGAGAAGATCCGCTCGGGACAGAAGCTGTCGGAGCTGTCCGCCGCCGACGCGCTTCTGGCGAAGCTCGGGCACGAGGCCTGAGGTCGAGCCATGACGGCCACTACGAGCCTGGCGACACCGCCACCGAGCCCGGCTCCGGCGCCCGAGACGTCCACGACCACCGGCGCTCGGTCGCGCCGCCCGATCGCCCTCGGGCTGCTGGTGCCCGGCCTGCTGGGACTCGGCATCACCTTCGTGCTGCCGCTGCTGTGGCTGGTGCGGATGTCGCTCAACAGGGGCGGCTCGGCCGGAGCGATCGAGGAGACAGTCACCCTCGACACCTACCTCGACGCGCTCACCGACAGCTTCACCTGGGAGCTCACCCTCAACACCCTCAGGCTCGGGGTCCTGGCGACCGTGCTGACCGTGGCGGTGTCCTACCCGGTGGCGCTGTTCCTCTCCCGCACACCGTCGCGGTTCCGCGGCGTCCTGGTGGCGCTCGCGATCGCGCCACTGCTGACCAGCCAGGTCGTCCGCACCTACGGCTGGCTGGTGCTGCTCGGTGACCAGGGCGTCATCAACGGCCTCCTGCTGGAGCTGGGGCTCATCGAGACGCCGTTGTCGCTGGCGTACAACTACACCGGTGCGGTGATCGCCCTCGTCGAGATCCTGATGCCCTACGCGATCCTGGCGATGCTGTCCGGCTTCGGCCGGGTCTCCATCGACCTGGAGCAGGCCGCCGGGTCGCTGGGCGCGAACCGTTGGAAGGTGTTCTGGCGGATCACTTTGCCGCTGTCGATGCCCGGTGTGCTCACCGCCGCCCTGCTGGTCTTCGTGCTGACGATCAGCTCCTTCATCACCCCCAGCCTGGTGGGCGGCGGCAAGGTGTTCGTGCTCGCCACCGAGATCTACACCCAGGCCAAGATGACCCTGAACTGGCCGCTCGCCGCGACCCTGTCGATCTTCCTGCTCGCGCTGTTCTCGTTGCTGATAGCCGCCTACCTGCGCGCCGTACGGCGCCTCGAGCGATAGCCGGACCGACGGAGGAAACCATGTCCATCACAACCTCGGCCGACCTGACGGCCGTCCCGTCGACGCCGAGGCGTCATCGTCCAGGCCTACGTCGGGGCTGGATCGGCCGGAGCGCGTGGCGCTTGCTCATCGCCAGTCTCTACCTGTTCTTGCTGGCGCCTGTGCTCGTCGTGATCGCGATGTCGTTCGACAGCCAGTCCTACCTGTCCTTCCCACCGAAGGGCTTCACCCTGGACTGGTATGCCCGGCTCACCGAGAACACCGCGTTCATCCGCGGGTTCCAGGTCAGCCTGGTCGTGGGAGTGTGCACCGCCGCCCTGGCGACCGCGGTCGGCGTCCCGGCCGCACTGGCGCTGGTCCGACACCGGTTCCGCGGCCACGACGCGGTCTCGAGCCTGTTCCTCGCACCGCTCATGGTGCCGACGGTCGTCCTCGGCCTCGCCCTGCTGCTGACCCTGTCGCCTTGGGGGCTGACCGGCAGCTACCCCGGCCTGGTGCTCGCTCACTTCGCGATCACCATTCCCTACGTCGTGCGCACCACCGCGATGAGCCTGCTGACCGCCGACCTCTCGTGCGAGGAGGCCGCTCAGATCCTGGGCGCCAACGGATGGACGACGTTCCGACGGGTCACCCTCCCGCTCGCTCGGCCCGGGATCCTCGCCGGCGCCGTCATCGCGTTCATCATCTCCTTCGACGAGGCAGTCATCTCGCTGTTCGTCGTCGGTCCATCCGCCACCACGCTGCCAGTCGAGATCTACAAGTACGTCCAGTACCGATCCGACCCGCAGATCGCGGCGCTCTCGGTGGTGCTGATCGGGATCTCGCTGCTGGTGGTCGTGGTCATCGAACGAGTCGTCGGCCTGGGTAGGGCGCTGCGGTGACGCGCCCTGCAGGGCCGCTGCCGATCGACTTCACACCAACACTCCGGAAACGAAAGTAGGAAGCAGCACATGCGCGTTGCCGCCGTACAGCTCAACTCCCAGCACGACAAGGACCTGAACATCAAGACCGCGATCGAGGCGGTTGGCTCGGCCGCAGAGCGAGGCGCGCGCTTCGTCCTGCTCCCCGAGTACGTCGACTACCTCGGCGACAAGGAAGGAGCCGCCGCGGCCGCCGAACCCGAGGACGGCCCGGCCCACGCAGCCTTCGCCGAGGCCGCCCGGACCCACGGCGTTTGGCTGCACTGCGGATCGATTCGAGTGGCCGCCCCCGACGGCCGTGCCTTCAACACGTCGGTGGTCTTCGCGCCGGACGGGTCTGTGGCCGCGCGCTACCGCAAGGTCCACCTGTTCGACGTCGACATCCCGGACGGGGTGACCTACCGCGAGTCCGACTCAGTCGCACCAGGTGACCGCTTCGTCACCTGCGACGTCGACGACTGGAAGGTCGGGCTGTCGATCTGCTACGACCTGCGCTTCCCCGAGCTGTACCGCGGCCTCACCCTTGCCGGAGCGAACCTGATCGTCGTGCCGGCCGCCTTCACCTTCTACACCGGGCGCTACCACTGGGAGGTGCTGCTGCGGGCCCGTGCCATCGAAAGCCAGTGCTACGTGCTCGCCGCAGGCCAGACCGGGCCCCACATCGCCGACGACGGCGCGCCGGCACGCACCAACGGCCGCTCGATGCTGATCGACCCATGGGGCACCGTCGTCGCCTGCGCACCCGACACCGACGGCCTGTCCATCGTGACCGGTGACCTGTACCGCAGCCAGCTCGACACGGTGCGCAACCAGGTGCCCAGCCTGCGCAACCGCCGTCCGGAGGTCTACGCGGCGAGCTGAGCGCCCACGGGTGACGCAAGCCCCAAGAGCCCGCCGACCCCACCAGCCAGCGCACTCCCGCAGTCGTCCGTCTGCTCGTGCTCGCGACGTTCATCGTGATCCTCAACGAGACGAACATGGTCACCGCGATCCCGCGGCTGATGAGCGACCTGGGGATCACCGCGGACGCGGCTCAGTGGCTGTCGACGGCCTTCATGCTGACCATGGCCGCGGTGATGGCCGCTGCTGATGACGACCCTGATGACCATCACGAACTCGCCGAGGCTGGGACGACGGTCTCTGACGTGGGGAGAGTCGCAGACGCGCCGGGCGTGGGGTGCTTCTCGATCGTGGCCGCTTCGTCAGCGCCCTTCAGGGGGGCGTCCCGCGTGCCGGACGGCCCACCCTGTCGAGCTCAGCTGGAGCTGCCGCGTTCGAACGTCTTGGTCGCGGCGAGGGCGGCGTACGACTCGTCGTCCTCGTCGTCGGTGAAGTTCATGATGCCGATGTTGCCGGTGACCAGTGCCTCGCGCGACGTGCGCTCGTACTTCGCGTAGTAGCGCTCGACGCCGTCGTCGTACTCCTCGATCCAGGTCGAGTCGACGAGCTCGCCGATGCCGGTCCAGGTCATGTTCACCGGCGGGTTGGCGGAGCCGTCGTGGTTCGACACGCTGAGGCTGCCGGTCAGCGTGGCCATGGTGAGCTTCTTGTCGATGGTGAGAACGGCGGTCCCGGTCTCGATCTTGCGGATCCCGGCGAAGTCGCACTTGTCCTCGCCCGGCTCCTCCTCGAGGATCGCTTCGCCGTGCCCGCCGCCGCCGGGGAACTCGCCCGCGTCGCACTCGTAGTCGATGACCTTGCCCCAGACCTGGGTGCTGGATCCGGAGCCACTGGCCTCGAGGTAGCCGACGTGCGCGTTGCCCGGCACACCTCCTGGCAGCTGGCCCCACTCGATCCAGTCGGCCTGGGCGGTGGTCTCGCTCGACTTGTACATCCACTTGCTGCGGGCCTCGGCCGGCGTGGCGGCGAGGGTGACCGCGAGCAGTGGAAGGGTGGCAAGGGCCGCCGTGGCCGTCATCGACCTGATCGACCTGATCATCGTGTCTCCTCCGTGGTGGTTGTTCGGTCAGCGGCGGGTCTGCAGCCGAGCGATGACCAGGGCGCCGACGTGGTCGCCCTGGGTCTTTCCGTTCTCGATTCCCATCGGGTAGTGGATGCCTCCGTAGAGCCGCGAGAGCGCCGCTTCGTCGGCCGCCTCATGGAAGGAACCGAAACTCCGGGTGTCGCCGCCCCCAGGCGCGGCGGGATGGTGGTCGACGTACGCGCGCTCGCCGAGCAGGTCCGTCAACACCGTGGAGGCAGCACGGGAGCCCACGGAGTGTCCCGAGCTGTATTCGGGGAACTGCGGTGAGTTGACCCACGACTGCCACTTCTCCGCAGCTGGCACGTCTGCCTGGATGACGTCCTGGATGTAGGAGACCGGGCGGACCAGGTTGAAGCGGTATTTCCACGTCCAGCAGTTCAGGAAGGCATCGTGCAGTGCCGCCCCGGCCCTCGCGTAGGCCTCGACCGTGCCGGCCAGCGAGAGGCCGTGCTGGTCGGAGACCTGACGCACCACACGCATCCAGTGACCCGACGGCAGGGCGGAGGTGACCGGGTTGTCGCGCCAGAACATGGCGATCCGACGCTGGGTTGCGGTCAGCGCGAGACCGGTCTGCATGGTGACGTCTGCCTGGTCCCAGAACGGCGATCCCTCGACGGTCGAGAACGCGACGTGCGGCGCCGGCTCCACCTCGTCCGCCGTCTTCAGGATCATGGGACGCACCTCGGACCAGTACGGCTCGATCGCGGTGCCGAAGTTGGGCGGCGTGGGACGCCAGAGTCCGGGACCGACGGGCGGGGAGTACGGGCGGCCGACGGTGCCGGCGCGGCCGTCGGTGTCGATCCACGCGTTCAGTCGTGCGCCAAGCCGGCGACCGTGCTCGAGCGACGTGCGGACGACGCCGGCCGGCACGCCCGCGGAACGCCGACCGGTGGTCTGGCTCGCCAGCCTGTCGGCGATGAGCTGACGGGCTGCCTCGGGCGCCTGGGCGAACAGGTGCCAGGCGACCGCCCCGACGCTGGCGGCGATGACACACGGCAGGTCGATCCGGCCCGACGGTGGCTTGGGGAGGTCGGAGAGCTCCGTCAGCTGCCCGCTGAGCGAACGCAGCATCCGGGCATGCGGTGCCACCGACTCGTACATCGCGATGGCGCAGTAGGCGTACATTCGCGCGGCGTTCGTCGGCGAAGGACCGGATGCCCAGGTGACGTCGAACAGCGTGTCGATCCACTCGTTCACGCAGTCCGGCGACATCGAGGCCGGGTTGTCGCCGGTGTCGGCGAAGGCGCGGACGGTCAGACCGCCGATACCGACCAGGCCGGTTGCCCCGAGACCGGCGCCGGCGCCCGCTCCCAGCAGGCCGCGGCGGCTGAGCACGAGCGGTGGGTGGGCAGGAGAGACAGCACGTGATCGGCCCATCGTCGAAACCCCGCTTCCGGTGTTGAGCTCGCCCCGTGGTGAGCCGCGTCATGGAGAGTGACGCGCGGGTGACGCGTTTGGTTGCCGGCCCTCGACCTCCGGTCCACCGGTCTAGAGCGGCCGGACCACGGCGCATCGAGGCGATCCTCGGCGCCCGTTCCGGCTCCTGGGAGGCCGGGGGTACGCCACCTGCGCTACTCCGGGCCGCACCCGGGGTCGATCACCCGGGCTACTCGTTGCGACGCAGCGGCTCTCCGGTGACGCGTTCGATGCACGAGGCGATGGTTTCCGTTCGCCCCGCACCGGGACGGGCGTGAATCGGGGACGCCTGCACCCAGGCGAAGGGCGCGAGGACTTCCGCGTGGACGGAAGTTCCCGGGCTACGGGGTGGTGCTGCCGGCAGGCTGTGTGGCGGCCGTTGCGCGCCGGGTTGCCTCCGGCA
>JALZCZ010000430.1 GCA_030862825.1 Actinomycetota bacterium | reverse complement strand
CAGCGGCAGAGCCGACCCGCCTTCGCGGCGTACCTAGAGCAGGGCGGTGATCATGAAGTTGCCGACGTAACGTGCGAAGCGCGCGCTGGACCAGCCCCGCCGCATCACGAGCAGCTCGTAGATCTCGAGCGAGCTGCAGACCCAGAGGACATCGGTGGCTTCGGACATGGTCACGCCCTCGCGCAGGTACCCCCGCGCCCTGAGGAACCGAGCATGATGCCGCATCCGGGCAAGCCGCTCGGCCTCCGCAGCCTCGAGCACTTCCGCGATCTCGCGGTCCGTCAGCGCGAGGTGGCGCATCAGGAGCCGGATCGGGGTCACGACGGACGCCACCTCGGCGGTCAGGCGTCCCCACTCGAGCATGATCGCTCGGGGATCGCTCTCCCGATCGCGCATCTCGTCTGACCGATCGTACGCGCGCGTGTTCCCGCGGCCTTCCAGCCCGCGCTCGTAGATTTCCCGTACCAGCCCTGACTTGCTGCCGAACGACTTGTAGATCGTCTCCACGGAAACACTGGCTTCCTGGGCGATCGAGGCGATCGTCGCCGTGCCGTAACCGTCTTCGAGGAACTGCCGCTCGGCGGCGTCGAGGATGGCCTTGCGCGTGCGGAGCGCACGAGCCCTGCGGCCGGTGGAATCGTAGCGGCGGGTGGCCTTGACATGAGGCGTCATTTCGTTACATATTACTGTATCAGAAACAAGGGGCAGAGATGGCTGCTGTGATAGACCGGCTGGTCCAAGCGGTCAACAACCACGACCTCGAGGGCCTGGTCTCGTGCTTCGCCAACGACTACGTCAACGAGACGCCGGTCCATCCGCACCGAGGCTTCACCGGTCGCGACCAGGTACGAACGAACTGGACGCAGATCTTCGCCGGTGTGCCCGACATTGAAGCGGCAGTGCTCCGCCGGGCAGAGAGTGATGACCGGATCTGGACGGAATGGGAGATGTCCGGAACTCGCTCCGAGGACGGCGGCCCGTTCCTCATGCGTGGAGTCGTCATCCTCGGGACCAGGGGCGACGTGATCTCGTCCGCGCGCTTCTACCTCGAGCCAGCCGAGGAGGCCAGCGGCGACGTCGACGCGCACACGCGGCGCCTGGTGACCGGGAAGGAACCGTCATGATCCTCGTCGTCGGTGCGACCGGACGGCTCGGTGGCAGCATCGCTCGAGCGCTGCTCGACAGCGGCAAAGCCGTGCGGGTGCTGGTCCGCGACGGCTCTGCCTTCGACGACGCGCGGGCCGAGACCATGCCTGGCGACCTCAAGGATCCCGATTCGCTGCGGCAGGCGTGCGAGGGCGTCGACATCGTGGTGACCACGGCGAACGCGATTGCGCCGCGCCGAGCAGAGGACACCATCGAGTCCGTCGACCGGCTCGGCAACCGCAATCTGATCGCCGCCTCCACATCAGAAGGCGTGCGTCACTTCGTGTTCGTCTCCGTGCTGGGAGCGAGCGCGGATCACGTCGTACCGTTCGTGCGGGCGAAGGGCGAGACCGAAAGGGAGCTCCGCGAGAGCGGGCTTTCGTGGACGATCCTTCAACCCGACGCGTTCATGGACGTCTGGTTCCCGTTCATCATTGGGCCGGCGCTCGAGGGTCGTGCGGTCACCCTCGTCGGCGAAGGCAAGCAGCGGCACTCGATGGTCGCGATGCAGGACGTGGTGCGCTACGCGATGGCCGCGGTCGAGCAGAAGGAAGCCGCGAACAGTGTGCTCGCGATAGGTGGCGAACCTGTCACCTGGCGCGACGTCATCGACACCTTCTCCGAGGTGCTCGGGCGCGAGATCCCAGTGCAGACCGTGCCGCCCGGGGAGCCTGTACCTGGCCTGCCCGACTTCGTGGCCGAACTGCTCGCGTCGCTCGAGCTCTACGAGTCGCCGCTCGACATGAGCGAACACTCCCGAACCTTCGGAGTGAAGACCACGTCACTGCACGACTTCGTCCGAGGGTTCGTGGCCGCGGAGACCTGATATCGCGATGATCTTCAACCACTTCCTGGCCCGCTTCATCGCCGGGTTCGCGATGGGCGCGGTCAAGGGCTGAGATCAGCTGCGGTTCGCGGATCACCCTCATCAATGTGGGCGATGTCGGCCTCGAGCTCTCGGCCTAGCCTGCAGATGCGAATCCCCTCAACCAAAGGAACCCATCATGCGCCGAGTTCGCGCCCTCTCTGTGGCCGCCCTCCTGGGGATCGCCCTTCCGCCGGCCCTCGCCGCAGCGCCCGCCGCCGCCAAGCCCGTCGAACGCGGAGAGTTCCACGAAGAGCTCTCCCAACTCATCGAGAACTTCTGCGACGTGCCCGGGCTCACGGTCATCAGGGAGGCCGAGGCCGACGGGCGCTTCCGTGTGAACACCCACGGCCGGGAGCAGCTCCCCTTCTACGCGGAGCACGCCGTATTCAGCGAGGTCCTCACGAACCCGGCGACCGGGCTGAGCGTACGGGCCGTCGAGCGGAGCCTCGGGAAGGACCTTTCCCTCGACCTCGACGGTGACATCCTCACGGTCGTGTTCCTCGCCACCGGCAACGCGACCATCTACGGGCCGGACGGCAAGGCCATCGCACGGAACCCCGGCCAGGTGCGGTTCCGGGTCGTGATCGACACCCAGGGCACCCTCGACGACTTCTCCGACGACGTCGAGCTCTCGTTCGAGCAGATCAAGGGATCGACGGGCCGGAGCGACGACTTCTGCGAGGCCGTGGTCGGAGCGATCGGATAACCCGTCCGGCGGTACTCAGCGGCAGTGGAAGAACTGGCTGACGGTGCCGTCCGGTCGCTTGTTGAAGTGGTCGACCGAGGTGTTGCGCAGCTTCGAGCCGTCCGAGCCCTTGCCGGTCACGCTGAAGGTGAAGTGCTCGGTCCCATCGTCCCCGGATCGTCGCGTGCTCGACCAGGTTGCTGGTGGTGGTGATGTCGTAGAGCGACCCACCCCCCTCGCAGCCGGGAAGGAGTTTCTCTAGGACCGGTCCAGGACCGTTCTCGCGGACTCGTCTCATGCACTCTCTAGAGTCTTCGTCACCCGAGCACAGTGCCGGGCTCGACGCCTTATCGGCTTCCTGGGAGTTCGAAAGTCGCCAGCTGCCCCAGACGGGCTGCCGCCCGGACCGAGCGGTTCAGCGGATCCCGCGCCTGGATCTCCGCGGTGATCGCGGCGGCCTCGTTCGCACGTCCGTCCAGGGCGGCGAGCTGAGCGCGCAGAGCCAGCACGCGGGTGTCGTGCGCTACCTGCGGGTCGTCGATGAACAGCAGCATCGTGGGGAAGGAGGTGGCGAAGTAGTCCACACGCGCGCGGACCTCCGCCTGCTCGGCAACGTAGCGGGCCAGGCCATCGCGCAGCGGGGCCGCCTCTGCCACGTGCCCCAGCCTTCGCAGCGCCATGACGGAGGCGGCCGTCCGCTCGGAGTAGGGCTCGACCTGCATGGCCTGGAAGTCGCCCTGCTGCCGAGCGGCGGTCCCCCATGACTGCTGCGCGCCGGACCGGTCCCCGGTCGCTGCAAGGGCATCGCCCCGGAGCAGGTACAGGTCCGCGGCGTTCGCGAGGGGATGGCGTGCCTCGCCGAGGTTCGACGGCGGGCTCAGTGCCGCCTCGGCGTGGTGGACTGCCGTCGGTGCGTCACCGGCGTGGAGGGCGGCACTCGCGAGCACGAAGTGCGCCTCCTCCCATGCCGCGAGCACCAGCCCTTCGCCCCCTTCCCACGGCTGGAATGGCCGGCCACCGAGGACCTTCAGCGCCTCGGCGGCGCGACCCTGGGCGGTGAGCAGCTCGGCCAGCTGAAGCGTCAGATCGTCACGGCCCGCGACCAGGTCCGGGCGGCTCAGCAGAGCGCCGAGCCGCACTGCGACGTCGATCCCTCGGCGACCGTCGAGCTGGTCGGCCTCGAACAGAAGCCTCGCGTCATCCGGAGCGACCTGGAGGGCCCGCGCGTAGTGCTGCGCGGCGAGCTCGGGAGCGCCGTCGACGTTGTACGCCGCAACGCCGAGATTGCGCAGCACCACGGGATCGGGGTCCGGGGAGCCGGCAGCGATCTCCCACGCCTCGATCGCCTGTCGCCGCCGTCCGACCGCATAGAGCCAGTGACCTTCGAGAGCAGCGATCACCGGGTCGTCGGGCCGGAACCGACGCAGGCGGGCCAGGGCGTCGTTCTGGTTGGCCGACGGGAAGCACCACGTCCGGTCGAGCGAGCGCAGGACGTCCAGGGCATCGTCAGCGGCAACCGTGTCCCCACGCAGGAGCTCGAGGTCGGCGCGATGGAGCCAGGCCAGGGGCGCCACATTGGTCTGGCCGCGGGTGAGCGGCAGCCGGGGCACCCGGTCGAGCACGTCCACGGCGAGCTGGTCCTCCCGGATGAGGAGATACTCGAGTGCCACGTCCAGGGCCGTGGTCGGGTCGTTGGTCTGGGCGACGTCCAGGCCCACGCGCGCGCCCAGGTCACGCGCCCAGGCGTCCAGGGGGTTGCGATCCAGCGTGCCCCGAGCGATCTCGCGCGCAGCCACCAGGTCTCCCTGTCGTCGTGCGGCGACGGTCGCGAGGTTCCGGGCCTGCAGATGACCTGGCGCGCGGGCGAGGAGGGCCTCCAGGTCCACCGCTGCCTGCGCCGTGCGACCGTCGGCGAGGTCGATCCTCGCCGAGGCCACCGCTGCGGCGACCGACCAGCACTGGTCCCACATCGCCTTGCCGAGAGCGTCGCGCGCTTCGGCGTCTCGCCCCTGCCGGGCCAGCACGAGGCCGAGCCGGTAGTGCGCTTCGCCCTCCCGGGGATTGGGGTTCCGCCGGGTGGTGCGCGCCACGGCAGCGCGCAGATGCCGTTCTGCCTCGTCGAGGCGGCCGTCGTGCTGGCGCCGGGCGGCGAGCGCCAGGTGGCAGCGTGCGTCACCGGGATCGCGACTCAGAGCCTCGCGCCAGTAGGGCTCAGGCGAGCGAGTGGCGTGCCGGTACTGGGCCAGGTGGAGGCCGGTGACGTAGAGCTCGTCGGCCGAGGCGATCTCGGACGGGACGGGAGGCTCATCCGCCGGCTCCAGGTCCGTGGTGGCGTGGCCGGGATCCGGCGCCGGTCGGGGACTCCACACCAGGAGGACGTCTCCGTCGTGCGCGACGGTGAGCTCGCAGGCCGTCGTCTCGACAGGCAGGTCGAGCGGCAGGTCGAGGACAGAGGGAGATCCGGGTGCGATGTCGACGGTGGCCTCGTGCAGCACGGCGCCCGCAACTCGGAGGACAACGCGCACTGCCGGGCGCGGGCGCGTCGTTGCGACAGCGATCCTGGCAGTGCCGCGCGGACCACTCCGGACCACGTCGAGACTGATCGCGACCTCCCGCGTGGCCTGGTGGACGGGCCCGGTGCCCTGGATCGGGTACCAGTACTGAGAGAAGGCCTTGCTCTCCCCCGGCATGAGGAAGCTGAAGTCAGGCTGGTTGTCGGTGAAGACCCCCGCCATCAGCTCGACGTACGGGCCCCCGGTGTCGGTGAGGTGGGCGTCCCACATCCGACCGAAGGCGGCGTGGCCCCACGTCCATTGCTTCTTCCCCGGCGCGATCCTGTGATCGGCCCAATGCACGAAGCCGGCCTCGCGGCCGTGGTCGTACCCTCCGAAGAAGTCGTCCGTCGTCGCCAGGCACATGTACGACGTGGGGACGGGGATGTTGCGGTACCAGTCGAGGCGGTCGCCGTCCGGACGCTCTGGCGTCCGCTGCGCGGCGTAGTCGACTCCGTAGTACCGCCCACGTGCCACTGGAAACGTGCTGAGAGCGCGCTTGGCATGGTCCGCGACGACGTGCACGTCGGTCGGGAAGAACGACTGGTAGTCGTCGTTGACGGCGGCGGCGACGTTGGCCCACCACAGGAACGTCTGGACGTCGTCCGTACGGTTCACCAGCTGTGCGCGGACCTCGACCAGCGAGCTCGCCGGGCGGAGCCGGACGCCATGCATGCCTTGCATGCGGGCGAACGGGTCGTGGTCCGAGCACCACACCGTGACGGCGCCCTCCTCGTCCTCCTCCAGCTTCGTCTCGGTCGGCAGGAACGTCGCCGGCCGGTGGTGCTGCGGCCAGTTGAACTCCACGCCTCCGGAGATCCAGGGCCCGGCCAGACCGACGAGGGCCGGCTTGATCACGTCGTTGCGGTAGAAGAAGTCGTAGTCGCGGGTCTTGTCGAGCCCGATGTGGATCCGCCCCCCGAGCTCGGGGAGGAGCATCAAGCGCACGTACTCGTTCTCGAGGTGGATCGCGTCCCAGCGCCTCGGCCGCTTCGTGCGCGCGATCTGGTCGATGAACGGCAGTGGGTACACCGCGCCGGACGAGCCCTGGTAGACGCGTCGGTCGAGGTAGGCGGGATACCGATCCGGCACGCCGGGCTCGTAGGTGTCGATCTCGACCGGGGCCCGCCACGCACGGACCGGCCGGTCGGCGATCTCGGGCGGGGGTGGTGCGAGGACGATCCGTGACTCCGCGGGGGCGCTGCGCACATCGCTAGGCGTCATCGTCATGCCGCAGCACGGCCACGCCGTGACGATCGAGCAAGAGTCGTGACTGCTGCTGACCGGTGAGGAGATCGCGCATCGACCCGGGAAGATCGACGTCGACCCGCTCGTCGGAGTGGTTGAGCACGACCAGGTGGTCCTCGCCGTCAGCTGACTGCAGCCGCCGGACCTTGACCTTCGCCGGAGCCGACGGCATCACCGGTACGACGCCGCACTCCCGGAGGACGTCGTCGAAGAGCCTCCGCAACGTCGGCGCATCGGGCGCCGTCGCGGCGTACCACGCCGTGCCCGCGCCGACTCGGTTCCGAGTGACGGCGGGGCAGCCGTCGAGCTCGCCGCCGACGAACTGCCACACCACGTCCGCGCCCTCCAGCTCGACGTGCTCGGTCCACGTCGTGGCCGATCCCACGGACGTGCCGTCCACGGCCTGGAGCTGAACTGAGTCATCGGATGCCAGCGGCGCGAACTCCTGCACGCAGAGCCCCAGCAGCTGCCGCAGCGGGCCCGGATAGCCGCCGAGGTGCACGCGGTCCTGCTCATCGACGATCCCGGAGAAGAACGACACGAGCAGCGTTCCGCCCTGGTCGACGTAGTCAGCGAGAGCCTGTGCCGTCTCGGCGGAGGCCAGGTACAGGTTGGGCACCACGACCAGCTTGTAGCGGGACAGGTCCGCCCCGACCGGCCGGATGTCGACCGGGATGTCCGCGTCGTACAGGTGGCGGTAATGGGCCTCCACCCTGTCCAGGTAGCTCATGCCGTTGTGGGGATGGGCGTCGAGCTCGAACGCCCACCAGTTGTCCCAGTCGATCACGAGAGCGACATCCGCAGGAGCCACGGTGGCTCCCGACAGCCATGCCTGCTGCCCGAGCTCCTGACCCAGCTCGGACACCCGCCGGAAGGTGGGCGTCTCGGCGCCACCGTGCGGGACCATCGCTGAGTGGAACTTCTCCGCGCCACCGCGCGACTGTCTCCACTGGAAGAACATCACCGCGGCAGCGCCGTGCGCCACGGCCTGCCAGCTCCACAGTCGCATGACACCTGCGTCCTTGCGCAGGTTGACCTCGCGCCAGTTCACCGCACTCGGCGCCTGCTCCATGAGCAGCCAGGACTGTCCGTCGCGCAGCCCGCGCATGGTGTCGTACCCGAGGGACGCGCGCATCGGGGCCAGCTCGTCTGCCGGGTCGGGATAGGAGTCGTAGCTGACCACATCGAGGTGGGGCGCCCAGTCGAACAGGTCGAGCGTCTTCGCGAGCGGCACGAAGTTGGTGGTCAGCGACACGTCGGGGGTCAGCCCTCGTAGCAGCTCCGCCTCGCCGAGGTAGCAGGCCAGGATCTCCGAGGAGGAGAAGCGGGTGAAGTCCAGCTGCTGCGCAGGGTTGCGGAACGAGGGCGCGACACGCGGCGGCAGCACCTCGTCGAACGACCCGTAGGACTGGGACCAGAAGTCGGTGGACCATGCGCGGTTGAGCTCGGCGATGTCGCCGTACCTCTCGGCGAGCCATCGCCGGAACGCACCAGCCGACTCGTCGCAGTAGCAAGCCCGGACGTGACAGCCGTACTCGTTGCCGACGTGCCACATCGCCAGCGCCTCGTGCTCTCCGAACCGCTTGGCGAGCTGCTCGACGAGCCGGGTCGCGTGATCGCGGTAGATCGTGCTCGACGGGCAGTACTGCTGGCGTGACCCGGGCGAGAGCCGTGTTCCGTCGACGGTCACCGGCAACGTCTCGGGATGCAGCGCCGCCAACCACGGCGGCGGCGACGCGGTCATGGTCGCGAGGCAGACGGCGATGTCGTTCGCGGCGAGCCGATCGAGGACGTCTTCCAACCAGTCGAAGTCGTACTGACCAGGGGCGGGTTCGGTCTTCGCCCAGCCGAAGATGCCGACGCTGACCATCGTCACGCCGGCACGACGCATCAGCTCCACGTCCTCGACGTGCACTTCGACGGGCCACTGCTCCGGGTTGTAGTCACCGCCGTACGGATACCGTGCGAACACCCCGCGCTCGCGGCCGCTGGCTGTGTCTCTTGCCGTCATCCCTTGACACTTCCTTCCGTGATACCCATGCGAACGAAACGCTGGAGAATGACCATGGCCACCATCAGCGGGATGACCGACACGAACGCACCGCCCACCGTCAGCTGGTAGAGGTCTGGTTTTCGGTCGGCGAAGGACAACCAGGACGTCAGGCCGAGCGTCATCGGATAGAGGTCGGAGTCCGAGAGCATCACCAACGGCAGGAAGTAGTTGTTCCAGATGTCGACGAACTGGAACAAGAACACCGTCGCCAGGGCGGGTGCCATCACCCGCAGCCCCATGGTGAAGAAGATCCGCAGTTCTCCGGCGCCGTCGAGCCGGGCAGCTTCGAGCAGGTCGTCCGACACCGACGCGCTTGCGTAGATGCGGCAGAGGTAGACGCCGAACGGCGTCACCATGCTCGGAAGCAGCACCGCCCAGTACGTGTTGGCCATGCCCACCTTGCTCACCATCAGGTAGAGGGGAAGCGCCAGCGCCGTGCCGGGAATCAGGACACCCGCAATCACGATGCCGAAGATCGTCTCCCGGCCACGGAAGTCGTACTTCGCCAGCGCGTAGCCCGCCATCGCGGCGAAAAGGGTCGCCCCGGTGGCACCCACGCCTGCGTAGAAGGCGCTGTTGAGCAGCCAGCGCAGGTAGATGCCACCGTCGTAGGTGGCCAGTTCCGTGAGGTTGGCCAGCAGCTGCGGATCTGAGAACCAGAGGCCGAAGCTCCCGAACAGGTCCTCGGTCGACTTGGTCGCCGACACCGCGAGCCAGTAGACCGGCAGCAGGAAGTAGATCGCGCCGACCGTGAGGAGGACGACGACGATGATCTGGGTTCGAAGCTCTCGTCCCGGCCGGCGAACACGCCGACTCTCCACCACCGGCTCCTCACGACCGGCCCCGGCAGGCGCGTCGCCGACCGCGGCGCCCTCGGACTCCGTCGCCGTCATCGGTCTGCTCTCCGCTTCACGATGCGTAGGAAGCCGAAGGAGAGGACCAGCGCGATCACGGCCACGATCACGGACTGGGCGGCGGCCAGGTGGTAGTTGTTGTTCACGAACGCCTCGCTGTAGGCCGACATGTTCGGCGTGAAGTCACTGGTGATGCCGGTGGAGATCGTTTTCAGGATGAGCGGCTCGCTGAAGAGCTGGAGTGTCCCGATGATGCTGAACACGGTCGTCAGCACCAGAGCCGGTCTGACCAGCGGCAGCTTGATGTAGCGGGCCATCTGCCATCCCGTAGCACCATCCATGCGCGCGGACTCGTAGAGGCTGCCGTCGATGGACTGCAGCTGCGCCACGATGACCAGCATGTTGTAGCCGGCGAACTCCCACGTGACGATGTTCACGATCGACCACAGCACGGTCCCTGACCCCAGGAAGTTCACGTCGAGACCGACCTCGCCGAGCACCGAGACGATCGGGCTGATCCCGGGCACGTACAGGAAACCCCAGAGGATCGACGCGATCACGCCGGGGACGCCATAGGGAAGGAAGTAGGCGGCACGGAAGAACCTCGCCCCGCGAGCGGCACCCGACTCGAGGAGCAGTGCGAGCGTGGTCGCCAGCGCGATCATGAGCGGCACCTGGACCGCTCCGAACAGGAGAACCCGCTGCAGGCTCTCGAGGAATGCCTGGTCGGTCAGCGCCGTGCGGTAGTTCTCGAGGCCGGCAAACACTTCGCGTCGGCCCCCGAGACCACCCGCACCGAGGTAGTCGACCTTCCGGGTGCTCTGGTAGGTCGCATAGAGAATGGGTGCCACGAAGAACAGTGCGAACAAGGTGGCGAATGGTGCCAGAAAAGCCCAGTGGGCGTTCCGGGATCGCAATCGTCACTCCTCTCGGCCGCCGGTCGGATGCGTCCCCGGAC
>JALZCZ010000427.1 GCA_030862825.1 Actinomycetota bacterium | reverse complement strand
CGCAACGACCTCACCCAGGCCGGGACCGGCCAAGGGTACGTCTCGCTGATGGTGCAGTCGGAGGGCGTCACTCTGTTCAACGACAGCAACGGCGACGGCAAGGTCGACGAGTTCTACCCACTCCGCTCGGGCCCTACCACCGGTCCGCTGTGGCTGCGGCTGACGCGAAACGGCGACTCCGTGAACGGGTCCTACTCGGTCGACGGTGTGACGTGGACCGCCCTGGCGCAGACGCTCACGCTGAACAACCCCACGGCGAGTCTGGACGCGGGGATGATCTACGTGCCCAACACCGGCACTGCGCCCACCTCACGGAAGGGCACCGCCAGCTTCGACTCGTTCTCCGTCACGTAGCGACGCCTCACCTGGGTCCGCCGACGGTCGTTCGGCCGGCGGCGGACCGGGGACGCCAGGCCCGGGAAGGAGATCAGGGGTCGAGGTGCCAGATCTCGGTGGCCTCACGCCAGCCGGTTGCCCCCGGGTCTCGACCTGGGTTGAACGGCGTCTGGCACGGGTCGGTGTGGGTCCACCACTCGCGGGTGACGGGATCCTCGGCGATCCTGGCCAGGTCGGCCGCGTGGTCGTCCCCGGTGTACTCGTAGTAGGCGAAGAGTGTGTCGTCGAGGACGAAGACCGTGTAGTTGGTGATGTGGCAGTCGCGGAGGACCTGCTCGACCCGCGGCCACACGTCGGAGTGCAGGCGGAGGTACTCCTCGCGCCGATCCGGGGCGACGTCGACGACCAGACCGTGTCGCTCCACGCTTACGCTTGCCGGGCTCGGTCCGACGACGCCTGGGTCGGCAGGCGGCGACGCTCCCAGGAGTCCAGGATGTGCCGGTTCATGGTGGCCTGTGCCGCGTCGGCGCTGCGCTCGGCGATCGCGGCAAAGACCGCCTCGTGCTCATCAAGCGTGAGCTGGAAGTGGTCGGCCGGGTCGACCCCGTGGTACCTGCTGCTCTCCCGTGCTCTTTCAAAGAGGATCCGCGCGATGCTCTCGGCGAGGCGGTTGCCGGAGGCGGACATCACGGTCTCGTGGAAGGCGACGTCCGCCGACTTGAACGTGGCCTCGTCGTGCAGCGAGTCGCGCATCCGTTGCAGGTGCTCCTCGAGCTCCTTGAGCTGGACGTCGGAGCGATGGGCAGCGGTGTCGGCGGCCATCACCGACTCCAGCTGGGCCCGGACAATGCTCAGCTCGTCGAGGACGCCGAGGGTGACGTCGTGCTTGATCAGCGACCTGAGCACGACCTGGTCGAGGATGTTCCACGAGCTCGTGGGGCGCACCGTGGTGCCGCGGCCGCGGGCGATGGTGACCAGGCCCTTCTCCTCGATCCGCTTCACCGACTCGCGGATCACGGTCCGGCTGACGCCGAACTGCTCGCTGAGCGGCACCTCGGGCGGGAGCAGGTCGCCGGGCTGCACCGCGCCGGAGACGATGGCGTCGACGAGGGCGTCAACGACCGCGACCCCGCCGGCGCGGCCCACGCCCTGGGCGGCCACATCACCCGCGCCTGGGAACGTCGCCGCCCGGCTTGACCGAGCCGCGGGTGGCAGCGCACGCGCAGCGCTCGTACGTCATACGTCTGGGTGGAATGTGGATTTCGGTGGCCTATGATCGCGCCATGCCCAGCGACCACCGACCCGCCGCGGGCTTCCCGTTCGCCGAGAAGCGCGAGCGATCACCCATGCTCGGGGTCGCGGTCGTTGACGCCCTCGTCGACGCCATCGTCTCCGGCGCGGTGCAGCCCGGCGACCTGCTCCCGCCCGAGGGGCCGCTCAGCGAGCAGTTCGGCGTCAGCCGGACCGTGATCCGTGAGTCGGTCAAGCGGATCGAGGAGAAGGGGCTGGTCACCATCGCCCGCGGCCGGGGGACCTCGGTGCGTCCGACGAGCTCGTGGAACATCCTGGACCAGGTCGTGCTCAGGTCGCTGATCAAGCACGACGAGACCCTCGGTGTCCTCGACGAGCTGAGCGTCGTCCGGGCCCAGCTGGAGGCGGTGATGGCCGCTGACACCGCTGCCCACCGCTCAGACC
>JALZCZ010000412.1 GCA_030862825.1 Actinomycetota bacterium | reverse complement strand
CCAACGCGGTGGTGCCGACCTTGAGGTACGTCGACACCTCGGCCAGGTTCGCGTCGCCGATGATCACGTGCAGGCGCCGGTACTTCTCCGGGTCGGCGTGCGGCTCGTCGCGGGTGTTGATGATCGGGCGCTTGAGCGTGGTCTCGAGGCCCACCTCGACCTCGAAGTAGTCGGCCCGCTGGCTGATCTGGAAGCCCTTCTCGCGGCCGTCCTGACCGATCCCGACGCGCCCGGACCCGACCACCACCTGGCGGCTGATGAAGAACGGCGTCAGGTGGCGCACGATGTCGCCGAACGGTGTCGAGCGCCGCATCAGGTAGTTCTCGTGGGCGCCGTACGACGCGCCCTTGTTGTCGGTGTTGTTCTTGTAGAGCACGATCGGCGAGCCGTTGGGCAGCAGGCCGGCGCGGCGCGCGGCGTCCAGCATCACCAGTTCCCCCGCCTTGTCCCAGCGCACGATGTCGAGCGGCGTGGTCACCTCCGGCGTGGAGTACTCCGGGTGGGCGTGGTCGACGTACAGGCGCGCACCGTTGGTGAGGATCACGTTGGCCAGGCCCATGTCCTCGTCGGTCAGCTGGTTCGGGTCGGCGACCTGGCGCGACATGTCGAACCCACGTGCGTCCCGCAGCGGCGACTCCTCCTCGAAGTCCCACCGGGCGCGGCGGGCGCGCACCGTCGCGGAGGCGTAGGCGTTGACCACCTGCGAGGAGGCCACCATCGGGTTGGCCAGGGGTTGCCCCTGCACCGAGATGCCGTACTCGACCTCGGTTCCCATCACCCGGCGGACACTCATGTCACGAGCGTACGCGGCGGACCACCCCTTAGGCTCGAAGCATGCGGGCCTGGGACGAGCACGTGGTGCCCCGCCTGGTCGACGTGGCGCTACGCAGCAAAGACGTCGGACAGCTTCGCGAGGAGGCGTGCGTGGGCCTGCAGGGGCGGGTTCTCGAGCTCGGCTTCGGTGGGGGGCTCAACCTGCCCTTCTATCCGGCAGCCGTCGGAACGGTCGACGCCGTCGAGCCCTCTGACGTGGGCTGGCGGCTCTCGGAACGGCGCCGGGCCGGCTCGGACACGTCGGTCACCCGCGTGAGGCTGGACGGCCAGGCGCTGGAAGCGGAGGACGCCTCCTACGACTGCGTCCTGTCGACCTTCACCCTGTGCACGATCCCCGACGTGGAGCTAGCGCTTCGTGAGGTACGCCGGGTGCTCATTCCGGGCGGGACGTTCCACTTCCTCGAGCACGGTCGGGGCCCCACCGCCGGCGTGCAGCGGTGGCAGACGTGCCTAGAGCCGATCCAGAAGCGGGTGGCGGGCGGGTGCCACCTGACCCGCGACATCCCGGCACTGGTCGACGCCGCCGGGCTCGCCGTCACCGCTGTCCGGTCGGACTACATGCCCGGTCCAGGCGTATCCAAGCCGAGGACGTACGTCTACGTCGGAACCGCGCGCCCGGCCTGAGCCTGGTCGTCCCTCCTGCGGTTTGGTCACCAACTGCAGAAGATCAGCCCGCAAACATGCGGTTGGTGACCAAACGGCAACCCTGGAGCCGACCTCAGAGGTACTGGCCGGTGTTGGAGACGGTGTCGATCGAACGCCCGGGCTCGGTGCCCTGCTTGCCGGTGATGAGGGTGCGGATGAACACGATCCGCTCTCCCTTCTTGCCAGAGATCCGCGCCCAGTCGTCTGGGTTGGTCGTGTTCGGCAGGTCCTCGTTCTCCTTGAACTCGTCGACGCACGCCTGGAGCAGGTGCGAGATCCGCAGACCCCGCTGCTCGTGCTCGAGGAAGTCCTTGATCGCCATCTTCTTGGCCCGGTCGACGATGTTCTGGATCATCGCGCCGGAGTTGAAGTCCTTGAAGTAGAGGACCTCCTTGTCACCATTGGCGTAGGTAACCTCCAGGAAGCGGTTTTCCTCGGTCTCGGTGTACATCCGTTCGACCGTGGCCCGGATCATGCCGGACACGCACGCGTCGCGGTCGCCACCGAACTCGGTCAGGTCGTCGGCGTGCAGCGGCAGGCTGGGGACGAGGTACTTGCTGAAGATGTCGCGGGCCGACTCGGCGTCGGGTCGCTCGATCTTGATCTTCACGTCGAGGCGGCCGGGCCGCAGGATGGCCGGGTCGATCATGTCCTCGCGGTTGGAGGCGCCGATCACCAGCACGTTCTCGAGCAGCTCGACGCCGTCGATCTCCGAGAGCAGCTGCGGGACGATGGTGTTCTCCACGTCCGAGGAGACGCCGGACCCACGGGTGCGGAACAGAGAGTCCATCTCGTCGAAGAAGACGATGACCGGCGTGCCGCCGCTGGCCTTCTCGCGGGCCCGCTGGAACACCAGGCGGATGTGCCGCTCGGTCTCGCCGACGTACTTGTTGAGCAGTTCGGGTCCCTTGATGTTGAGGAAGTAGGACTTCCCCTCCTGGCCGGTCCGCGCCGCGACCTTCTTGGCCAGCGAGTTGGCAACCGCCTTGGCGATCAGCGTCTTGCCGCAGCCCGGAGGGCCGTACAGCAGGACGCCCTTGGGCGGCTTGAGCTGGTGTTCGGTGAACAGTTCGGGATGGAGGTACGGCAGCTCGACGGCGTCGCGGATCTGGTCGATCTGGTTGACCAGGCCGCCGATCGACTCGTAGTCGATGTCGGGGACCTCTTCGAGGACCAGCTCCTCGACCTCGGACTTGGGCACCCGCTCGTAGACGTAGCCGGCGCGGCCGTCGAGGAGCAGGGAGTCGCCGGCGCGCAGCGTGGTGCCGCGCAGGGGCTCCGCAAGGCGGACGACGCGCTCCTCGTCGGCGTTCGCGATGACCAGGGCGCGTTCGCCGTCGGCAAGGATCTCTTTGAGCATCACGACCTCGCCGACCTCTTCGAAGTCGAAGGCCGCGACCACGTTGAGGGCCTCGTTGAGCATGACCTCCTGGCCGCGGCGGAGGTCGTCGAGTTCCACGGCGGGGCTCACGCTGACCCGGAGCTTGCGGCCGCCGGTGAACACATCGACCGAGTCGTCGTCGTTGCGGGCCAGGAACGTGCCGAAGCCCGCCGGCGGCTGCGCGAGCCGGTCGACCTCCTCCTTCAGCTTCATGATCTGGTCACGGGCCTCGCGCAGGGTCTCGGCGAGGCGCTCGTTCTGGGCCGTGACGGCCGCCAGCGACCGCTGGGCGTCGGCAAGACGCAGCTCCATGCCACGGCTCTGCGAGGGCGACTCGGTCAGTCGGCGGCGGAGATCGGTGACCTCGGCCTCGAGAAAGCGCACCTGGGTCTCCAGCTCCTCGGGAGGTCGGCCCCCGGAGCTAGATCCACTGTCCATGGAAGACATGGCTTCACCTCCTGACTTCACGACCCTACCCGTGCGGTTGCGTTACGGAAGTGGATATTCGCCGGTGTTGGTCACGATTTCGCGACGGCTCGATACCGACGGGAGAAGTTGCGCAGCAGGGTCATGGGATGGATCACGTCGACGGTGGCCGACAGCGCCCTCAGCGTCGCCGCCTCGCTGGGGTCGAAGTAGCCGTACGTCGAGTACACGTCGATCCGTGTCCGCACCCCGGCCAGGTCCAGCTCGGGGTGGAACTGCGTCGCATAGACGTGCTCCCCGACCCGAAAGGCCTGCACGGGGCAGGCAGCCGAGGTGGCCAGGTGGACGACATGGTCGGGAAGCGACGTGAGCCCCTCCTTGTGACCGCCGTACGCCGCGAAGTCGCGCGGCACATCCGCGAACAGCGGGTCGGACATCCCGTCGCCGGTGAGCGAGACCGACAGCGGTCCGACCGGCTCGGGGTGGGAACGGTCGACGACGCCGCCCTGGTGGCTACCGAGCGTGCCGATGCCGTAGCAGGCGCCGAGGAACGGGAAGTCCGCCGCCACGACCTGGTCCAGCAGGCCGATCAGCTCCACCTCCGCCTGGCGCTGCGCCGGTGACTTGGTGTCCTCGGGGTCGGAGTAGGTGAACGAGCCACCCCCGAGCAGGATGCCTGCCCAGTTGTCCAGGAGCACGCGGCCGAGCGGTTCCGAGCCGAGCTGGACGCGGTGCAGGTCGCGCGGCGCGACCCCGAGGAAACGGCAGAAGGCGTCGTACTCGTCGTCGGCGGCCGGCTTCTCCGCCCGGATCGAGAGCAGCAGGAACGGCTTCATTCGATCTCGCGCTCGTTGGCGTCGGCGTCGACCGGTACGTCGGCGGGGCGCGGGCCGGTGTAGTCCGGGCCGTAGGCACCGGGCGCCGGTCGGCGGCGCTTGAGCGGTGGCCGCTGACCGGGGGCCATCCGACGGGCCGTCACCAGGAACGCCGTGTGCCCGATCATCTTGTGACCCGGCCGCACCGCGAGCCCCTCCACGTGCCAGTCCCGCACCAGGGACTCCCAGGCCTGCGGATCGGTGAAGCCGCCGTGCACGCGCACCGTCTCGACGAAGCGCGAGAGCTGCGTCGTGGTGGCGACGTATGCGACCACGATGCCGCCCGGCCGCAGCACCCCCGCCGCCGCCTCGAGGCACTCCCACGGCGCCAGCATGTCCAGGATCACCCGGTCGTAGCGCTCTCCCGAGGCGGGCAGCTCTTCGGCGAGGTCGCCCGGGCGGAGCGACCACGCCGGATGCCGACCCCCGAAGAACTGTTCGACGTTACGCCGAGCGACCTCGGCGAACTCTTCACGGAGCTCGTACGACGTGACCTTGCCGTGCGGGCCCACCGCCCGCAGCAGCGAGCAGGTCAGGGCGCCCGAGCCGACGCCCGCCTCCACCACGTCTGCACCCGGGAAGATGTCGGCCATGGCCACGATCTGGGCAGCGTCCTTGGGGTAGACGACGGCCGCGCCGCGGGGCATGGAGACCACGAACTCCGAGAGCAGCGGCCGGAAGACGAGGTACTCGCCACCTGCCGACGACGTGACCGTGAAGCCCTCCTCGCGGCCGATCAGTTCGTCGTGCTCGAAGTGTCCCCGGTTGGAGAAGAAGCGCTTGCCCGCCTCCAGGCAGATGTTGTGCTTGCGGCCTTTGCTGTCGACCAGGCGCACCCACTCCCCCGCTCGTAGCGGGCCCCGGTGCACCCCGGACCAGGCCTCCGGCGGGACGTCGGGGGCGGTGTCGTCGGGGTCGGTCGAGGAATCCACCGCCGCACGGTACTGCAGCGGCACCGCGGCCCGGCACGCGCTGCTCTGGGCCGCGTACGTCCGTCGTTTGGTCACCAACCGCAACAGTTC
>JALZCZ010000405.1 GCA_030862825.1 Actinomycetota bacterium | reverse complement strand
GCCAGTCGGTGCCGGCGACCTCGTTGACCATCACGAGGTACTTGATGGCGTCCTTGCTGGTGCGGATGCCGCCGGCCGGCTTGACGCCGACCATCTGGCCGGTCGCCTCGCGGAAGTCGCGCACAGCCTCCAGCATGATCAGGGTGACCGGCAGGGTGGCCGCGGGCT
Source organism: Actinomycetota bacterium (assembly GCA_030862825.1). GTDB lineage: Bacteria > Actinomycetota > Actinomycetes > Propionibacteriales > Nocardioidaceae > Nocardioides. The sequence continues at coordinate 2,248 of JALZCZ010000405.1, read as the reverse complement.
GCACCTTGCCGGTGGAGGTCTTGATGAAGTGTCCGCCGGCCATCATCGCCAGCCAGCTGGCGCGGCGCACGTTGTCGTAGGTCTGGAGCTCGCCGGTCTCGAAGATCACCTTGAGGTGCGCCCCGGAATCGGCAGAGCCACAGGCCTCGCGCACCGCGACGATCTCGTCGAAGACCTGCAGGTAGCGGCCGGCCAGGAACGCGCCCCGGTCGATCACCATGTCGATCTCGTCTGCCCCCGCCTCGACGGCGTCGCGTACGTCGGCGAGCTTGATGTCGAGCGCCGCCCGCCCGCTCGGGAAGGCGGTCGCGACCGCGGCCACCTTGACGCCGCTGTCGCCGAGCACCTGCTTGGCCGTGGCCACCATGTCGGGGTAGACGCAGACCGCCGCAGTGGCCGGGCAGGTGGGGTCGGCCGGGTCGGGGCGCATCGCCTTCGCGGCGAGGGCGCGCACCTTGCCGGGGGTGTCCTGACCCTCGAGCGTCGTCAGGTCGACCATCCGAATCGCGAGGTCGAGCGCGAACGCCTTGGCCGTGGTCTTGATCGACCGGGTGCCGAGGCTCGCGGCCCGGGCCTCGCAGCCGACCTGATCGACCCCGGGAAGCCCGTGCAGGAACCGACGCAACGTCGCATCGGAGCGGGTGACGTCGCTGAAGTCTTCGCCCGGACCGGTGGCCGCTGGCGCCTCGGCGATGGGAGAAGGAGGCATACCCGCCAGCATAGGGTTGAGGTCCAGCGCGACGGCAATCTTGCGGGGAGGGGACGTGACGGTGCAGAACGACGAGACGTTCCAGCCCACCAACGGTCGCGTGGTGGGCGTGCTCGGGCTGCTGGTGGTGCTGGTCCTGATGACGCTCGGCGCCATCGAGGGCTATCCGTTGTGGGGGGTCGGCCTGCTGGCCGTGATCGGCGTGCTGACCTGGGCCGCCGTGCTGCGTCCCGGGGTCAGGATCGCCGACGACGAGCTGGTGCTGCGCAACATGCTCATGACCGAGTCCGTGCCCCTCGGAGCCATCGAGGAGGTGGCCGTACGTCGGGTTCTGGCCGTCCGGGCGGGGGACCGTCGGTTCGTGTCACCTGCCATCAGTCGCAGCCTTCGGCAGACCCTGCGTCCCAAGAAGAGCGACCAGCCCGTCCCGAGCTACCCCGACTTCGTCGAGGAGCGGATCCGGACCGCGGCCGCCGACCACCGAGCACGACTCGGCATCAGAGGGCTCTCCGACGAGCAGGAAGCCCTCGCCCGCGAGGCCCGCCGCGAGCCCGCCTGGCCCGAGCTCGGGGCGTTGGCGGTGGCGGTGATGCTCCTGCTCGTCGGGCTCGTTCTGGCTCTCTAGCTGATGCACGTCGGCGAGCTGGGCCCCAGGTCAGCGGGCTGCTTCGCAGGGGCGACTGCGGCAATTTGATCCCGGCGGGCTTCCCCTTGACCCGGATGGGGCTCCTCGGCCTTGTGCTCGGTTGAGGTCCTTCGTCGCTTAGTTCTGCAAGGTGGTCGTTTGGGCCACCTGAATGGACTAGACCACCTAGCCCCAGCGGCTGCTCAGGTTCGCCCGATGAGCCGGTGCCTTACGCATGACCGCGTACCTACGGTTGCCGCGCAAGACCAAACACTCTAGGGAGATCATGAAAATCAAGCACGCCCTGGCCGCGTCCCTCGCGGTAATCGCCCTCACCGCCTGCGAGGTGCCCGACGACGACGGCAAGACCGCCGCCGACCGCAGCGAGGTCAACTCCAAGAAGAACGACAACGACGACAAGAACGGTAAGTCGAAGGCCGAGGCTGATGCGCCGCAGGAGACCACCGCGCAGGAGAATGCCCGTGAGTCCGCGGAGAGCTACCTCGACATGACTGCCTACTCGCGCTCTGGCCTGATCGAGCAGCTGGAGTTCGAGGGCTACTCGACCAAAGACGCGACCTATGGCGTCGACGCCCAGGAGGCAGACTGGAACAAGCAGGCAGCCGCGTCCGCTCAGAACTACCTCGACATGACCGCATACTCGCGATCCGGCCTGATCGAGCAGTTGGTGTTCGAGGGCTACACCCGCAAGCAGGCAGAGCACGGCGTGACCAAGGTCGGCCTCTGACTCAGACCAGAGGACCTCGGCCGATCCCCGTCAGTCCATGGGCGCGGCGGTCGACGGGTGTGGGCGTGCTCTCGCAGTCGCGTAGGCACTAGTACTCGAGATCGCTTGCGGGTTCCGACTCGCTCTCGGCCAGGGCCTCGCGCGGCTCGACCACCTGGAATTGGGG
>JALZCZ010000391.1 GCA_030862825.1 Actinomycetota bacterium | reverse complement strand
ACGGTGGCGTCCGCGGGAGCGGGGAGGACGACGTACTCGACCCCGAAGCCGGCGAGCGCGGTCACGGCGTCGGGGTTCGGCCGGGAGGCGAGCTCCCGGACCACGCTCGTGAGCTCGCGATCCTCGGGGCTGAGCGCGACGATCTCGTCCTCGCCGAGGGTGATGCCGTCATCGCGGCGGATGCTGTAGGTGAGGCCCTCCTCGGTGTTGCCGCGGACCACCAGAATGCCGCGCTCCGGGGCGGTCATCGAGCGCTGGACCATATACGCAGGGATGTCGGAGTCGTCCCCGTCGAGCGGGTCGTCCTGGCCGATCCCGAACCACACCAGGCCGGCCACGGGCACCACGGCCGCCAGGACTGCCGCCGCCACCACCGACCACCGGGGGGAGCCGCCGCGGACCGCGCCCAGGATCCCGAGCACGACGGCAACGACGATCGCGCCCTGCAGCACGACCAGCAGCACGCCCAGCCCGACCGGCGCATCGACCGCGGCGAGCGACACGGAGACCCGGCCCACGGTCGCGGCCACCACCGCCGCGACGGCAGCGACGATCCAGCACACCAGCACCGGGATCCGGCTGAGCCGCGGCACCAGCGCCAGCACGGCGAGCACGAGCAGCAGCCAGCCGACCCAGGCCGGGGCACCGTCGCCGGCGATCCGGCCGGTGAGCATCCCGAGGTCGTCGATGCGGGCGGCCGGCAGCCTGCCGATGTCGAGCAGCAGTCCTTCTCCCGCTCCGGTGAGCAGGGCGGGCAGCCACCACGGCAGAAGCAGCACGGGCACCGCGCCGACGGCGGCCGCCGGAGGTCCCCATACCGCGCGATCGCGTGTCGCGCCGGGCACGACCACCCCCGCGGCGACCACCACGACCAGCCCGAGCAGCAGCGCGAACATCCAGGTGACGGGGGCGAAGGCCGTGGTCAGGGTGAGCAGCACGGCGCAGCGCCAGGCCGCGCGCCAGCGGCGGTCGGGGTCCGGATCGGCGAAGCCCAGCGCGGCGTGCGCGAACCACGGCAGCAGCACCGCCACCACCACCATGCCGAGCCGGCCCGCGCCCCAGGCCCCGGAGACCACGGGCACCAGGGAGTACGCCGTCGCGCCGATCAGCAGCAACCAGCGCGGTGCACCGAACGGCGTGATCAGACGACCCGCCACCCGCAGGAAACGCCAGGCGCCCCACAGCGCCAGCGGCACCGCGAGCATCAGCAGAGCGGAGACCGTGAGCGTGGCCCCGAGCACCGAGCCGACCAGAGCGAGCGGCAGCAGGTACGCCGGAGCCGGCACGTCGGTGCCGACCCCCAGCTGGTGCCACGACTCGAGGTGGAGGCGCCACCAGTTGCCGACCGACTCCGGGACGGGCGAGAGCCCGGCACCGGTGACCGCGCCGTACGCCGGGAGGGCCAGGATCAGCGCCGCGACCACGAAGACCGCCAGCGCGACCGCGACCGGGTTGGTGACGAACCTGGCGACCGCGCCGGTGTCCTCGAAGTCCTCCTCGCGGTCGGGGTCGGTGAGGTCACTGGTGTCGGTGGGCGCCCGGCGGGCCGCCATCGACGAGGGGTCGAGCTCGGCCGCTGCCGCGCGGCGCCGCTCTGCCACGTCGGCCGCCTGGTCGGTGAGCGCCGACAGAAGGTCGCCGAGCACGTCCAGCCCGTGGCGGTAGGGCAGCCAGGTGGGCGCGAGCAGTTCCCGCACCCGCTCCGCGACCGCTGGATCGGTCGACCTGGTGCGCCGCCGCTCGCGTCGGGCCGCCCGGATCTGGCCGGGCTTGGAGCAGATCGAGACCAGGGCGGCGAGTTCGTCGAACGCCTCGCCCGGCGAACGTACGAGGAAGAATCCGAGCATCCGGAGCAGCGTCCCCATCGCGAGCCGCACCAGCTGGAACGGCAGGTAGCGACCCGACGAGTTGGCCAGCAGCGTGTAGAGCGCGGCACGGCGCTCCTGGAAGTGGGTGTGCCGCCCCGTCAGCGGCGTCCGGCGTACGCCGGTATGGGCGGCCTCGGCGTGGAAGACAACCGCGTTCGGCACCACGAGCGTGGTGTGCCCGGCGGCAGCGACCCGCCAGCCGAAGTCGACGTCGTTGCCGAAGATCGGCAGCTGCTCGTCGAAGCCGCCGAGCTCCTCGAGCACCCGTCGGCGCACCAGCATGCCCGCGGTGTTGACCGCGAGCACCGGACGCACATCGTCGTGCTGACCCTGGTCGTACTCGCCGCGCTCGAGGCCGAGCTCGCGCCGGCCGGTGCCGGAGATGGTGACGCCGACCTCGAGCAGCCGGCGCAGCGACGGCCACTCCCGCAGCTTCGGCCCGAGGACGTCCGCCTCCGGGTGCTCGGCCGCGGCCGCGAGCAGCGCAGCCAGCGCCCCCGGGTCGGGGTTGGTGTCGTCGTGGAGCAGCCAGACCCACTCCGGAGGATCGGGCAGGGCGTCCAGCCGCCCGAGGCCCAGCCGGACCGCGGCAGGGAAGCTGGTGGATCCCGGCGCGCTCAGCGGCTCTCCGAAGGCCGCCGCCAGCAGCTCGGCGCTTTCGTCGCGGCTGGTCGTGTCGACCACCACCACCCGGTCCAGAGGAGCGGTCTGCGCCCGGATCCCGTCGATCACCGCGGGCAGCCACCGGGCGCCGTCGTGGCTGACCAGCATCGCGGCGACGGACTCGTGGGATGCCGAGGGCGCTGGGGAAGGGACGGACTCAGGCACGATCCGCAACCCTAACGGGAGGGGCGCAAACCCTAGGAAAATGTGGCTTCTGCCGCATCCCAGCCGGCCTGGGTGCACGCCATCTGCCGTTGCGCGACCAGGCACGATTCATGCTTCGCAAGCTCAGGCGTCGGGGCGCGAACGCGAGGAACCCCGGCGCCAGGCCGGGGTTCTCCTCGAGATGTGCTGCCAGGTGCCGCTAGACGGCGCGCTTCTTGAGCTTGCGGCGCTCCCTCTCCGAGAGACCACCCCAGATCCCGAACCGCTCGTCGTTCATCAGTGCCGACTCCAGACAGTCGTCGCGCACCTCACACGTGAGACAGACCTTCTTGGCCTCTCTCGTGGACCCACCCTTTTCCGGAAAGAACGCCTCCGGGTCGGTCTGCGCGCACAGCGCGCGGTCCTGCCAACCCGCATCTTCGGCGTCCGGTTCGAGAAGGAAGAGTTCTCTCATCGGTCAACGCCCCTTTCGACCCTAACTTTCGACCCTGCTTGTCTCGACCCTGCACTTCTGGTGCTTCTCCCGCTGGTACCCCATCACCCGGGGAATAACACTATGGGAATTACATGCCTGTCGTACACCGGAAGTCAAGCCCCGATCTGGTATGGGCCCTACCACCTGCCTGCCCGGCGTGTAGGCGGAACCGGCAGAGTACGGCCCATGTCTGCACCAGTTATCGGACGGTTCCGCCACCTCACCGTCCTCTCCGGGGGCGTGGGTGGAGCCCGCTTCCTCCAGGGCCTGCGGCACGGCATCGCCGCCGGCGCCCTCCCCGGGGTGGCACCCGACGCCGAGATCACGGTGATCGCCAACACCGCCGACGACATCTGGGTACACGGCCTCAAGGTCTGCCCCGACCTCGATACCGTGATGTACACGCTCGGCGACGGCATCGACCCCGAGCGGGGCTGGGGCCGCCGCGACGAGACCTGGAGCGTGAAGACCGAGCTGGCGGCGTACGGCGTGGAGCCGACCTGGTTCGGCCTCGGTGACCGCGACATCGGCACCCACCTGGTGCGCACCCAGATGCTCGACGCCGGCTATCCGCTCTCCCAGGTGACCGAGGCGCTCTGCGAGCGTTGGCGGCCCGGAGTCCGGCTGCTGCCCATGACCGACGACCGCGTGGAGACCCACGTGGCCATCCCCGACCCCGAGT
>JALZCZ010000343.1 GCA_030862825.1 Actinomycetota bacterium | reverse complement strand
CGTCGTACTCGCGCAGGTCGGCAGGCGCCGTCATCCGGCGGATCCGCAGCCGCGAGCCGGCCTCGTCGATCAGGTCGATGGCCTTGTCGGGCAGGAACCGGTCGGAGATGTAGCGGTCGGCCAGGGTCGCTGCCGAGACGAGCGCCTCGTCGGTGATGGTCACCCGGTGGTGCGCCTCGTAGCGGTCGCGCAGGCCCTTGAGCATCTCGATGGTGTGGGCGATCGACGGCTCGGCGACCTGGATCGGCTGGAAGCGGCGCTCCAGGGCGGCGTCCTTCTCGAGGTACTTGCGGTACTCGTCGAGGGTGGTCGCACCGATGGTCTGCAGCTCGCCGCGGGCGAGCATCGGCTTCAGGATGCTGGCGGCGTCGATCGCACCCTCGGCCGCGCCGGCGCCGACGAGAGTGTGGATCTCGTCGATGAACAGCACGATGTCACCGCGCGTGCGGATCTCCTTCAGCACCTTCTTCAGGCGCTCCTCGAAGTCGCCGCGGTAGCGTGAGCCGGCGACCAGCGCACCGAGGTCAAGGGTGTAGATCTGCTTGTCCTTGAGCGTCTCGGGCACGTTGCCCTTGACGATGTCCTGGGCCAGGCCCTCGACGATCGTGGTCTTGCCGACGCCGGGCTCACCGATCAGGACGGGGTTGTTCTTCGTACGCCGCGAGAGGATCTGCATGACCCTCTCGATCTCCTGCTCGCGCCCGATGACCGGATCGAGCTTGCCCTCGCGGGCGTCCTGGGTCAGGTTGCGGCCGAACTGGTCGAGCACCAGCGACGAGGACGGTGCATCCCCGCTGGCGCCCTGGGCGGCCGCGGACTGCGTCGACTCCTTGCCCTGGAAGCCCGACAGCAGCTGGATCACCTGCTGGCGGACCCGGTTGAGGTCGGCGCCCAGCTTCTGCAGCACCTGAGCGGCGACGCCCTCGCCCTCGCGGATCAGGCCGAGGAGGATGTGCTCGGTGCCGATGTAGGAGTGACCGAGCTGCAGCGCCTCGCGCAGGGACAGCTCGAGCACCTTCTTGGCGCGCGGGGTGAAGGGGATGTGGCCGCTCGGCGCCTGCTGACCCTGGCCGATGATCTCCTCGACCTGGGCGCGGACGGCCTCGAGCGAGATGTCGAGGCTCTCCAGAGCCTTGGCGGCGACGCCCTCGCCCTCGTGGATCAGCCCGAGCAGGATGTGCTCGGTGCCGATGTAGTTGTGGGAGAGCATGCGGGCCTCTTCCTGGGCCAGCACGACCACCCGGCGGGCTCGGTCTGTGAACCGCTCGAACATGCGCATCTCTCCTGAAGCTTTTCGGGTCCGTCCCAGCCTCGATCCGGCCGGACTGAGGCGGGGTACGTGGGGTCTAACCCCTCCACCAGCCTACGCGTTCCCGGTGAGCGTCATAGAGCGTCCGCTGTTGGCGAACACGCGATCAAGCGCGCAGCAGTGCGCCGGACGAGCGGCAGCTGCCCACGAGACGAGGTCGAGCAAGCACCGCGACCGAGGAACGAGGTCGCGAACGGGCGAGTCGAGACCAGGCGAGGTACACGGCTGGTACCCGAGATCACCAGCGAAGGTCTCGACCCGTCGCCCGCCTGGACCCCGAGAACGATCAGTTGGCCTTGTCGAACGCCTCACGCACGTCGGACGGGATCCGGCCCCGGTCCGGCACCTTGAACCCGTTGGAGCGGGCCCAGTCGCGCACCTCGCGGGCCGAGGGGCCCATGGTGGTGGTCTTGGTCGTACGGCGCCCACGGGAGCCGGTGACCTTACGGGCGTGACCGACGAAGCCGCTCAGCGCGTCACGCAGGGCCGCGGCGTTCTTCTTGTTGAGGTCGATCTCGTACGTCGTTCCGTCGAGCCCGAAGGTCACGGTCTCGACCGCATCACTTCCGTCGATGTCGTCCACGAGAATGATGTTGACCTTCTGCGCCATCTTCGGTCCCCTATATCTATTCGGCTATGAACGCGATGATCATTCCATTGCCGAACCGAAAAGGGAAATCATCCCTCGGATAAGGGACTAAGCGTTGCGTGCAAAGACCATTTCCAGGCCCTTGAGCGTGAGCCAGGGCGAATGCGCGGTAAAGCACGTGCATTCGTCGATGACCAGACCGGCGAGATATCCGGTGGCGATCACGTTCACCTCGGCAGGCGCGGCGCCGAGCTCCACGGTCATCCGCGCGACGATGCCCTCCACCTGGCTGGCCACCCCGAAAAGCATCCCCGACTGCAGCGCCTCCACCGTGTTCTTCGCGATCACCGACCGTGGACGCAGCAGCTCCACCTTGCGCAGCTGCGCACCTCGCCGGCCCAGTGCCTCGAGCGATATCTCGATGCCCGGGGCGATCGCACCACCGATGTACTGGCCTTTCTCGCTGACCACGTCGAACGTCGTGGCGGTGCCGCCGAAATCGACCACGATGGACGGGCCACCGTAGATAGTGGCGGCCGCGAGCGCATTGATGATGCGGTCGCTGCCGACCTCCCGGGGATTGTCCATCAATATCGGCACGCCGGTCCGGACGCCGGGTTCGACCACGACATGCGGAACGTCGGGGAAATGCAGTCTCAGCATGTCGCGCCATTCGTGCAGGACCGCGGGCACCGTGGCACAGACCACGACCCCGTCGATGCCGTCGAGCTCCTCGCCGAGAAGCCCGCGGATCAGCACCGACCATTCGTCGGCAGTACGCCGCTCGTCGGTCGCCACCCGCCAGTCGGCCGAGACCTCGCCGTCGGCGATCAGGCCGAGCACCGTGTGCGCGTTGCCGATGTCCGCAGCCAGGAGGCTCATCGCTCGTGCAGGTCCATCCCGATGTCGAAGACGCAGACCGAGTGGGTCAGCGCCCCCACGGAGATGAAGTCGACACCGGTGGCTCCCACCTCCCGGGCGCGCTCGATGGTCAGCCCGCCGGACGCCTCGAGCGTGGCCCTGCCCCCCGTGATCCGCACCGCCTCGGCCATCGTCTCGCTCGGCATGTTGTCGAGCAGGATCTCGGTGC
>JALZCZ010000379.1 GCA_030862825.1 Actinomycetota bacterium | reverse complement strand
GAGGGTGTGCCGCCCCTGGTCTTCGTTGCCGTGCGGTTCGCTGCGGTGGTGGTGCCCGCGATCTTCCTGGTCCGCGCGCCGAGCGCGGTCTCCCAGCAGGTCAAACGTCTGGAGAAGCAGGCCGGGGTGCCACTGCTCGAGCGCGTGGGCCGCGGGGTGATGCTCACCCGGCACGGCCGTCACCTCGTCGACGCAGGCTCCCGGCTGCTCACCGACCTCGAGGAGGTCGAGGCCGGACTGCACCACCAGGCGGACGCCGTGGCCGGACACCTGCGCCTGGTGGCGTTCTCCACCGCGATGCGCGGGATGGTCGCGCCGGCCGTGGCCGACCTGCTCGCCGCCCACCCGGACCTGAGCATCGGCCTGTCCGAGCGGGAGCCCTGGGACACCATCGACCTGGTCGCGACGGGGCAGTGCGAGGTCGGCATCGTGCACAGCTGGGGCGACGTGCCGCTGGCGATCCCCGACCACCTGACCCGCACGTCCGTGGCTTCCGACGAGGCCGAGGTGATCGTGCACCGCCACCACCGCCTCGCGTCCCGCTCCCGGGTCACGCCGCGCGACCTGGTCGACGAGGACTGGATCGCCACTCCCGAGGGCACCATCTGCCGCCAGTGGCTGACCCGCATGCACGTCGGCACCGGCCGGCTGCCCCGGATCGCCCATCAGTCGATGGAGTTCGACTCCCACCTGGCACTGGTCCGGGCCGGGCTCGGCATCGCCCTGGTGCCCCGCCTGGGCCGCCAGCCGCTCGGCGACGACCTGGCCGCCGTCCGGGTGCACTCCCCCGCGCCGACCCGCGACATCATCGCGCTGCACCGGAGCAGCATGGCCGAGTCACCGGCGCTCCAGGCCGTGGTCACGCGGTTGCGCGGCTAGAAGCGGGCCTGCTCGCGGTACTCGCCCCACTCGCCGCGCAGGGCGTCGCAGATCTCGCCGAGGGTCGCCTCGGCGCGGGCGGCCTCGAGCATCGCCTCGATCATGTTCTCGTCGGTGCGGGACACCTCGACCATCCGGGCCAGCGCCTTCGCGACCCGGCCGTCGTCGCGGGCGGCCTTGCGCTCCTCGAGCGCACGCACCTGCTCGACCTCGACGTCGTGGGAGACGCGCATGATCTCGAGCTCGTGGGTGACCGACTCCTCGTGGCAGTTGACGCCCACGACCTTCTTCTCGCCCTTCTCCAGCGCCACCTGGTAGCGGAACGCGGCCTCGGCGATCTCGGTCATGAACCAGCCGTCCTCGATGCCGCGAAGCAGGCCCTTGGTGACCGGCCACTCCTTGCGCCGCATCGCCTCGGCGAGCTGCTCCGGCTGGTCGTGGGTCAGCGTCGATCCGCCGAGCGCGAGGATCGTGTCGAAGATCTTGTTGGCCTCGGCCTCGATCTTGTCGGTGAGCGCCTCGACGTACCACGAGCCGCCGAGTGGGTCGGCCACGTTGGTCACGCCGGTCTCCTCCATGATCACCTGCTGGGTGCGCAGGGCGATCTCGGCGGCCATCTCGCTCGGGAGCGCGAGGGTCTCGTCGAGGGCGTTGGTGTGCAGCGAGTTGGTGCCGCCGAGGACGGCCGAGAGCGCCTCCACGCCGGTGCGGACCACGTTGTTGTAGGGCTGCTGCGCGGTGAGCGAGACGCCGGCGGTCTGGGTATGGAAGCGCAGCCACTGGGCCTTGTCGGACTGCGACCCGAACACGTCACGCATCCAGCGGGCCCAGATCCGGCGGGCGGCCCGGAACTTCGCGATCTCCTCGAAGAAGTCGACGTGGGCGTCGAAGAAGAACGACAGCCCGGAGGCGAACGCGTCGACGTCGAGACCGCGCGAGAGGCCCAGCTCGACGTAGCCGAACCCGTCGGCGAGCGTGAACGCGAGCTCCTGCGCGGCGGTCGAGCCGGCCTCGCGGATGTGGTAGCCCGACACCGACAGCGGCTTGTACGCCGGGATGCCGGTGACGCAGTGCTCCATCAGGTCGCCGATCAGCCGCAGGTGCGGCTCGGGTCCGAAGATCCACTCCTTCTGGGCGATGTACTCCTTGAAGATGTCGGTCTGCAGTGTGCCGTTGAGCGTCGCGGGATCGACGCCCTGGCGCTCCGCGGCGACGACGTACATGCAGAAGATCGGGACCGCCGGACCGCTGATCGTCATCGAGGTGGTGACCTCGCCGAGCGGGATCTTGTCGAAGAGGATCTCCATGTCGGCCGCGCTGTCGATGGCGACGCCGCAGTGGCCGACCTCGCCCAGCGACTGGGGGTCGTCGGAGTCGCGGCCCATCAGCGTGGGCATGTCGAACGCAACGCTCAGGCCGCCACCGCCGCGGTTGAGGATCATCCGGAAGCGCTCGTTGGTCTGGTGGGCGTTGCCGAAGCCGGCGAACTGCCGGATGGTCCAGGTGCGGCCGCGGTTGCCGGTGGCGTGCAGGCCGCGGGTGAACGGGAACTCGCCCGGCCACTCCGAGTCGTCGGTGCCGTAGGCCGCGTCGACCTCCATCCCGCTCAGCGTCGTGAAGTCGGCGTCACGGAGGCGGGAGGCGTCGTAGCGGGCCTGCCATCGGGCGCGTGCGGTGTCGGGAGAAGCCATGTCTCAATAGTAGGACGTCCTAGTAAATGATCACAAACGTTACGCCTTTGGGCCGAGCTCGGGCGGCGACGAGCTGAGCGACCCGTCTCGAGATCAGCGTTGCGACAGCCATCTGTAGACCTGGCCGTCGCGCACCTCGACGGCCTGCGGGGGCCGGGGGGTGGGGTGGTTGCGCAGGTGCTCGAGCACGTTGGTGCGGCCCTTCACGGTGATGTCGCGCACGGTCAGGTGCAGGGAGGGATGGAGCAGCGGCCTGAGCTCGCCCCACTCCTGCTGCTCCATCAGGTGCCAGGCCCGCGCGGTCGGCGCGGGCAGCTCCGGCAGCTCGTGCAGCATCTTCGGGACGCACATCCGCCACGCGTCGGTGACCAGCTCGTGCATCTCGTCGGTGGCCAGCCGCGGCAGGTGCGCACACACCCATTGGTAGCGCAGGTCGGAGGCGCGCGGCAGGAAGAACGTCTCCGGGTCCGAGGCGATCAGCCCGTCGCGCTCGACCTTCGGAAAGCCGAACCCCATCGCGAGCTCGTCACGCGAGAACGCGGCGTACACGATCTGCTTGACCTTCAGCTTCCAGCGCCCACGCACCAGCTGCTCGTAGGTGCGTGGCAGGTCCAGTGCCACGCGGCGTACCTCGTCGGCGGTGGTCACGGTGGGCCGCTCAGAAGTCGCCGGCGGCCGCGCGGATCGGGCGCAGCAGCTCCGAGAGCTTGCGCAGCTCCTCGTCGTCGAGCACGCCGAGGCCGAAGTTGCTGCCGACCAGGTCGGCGGTGGCCCGCTCGACGAGCTGGCGGCCCTTCGGCGTGATCTCGGCGAGCACCGCCCGCCCGTCGTCGGGGTGCGGGAGCCGGTTCACCAGCCCGGCCGCCTCGAGGCGGCGCATGATTGAGGTGACCGAGGTCGGGTGGACCTGCAGCCGCTCCCCCATCTTGCCCAGCGGCAGCGACCCCCGCGAGGAGAACGTCAGCAGCACCAGGGCCTCATAGCGCGCGAACGTCAGTCCGTGCGGCTTCAGCAGGGCGTCGAGACGACCGATCACCAGCTGTTGGACCCGCATCAGCGAGGTCACCGCGTGCATGGAAGGCACGCCGTCCCACCGCGCGCCCCATTGGCGCGCGGCCTCATCGATCGGGTCGAAGGGGAGGGTCATGGTGGGCCTAGTGTCTCGTGTCCGACGTTGTCATGGGTTGGCGCGTTCAGGGTGTGTGCATTCGCACAGCGACGGGGTGCTGGCGTGCTGGGCCCACGTCGAGCGACGCCAACGCAGCGAGGTGCGTGCCGTCGGCGCGCGAAGCGCGCAGGGACTTCGGACACGGGCCACTAGTTGACCACGCGCGGGCCGCGCAGGCCGGAGCGCTGTACCACCCGCTGGATGACGAGGTCGCGCTGGTCGGGATGACCGACGTACCTGATGTCGCGCAGGCCCTGCTCCTGGGCCGCGGACTCGAACATGAAGTGGCCGAACCCGAGCAGCCGTCCGTGCAGGGGCTTCTTCACGCTGATGTCGAGGATCCGGCTCAGCGGCATGGTCGCGAGGTGCGTCGACAGCACCCCGTGGACCCGGAAGACCCGCATGTTGGTGATCACGAAGCGATCGCGGTGCTCGCGCAGTGCGCCCCAGGCGGCGTGCACCGCCAGGACGAACGCCACGATCAGGAAGAACCAGGCGACGTTGACGTGGACGAACGGCGTCGCGACCAGCAGCGAGACCGCGGCCGCGGCCTCCAACGCCGGGACGAAGTACGCCGCCCAGTGGTGGCGCACCTCGTCGACGATGACCTCGCCCTCCTCGCGGAGCAGGTGCTTACCGATATCGGGGTCGCTGAGCGACGCGATCACACCCACGAGTCAGACGTCCGTTCAACCCAGGGCGTTGAAGAAGTCGATGACGGCTCCGAACAGCTCTTGGGTCCACTCCCACGTCTGACCGCCCGCCGACTGGGCGGAGTCGGCGAGACCGTTGGGGTCGGTGAACATCCAGAAGCCGAGGAAGACCACGACCACGGCGATGATCGCCTTCTTCATCGTCCGATCTCCTTCTGGGTGGGGGGTGGTGGGATGAGCCCAGGCACAGCTCGACACTTTCGTACCAGCAATCCCGAGTTCGTGCAGGGAGGCGCGCGGCGGCGCAGCGCTACGACGACCCGGCCGGCTGCCGCGCCAACCAGTCACTGGTGGCCTCCCACAGGCGCGCGGCGGCGGCGTTGTCGAACGCCTCCGGCGACGGCTCGGCCGGTGCCGACCCGCGGTGGTATCCCCCGGGCACGGCGTCGGGCGAGGTCGCGCAGAACACCGAGGTCTGGGCGCCGACCTCGGGCGTGGCGAGGGTCCGTCGCTCCAGTGGCGCGGCCAGCTTGCGCAGCCTGGCGAGCACCGGCGCGGTCTCGAGGCCGCGGTCGGCGACCTTGGTGTACACGGCGCCGGGGTGGAGCGAGTAGCCGTGCAGCCCTTGGTAGCCGTAGCGGCGCTCGATCTCCCGCGCCTCGTGCACCAGCGCCAGCTTGGAGGTGCCGTACGCCGCCCAGGAGTCGTACGGCGTCACGGTGCCGGTCAGCCACTCGTTGCGTCCGCGCTCGTGCAGCCGGGAGACGACGTTGACCACCCGCGCCTCACCGTGGCTCTTGGCGGTGCGCAGCAGCAGCGGCCGCAGCAGCCGGGTGAGGTGGGCGGTGCCGAGGTAGTTGGTGCGCCAGTGGATCTCGTGACCGTCGAGGATCTGCGGCTCGCGCCACTTGCTGCGCAGGTCGAGGTGGATGCCGGCGTTGTTGACCAGGACGTCGAGCCGGTCGGTCTCCTCCACCAGCCAGCCCGCGAACGCCGTCACCGAGGCGCCGTCGGCGAGGTCGAGCGGGTGGAAGTCGGCGGCGGGCTGCCCCGTGCGCCGGGTCGTGATCACCCTGCCCAGGCCGCGCAGCTGGTGGGCGGTCGCCTCGCCGAGCGACCCCGGCCCGGCCCCGGTCACCAGGAAGACCCGCCCCACGTCGTCAGCCACCGGCCTTCACCGCATCGAAGAACTCCTGCATGACCGGTCCGATCCGGGCCAGCTCGACGTACGGCGCACCGGCGCTCGAGCAGTCGAGGTAGGCGAAGTCGATCTCGCCGTCCATCATCGACCCGCGCTGCGCCACGACGTGCCCGGCCGCCTCGGCCCGGGCGCACGCGGCGTCGACGTCGTCGGTCGCGAAGCAGACGTGGTGGAGACCCGGTCCGTGGGACGCCAGGAACTCCGTGTGCACGCTCTCCCCCGACACGGGTTGGATCAGCTCGAGCTGCAGGTCGCCGGCGTACGCCAGCGAGACGTGGGCCACGAGCTCCGCCGCCCGACCGCGGTACGTCGTGGAGCCGGCCTCGAACCTCACGTCCGGGATGCGCGTCCAGGCGCTGGCGCCGAACTGCTCACCGAGGAGCCCCTCGGTCGCCGCGATGTCGTCGACCACCCACGCGACCTGGATGACCGGACCTCCAGCAATCACGGCCCGATCATCCACTCACCGACTCGATCAGCTCGTCCGCGGCGGCGTAGGGATCCGAGTCGCCCGCGACCACGGCGGCCGCCATGTCGTCGAGCTCCGAGCGTCCGTGCACGTCACCCCAGCGCGCGCGCAGGGCGGTGACGGCGATCGCCTCGATCTCGTCGCGGGCGCGGCGTACGCGGCGCTGCTCCATCTCGCCGGAGGACTGCAGCCACGCGCGGTGGCGCTCGATCTCGTCGACGACCTCGTCGATCCCCCCGCCGGTCTGGGCGATCGTCTTCACGATCGGCGGCTTCCACGCGCCATCGGCGCGCTCCCCCAGGGCGAGCATCGACCGCAGGTCGCGACGGACCTGGTCGGCGCCGTCGCGGTCGGCCTTGTTGATCACGTAGATGTCCCCGATCTCCAGGATCCCGGCCTTGGCGGCCTGGATGCCGTCGCCCATGCCGGGCGCGAGGAGCACCAGGGTGGTGTCGGCGAGGCCCGCGATCTCGACCTCGCTCTGGCCGACGCCGACCGTCTCGATCAGGATCACGTCGCAACCGGCCGCGTCGAGCACCCTCAGCGCCTGCGGCGTGGTCCAGGAGAGTCCTCCGAGGTGGCCGCGGGAGGCCATGGAGCGGATGTAGACGTCGCGGTCGAGCGCGTGGTCCTGCATCCGGACCCGGTCGCCGAGCAGCGCGCCGCCCGAGAACGGCGACGAAGGGTCGACCGCCAGGACGCCGACCCGCTTGTCGCGACGACGCAGCGCACCGACCAGCGCGTTGCTCGAGGTCGACTTGCCCACCCCGGGCGAGCCGGTGACGCCGATGACCTGGGCGTTGCCGGCGTGCGGCGCGAGCGCCGCCATCACCTCCCGGAGCAGTGGCGACTCGTCCTCGACCAGCGAGATCAGGCGCGCCACCGCGCGCGCGTCACCCTCGCGGGCCCGCGCGACGAGATCGGGGACCGACCCCGTCGAGCGCCGGCCACCTCGTCTCTCGTTGGTGGAGCTGGTCGCGACCACTCAGGCCGACGGCACGCGCACGATCAGGGCGTCGCCCTGGCCGCCACCGCCGCAGAGGGCCGCGGCACCCACACCGCCGCCTCGGCGCTTGAGTTCGAGCGCGAGGTGCAGCACGACCCGCGCACCCGACATGCCGACCGGGTGACCGAGCGCGATCGCGCCGCCGTTGACGTTGACCTTGTCGTTGGTGATGCCGAGCTCGCGGGCCGAGGCGATGCCGACCGCGGCGAAGGCCTCGTTGAACTCCACCAGGTCGAGGTCGGTGGGCTTGATGCCCTCCTTCTCGCACGCCTTGGCGGTCGCGTTGGCCGGCTGCATCTGCAGCGTGGAGTCGGGCCCGGCCACCATGCCGTGGGCGCCGATCTCGGCCAGCCACTCCAGGCCGAGTTCCTCCGCCTTGGCCTTGCTCATCACCACGACCGCGCAGCCGCCGTCGGAGATCTGCGACGCGGAGCCCGCGGTGATGGTGCCGTCCTTGACGACGGGGCGGAGGCCGGCGAGCGACTCCACGGTGGTGTCGCCACGGACGCCCTCGTCCTCGCTCACCACGACGTCACCACGACGGGAGGAGATGGTGACCGGCACGATCTCGTCGTCGAAGACGCCGTTCTTCTGCGCGGCGGCCGCACGCTGGTGCGACTCGGCGGCGAAGGCGTCCTGCTCCTCGCGGGTGAAGTTGTCCTTCGCGGCGTTGCACTGATCGGTGAGGTTGATCATCGCCTGCTTGGTGAACTGGTCGTAGAGCGCGTCGTGGGCCATGGAGTCGACGAGCTTCGTGTCGCCGTACTTGAAGCCCTCGCGGGAGCTCGGCAGCAGGTGCGGCGCCTGGGTCATCGACTCCATGCCACCGGCGACGACGATGTCGACCTCGCCCGCGCGGACCAGCTGGTCGGCCATCGCGATCGCGTTGAGCCCGGACAGGCAGACCTTGTTGATCGTGATGGTGGGGACGTTCATGGGGATGCCGGCGTTGGTGCTCGCCATCCGGGCCGGGTTCTGACCGGCGCCGGCCTGGATGACCTGGCCCATGATCACGTAGTCGACCTGGTCGCCCGAGACCCCGGCCTTCTCGAGCGCGCCCTTGATGGCGACCGCACCGAGGTCGGCCGCGGACAGCGACTTCAGTCCGCCGAGGAGGCGACCGATCGGCGTGCGGGCGCCGGCGACGATGACACTGGGGTTGTCGGACATTCTTCCTCCGGTGCAGACGAACGGGTGAACCTTCGTGACTGTACTCGCGGGCGTCGAGGCCCGGCGAGGGGTCTCAGTCGGCGCGGGGTGAGTCGCTCGTCACAGCGGCCGATCGGCACAATGGCGGCATGAGCCTGAACGACGTGCAGCACCTCTTCACCGCGATCGACCACGTGGGCATCGCGGTACCGGACCTCGACGAGGCCATCGCGTTCTACACCGAGAAGTACGGCATGACGGTGGCGCACGAAGAGACCAACGAGGAGCAGGGCGTACGTGAGGCGATGGTCGCCGTGGGCGACACCGGTTCCTACATCCAGCTGCTCGCGCCGCTCTCGCCGGAGACCACGATCGGGAAGTTCCTCGACCGCAACGGCCCCGGGCTCCAGCAGCTCGCCTACCGGGTCGAGGACATCGATGCCGTCTGCGCGACCCTGCGCGAGCGCGGCCTGCGGCTGCTGTACGACGAGCCGAAGCGCGGCACCTCCAACAGCCGCGTCAACTTCATCCACCCCAAGGACGCCGGCGGTGTCCTCGTCGAGCTCGTCGAGCCCGCGTCCACGGGCTGACCCCGCCTTCCCGGAAGAGTTACCCGCC
>JALZCZ010000340.1 GCA_030862825.1 Actinomycetota bacterium | reverse complement strand
TCCTCGGGCCGGACCTGGTCGGCCCGAGCGGCCAGGGCGGCGATCAGACGGTCCTCGGTGGTGCTCATCGCTCCCCCTCCCTGCTGTTGAGTGCGAGCTCGAGGGCGTCGAGCGCCCGGCTCGCGGTGGACTTCACGGTGCCGCGGGAAATGCCGAGCGCGGTGGCGATCTCGTTCTCCGACAGACCCGACCAGTAGCGCAGCACCAGCACCTCGCGCTGGCGAGGGGCGAGCGCGGACAGTGCCGCCAGGACTTCCCTGTGCTCCTCGGCCAGCACCGCTCTCGACTCCGGCTCCTCGAGGTCCGGCTCGTGCGGTGGCGAGTAGGCGCGGGCGGTACGCCGTCGGCGCAGCGCCGATCGGGACCCGTTGACCACCGACGTCCGCAGGTAGCCCAGCGCTGCGGACCGGTCCCGCAACGCGCCTCGCCGGGCCGCCAGCGCCGTGAAGGCGTCCTGCACCACGTCCTCGGCCGAGGCCCGGTCATCGACGAGCAGGATGGCCAGCCGCACCAGTGACAGCCGATGGGCGGCGTACAGCTCAGCCAGCTCATCGGCTCCGAGTCCGGTGCGTGGCTTCACGTCCGTGGTCATACCCCATAGACGCCTCACCCGCACCAAGGTTGCCTGGCAGCCCCGGCCGATCTCAGGCGACGGGCGGCGGCGGTCCCTGCGTCACGAAGTCCTTCTGGCGGATCAGCAGCAGGCAGAGCGCGCCCGCGGCGAAGGCCATGACGGCGGCGATCGTGGTGATGTGGTTGAGGGCGTCGACGAAGCTCGAGGTCGCCAGGTCCGCGATCGTGCCGCGGTAGGGCTCCGGTGCGGCCGCAACCACCCGGTCCACCTGCCCGCCCGTGATGGCGCCCGCGATCCGGTCGGACTGGTCGGCCACCGGGGTCCCCCGCAGCCCGGCAGCGACGCCGTCGGCGACCTCGTGGGCGAAGATCGAGCCCAGCGCGGCGATACCGGTGGCGATGCCGACCTGGCGGAAGGTCGAGTTCACCCCCGAGGCCATGCCCGCCCGGTCGCTGCTCACCACGCCGACCGCGGTGGAGGCGAGCGGCGTGTTGATCATCCCGACGCCCACACCGCTGACCAGGAGCCCGGGGATCAGGTGGGTCCACGACGACCCGGTCTCGATGCCGAGCACCAGGAGCAGGCCCACGCCCAGAACCATGAAGCCGGGCCCGATCAGCCACTTGGCCGGCACGTGCTCGGTGAGCCGGCCCGCGGTCGCCGCCGCGAAGAACGCGGCCACGGAGAGGAACAGGAGACGTACACCGGTCTCCACGGCCGAGTAGCCGAGCACGTTCTGGATGTAGAGCACCAGGTAGGCCAGCAGCGAGAAGACCGACGCCGAGACCCCGAACGCCGCCACCAGGCCGCCGGTGAACGTCGGCTTGCGGAGCAGGCCGAGGTCGAACATCGGGTCCGTCTGCATG
The DNA here is from genome assembly GCA_030862825.1 of Actinomycetota bacterium. Lineage (GTDB taxonomy): Bacteria > Actinomycetota > Actinomycetes > Propionibacteriales > Nocardioidaceae > Nocardioides. The sequence goes on along the minus strand of JALZCZ010000340.1, from coordinate 2,820 downwards.
ACCTGGCTGACCACGAACAGGGCGAGCAGCACGCCGGCAGCGACGAGGCAGGTGACCACGGTGTCGTCGGACCAGCTGTCCTGCCCGGCCTTGATCAAGCCGTAGACGAGGGCACCGAGGGCCAGGCTGAAGGTGACGAAGCCGACCCAGTCCGGACGGCCGGCGCGCGGGTCGTGCGACTCGCGGACCTTCAGCTGCGCGACCGCGATCGCGAACAGGCAGAGCGGGATGTTGACGAAAAAGATCCAGCGCCACGACAGGCCGCTTGTCAGCACGCCGCCGAGCACCGGCCCCAGGGCCACGGCCACTCCCGTCGTCGCACCGAACATGCCGAAGGCGATCCCGCGGTCGCGGCCGTGGTAGGCCGACGCGATCAGGGCCAGCGCGGTCGCGAACATCGCCGCTCCGCCGATGCCCTGGAACGCCCGGGCCAGCGTCAGGAACGTGCCGTCCTGTGCCGCACCGCAGGCGATCGAGCCGACGGTGAACAGCGCCGTACCGATCACGAACATCAGCCGCCGTCCGAACAGGTCGGCCAGCGATCCCGCGGTCAGGAGCAGCGCCGCGAGGCTGAGCGCGTACGCATCGATGACCCACTGGAGGTCGGACAGGCTCGCGTCGAGCTCGCTCTGGATGTCGGGCAGCGCGACGTTCACGATCGTGAGGTCGAGCAGCAGCATGAAGATGCCGGTGCAGACGGCAACCAGGGTCCACCACTTGCCGGCGGAGGTGTCGGTCCGCTCGTCGGCCACGTCGACGGGAGCTGCGATCCGGTCGGCCATCGTGCGTCTCCTATTCGTCAGGAACTGAATCATCATTCGGTTAACGACCTGCTTCGCTACGATACTCGCGGACCGCAAATCGTCAAGTGGCAAACGATTCGGCAAGGGAGGATCCTGTGGGCGAGATCGACCCCTCGGCGAGTCGTACGCTCCTCCCCGAGCTCGCACGGTCCCCCGGCCACCTGGTGTGGCGGGCCTCGGCTCGGGTCCAGCTCGCGCTCGCCGAGGTGCTGCCGCCCGGGGTCGACATCCACGCGTATGCCGCCATGCTCGCGCTCGGCCAGGAAGGCGCGCTGTCGCAGCAGGCCGTCGCCGACAGGATCAGCATCAGCCGCACCACGATGGCCAAGATCGCCACCGACCTGGTCGGGCGGGGACTGGTCGAGCGCGTCCGCAACCCCTCCGACCGGCGGGCCTACCTGCTCCACCTGACACCCACGGGAGCCAAGGCGGCGCGCAGCTGGCGCCGGCACGCCGAGGACCTCGAGGCGTTCATCGGCAGCCCGTTCACCGAGGCCGAGCGGGCCGAGCTCCGCGACCTGCTGCACCTGGTGGTGGAGGCCGAGCTCGCGCCACGGACGCCGGAGCCGCTGCTCGACAGCATCGGCTTCCTGATCACGCGCGCCCACTTCCGGATGCATCGCGACTTCACCACCGCCCTCGCGCCGCTGCGGATCGAGCCGCGTCACTTCGGGGCGCTCACCGCGCTCCGCTCGGCCGGGCCCCAGCCGCAGGCGGAGCTCGCGCGCGCGCTCGGCATCAGTGGGGCGAGCGTCGTGCAGATGGTCGACGACCTCGCGCGCCGCGGCCTCATCGAGCGACGCCGACTCGCCACCGACCGGCGGATCCAGGTGCTGCACCTGCTCCCCGAGGCCCAGGCGGTACTGGACCAGGCGCAGGAGATCGCGACCGGCATGCTCGACATACGCCTGAAACCGCTGACCAGGAAGCAGGTCGACCGGCTGGTGACCCTGCTGGGGCGGTTCATCACCACCGCGTGAGTCCTCCGCTCAGGGCCGCGCGGCGGCCACGGCCTCCTGCTCCTCCGGCGAGAGCTGTTGGTCGCTCCTCCAGCCGCTGACGTTCTTGGCGTAGGTGCGGGCTTCGGTGCGGCCGTGGATCGAGGTCAGCACGACGCCGTTGCCGCCGTCGTCGAGCAACGCCAGCGACCACGAGAGGTGGCCGCCCATGTCGCCGAACGCGTCGTACCGGACCGCGGCGACGTGGCGCAGCGCCTCGCCCGCCTCCGCGGCGAGTGCCGCCACCTCCTGGCGCAGTCCCAGGACGTCCTCGGGCAGCGCGTCCACCGACCCGGGACGCCGCGGCTTCGTCGTACGCCGCAGGGCGACGACGGCAAGCCCCACCGCCAGCAGGGCGACCAGCAATGCGACCACGGTCAGAGCCTCCACGAAACCGACCCTAGGGCCATCGGTGCGAAGTCGTGTGCGCCTCGCGCACACATGGCGCGCACCTGGCTGCGTTGTCGTCGCTCGGAGGAGTACTCACCACGACGTCGCTCCTCGGCCCTGCGCTGCACCCAGCCTGAGCACGCCCGAGGTCACCGGACTCCACAGGCACGACCCTAGACTGCGCCTGTGACCGCTCGACGTATCGCCTACCAGGGCGAGCCCGGCGCCAACTCCCACGCGGTGTGCAAGCAGCACTACCCCGACTGGGAGGCGGTGCCGTGCGCCTCTTTCGAGGACGTCTTCGCGGCCGTCGAGAGCCGGGACGCCGACCTCGCGATGATCCCGATCGACAACTCGATCGCCGGGCGGGTGGCCGACATCCACCACTTCCTGCCCGACTCCGACCTGCACATCATCGCCGAGCACTTCCTGCGGATCCGCTTCCACCTGATGGGGGTGCCAGGCACCTCCCTGGACCAGGTCCGCACCGTGCACAGCCACGTCCACGCGCTCGGCCAGTGCCGCGGCGTGATCCGCGAGCTGGGTCTCAAGCCGGTCGTGTCCGGTGACACCGCGGGCGCGGCCCGTGAGGTGGCCGAGCTCGGTGACCCGACCCAGGCCGCTATCGC
>JALZCZ010000352.1 GCA_030862825.1 Actinomycetota bacterium | reverse complement strand
GTCTACTCCGGCGGCACCGGGCGCCCCTACCTCGTCGAGGGCGTCGGCGAGGACTTCTGGCCGGAGACCTACGACCGCGACATCGCCGACCGGGTGATCGAGGTGTCCGACGCCGACTCGTTCGCCTTCACCCGGCGGCTGGCCCGCGAGGAGGCGCTGCTCGTCGGTGGTTCGTCCGGCATGGCGGCGTACGCCGCGAAGCAGCTGGCGCTCGAGCTGGTCGGCACCCCGGAGGGGGGCAACGCGGTGATCGTGGTGCTGCTGCCCGACTCCGGTCGCGGCTACCTCACCAAGGTCTTCAACGACGACTGGCTGGCGCAGTACGGCTTCGCGTCCGGCACGGCGCCGACCTCGCGGACCGTAGGGGAGGTGCTGCGCGGCAAGTCCGGGCGGCTGCCCGACCTGGTGCACACCCACCCCAACGAGACCATCGCCGAGGCGGTCGCGATCCTTCAGGAGTACGCCGTCTCGCAGATGCCCGTGGTCCGCGCCGAGCCGCCGATCGTGGCCGCCGAGGTGGCCGGCTCGGTGTCCGACCGGGCGCTGCTCGACGCGCTGTTCGCCGGCGACGCCAAGCTCACGGACCGGGTCGACGACCACATGTCGCCGCCACTGCCGACCATCGGCTCCACCGAGGACGCCCGCGACGCCGTCGCCCTCCTCGGCAGCTCCGACGCGGTCCTGGTCCAGGAGGACGGCAAGCCGGTCGGCGTACTCACCCGCCAGGACCTGCTCGCGTTCCTCGCTCAGGTGTGAGGTCGCCGCGCCCCGGGCAACACGCGGTGGCCGTCTCTTCCACGACGCTGCAACGGCGTGACGGATGGGTGGACAGCGTGTGACCTGGGCGCCGTCGCGGCTAGGATGAGAACACGTTCTAGTTTGGGAGGCGTTGATGACGCAGGCGACCCCCGCCGTGGAGGGCTGGTTCACCACGGGTGACGAGCCGGCGCTGCTCGGCTCGCGGTGCACGGCATGCACCACGGTCTACTTCCCGCCGACCGGCGGCTACTGCCGCAACCCGGTCTGCGACGGCGAGGAGTTCGCGGAGGTCGCGTTGTCGCGGCGGGGGCGGATCTGGAGCTACACCGACGCGCAGTACCAGCCGCCGCCGCCCTACATCCCGGCCACCGACCCCTACCAGCCGTTCGCGCTGGCCGCGGTCGAGCTCGCCGAGGGGCTCGTGGTGCTCGGGCAGGTGGCGCAGGGCTACGGAGTCGCCGATCTGCAGGTCGGCAACGAGGCCGAGCTGGTCATCGAGACGCTGTACGCCGACGACGAGGGCGACCGGACTGTCTGGCGCTGGAAGCCGGTTGTCGAGATGGGCGAGGAGGCGGACCAGTGAGCAACGATGTCGCGGTGCTCGGGGTCGGCATGCACCCGTGGGGCAAGTGGGGCAAGCACTTCGTGACCTACGGCGTGCACGCGGCCAGGGCCGCACTGAAGGACTCCGGCGTCCCGTGGCAGGACGTCGACCTGATCGTCGGCGGCGAGACGGTGCGCAACGGCTACGCCGGCTACGTCGCCGGCGCCACCTTCGCCCAGGCGCTGGGCTGGAACGGCGCTCGGGTCGCCACGTCGTACGCCGCCTGCGCGACCGGAGCCCAAGCCCTCGACACCGCCCGGGCCCGGATCCTGGCCGGGCTGTGCGAGGTGGCGGTGGTGGTCGGCTCGGACACCACGCCCAAGGGCTTCCTGGCGCCCAACGCCGGGGAGCGGTGGGACGACCCGGACTGGCTGCGGTTCCGGCTGCTCGGCATGACCAACCCGGCGTACTTCGCGCTCTACGCGCGCCGCCGAATGGACCTCTACGGAGCGACCCAGGCGGACTTCGCGCAGGTCAAGGTCAAGAACGCACGCCACGGCCTGGCCAATCCCAACGCGCGCTACCGCAAGGAGGTCAGCGTCGACGACGTGCTCAGCTCCGCGGTGGTCTCGGACCCGTTGCACCTGCTCGACATCTGCGCGACATCCGACGGGGCCGCCGCGGTGGTGCTGACCAGTGTCGACTACGCCAGGAAGCACGGCATCGCGAGCCCGGTGCGGGTCAACGCCGTCTCGACAGTGACGCCGACCTTCCCCAACACGATGCTCGACATGCCCAACCTGTCCACCGACTCCTCGGCCGTGGCCGGCGAGCCCGAGCGGACCTTCAAGGAGTCGATCGCGCACGCGGCCTACGAGGAGGCCGGCATCGGTCCCGACGACGTCGGCCTGGCCGAGGTCTACGACCTCTCGACCGCGCTGGAGCTCGACTGGATCGAGGACCTCGCACTGTGCAAGCGCGGCGAGGCCGAGACCCTGCTCCGGGCCGGCGAGACCACCATCGGCGGCCGGATCCCGGTCAACCCGTCGGGGGGGCTGGCCTGCTTCGGCGAGGCGGTGCCCGCCCAGGCACTGGCCCAGGTGTGCGAGGTGACCTGGCAGCTGCGCGGCCAGGCCGCGGGCCGCCAGGTCGAGGGCGCGAAGGTCGGCATCACCGCCAACCAGGGCCTCTTCGGCCACGGTTCCTCCGTCATCCTCTCGGTCTGAGATGTACGTCGACGTCGAGCGGCCGGACCCGGCCGTCGCGCTGGTGCGGCTCAACCGCCCCGAGCGGATGAACGCGATGTCGTTCGACGTGATGGTGCCGTTCCGCGAGGCGCTGCTGCAGGCCGGTGCCGACACGTCGGTGCGGGCGGTCGTGGTCACCGGCGCCGGTCGCGGCTTCAGCTCCGGCGCCGACCAGGAGTCGGCCGGCACTCCGCCGGGAGCCGAGGGCCTGACCCCACCGGCGTACGCCCTGCGCGCGATGCAGGCGCTCGAGGACGTCGTGCTCACCCTGCGCCGGCTGCCGCAGCCGGTGATCGCGGCGGTCAACGGACCGGCGATCGGTGGCGGGCTGTGCCTCGCCCTGGCCTGCGACCTGCGGCTGGCCGCGCCGACGGCGTACTTCCGCGCGGCCGGCATCAACAACGGGCTCACCGCCAGCGAGCTGGGGCTCAGCTACCTGCTGCCCCGCGCGATCGGGTCCACCCGGGCCGCCGACCTGATGCTGACCGGCCGCGACATGCAGGCCGACGAGGCGGAGCGCGTCGGCCTGGTGTCGTCGGTGGTCGACGACGTGGTGGGCACGGCCGTGGAGACCGGACGCCGGATCGCCCGCCTGTCGCAGCCCGGCATCGAGCTCACCAAGAGGTCGCTGCAGGCCGGCATCGCCGCCTCGTCGCTCGAGACGCAGATGACCTCGGAGGGTCTCGGCCAGCTCTACCTGCGCCTGCTCACCGACAACTTCGAGGAGTCGACGCTGGCCCGCAAGGAGGGCCGGGAGCCGGAGTTCAGGGACCGCCGGTGACGCTCGAGTCGCTGGTCAGCGCTGCCGCACGGCCTCGTAGACGGCGACGGCGGCGGCGTTGGAGACGTTGAGCGAGTTGATCCGGCCGGCCATCGGCAGCTTCACCAGCTGGTCGGCGGCGGCCTTGAACGCCTCGGTCACGCCCTCGTGCTCGGCGCCCACCACCAGCGCGACCGCGCCGGTGAGGTCGACCTCGGTGACCAGCCGGTCGGCCTCGGGAGTGGCGACCACGATCGCCGTACGACGGGCACGCAGCCACGCGATCACCTCGTCGGTTGGCGCGTTGGCGACCGGCACGGCGAAGAGCGTGCCCTTGCTGGCGCGCACCACGTTGGGATTGGCCCAGTCGGTGAGAGGTGACGCGGCCACGACCGCGTGCACGCCGGCGGCCTCGGCCGTGCGCAGCATCGCGCCGAGGTTGCCGGGCTTCTCGATCCCCTCGACCACCAGCACCAGCGCGTCGTCCGGCAGGTCCAGCGCGTCGAGGGAGCGGGTCGGGTCGGGCACCACGGCCAGGAACCCGTCGGGGGAGTCGCGGTAGGAGACCTTCTCGTACGCCGACCGCCCGAGCCGCACGATCTCGCTGCCGAGCGCCGCGACCCGACCGACCAGGCCGGACCGTGCTTCGGACACCAGCTCCGGGCAGCAGTAGAGCGTCGTCGGGACGACGCCGACCTCGACCGCCAGCGCGAGCTCGTCGTACCCCTCCACGACGGTGACCCCGGCCTCGGCCCGGCTGCGGCGCTTGTGCAACGCGACCAGCGCCTTGAGCCGCGCGTTGCTCGGGCTCGTGATGTCGAGGGGCTCGGTCACGGTGCCAACCTATGTGGCCGTCGCCGTCGCTTGTAACTCAGTGTTGAGTCATCCATCCAGGTGTTTGAACACCCAGGTAGTAGTTCGAACACTGAGTTGCAAGCCGCAGTCCGCCTACGCTGAGGCGGTGCCCGTACCCGCTCGCGTCCTCGACCTGTTCGCGGTGCCGGGACCTGGCGAGCCGGTGCCGGGTGGGCAAGGTCACACCGTACGGGCCGGCG
>JALZCZ010000323.1 GCA_030862825.1 Actinomycetota bacterium | reverse complement strand
GCCGCGGCCATCGGCTCCTCCACGATGTAGACCCGGCGAGCGCCCGCCTGGTAGCCGGCCTCCTTCACCGCCCGCTGCTCGACCGGGGTGATGCCGCTCGGCACGCAGATCACCATCCGGGGCTTGGCGAAGTAGCGACGCCGGTGCACCTGCTGGATGAAGAAGCGCAGCATCTGCTCGGTGGCGTCGAAGTCCGCGATCACGCCGTCCTTGAGCGGTCGGATCGCGGTGATGTTGTCGGGGGTGCGGCCGATCATCCGCTTGGCGTCGTGGCCGACGGCCAGGATCTCGCCTGTGGCGTCGTTGAGGGCCACCACGCTGGGCTCGTCGAGCACCACGCCCTTGCCGCGGACGTAGACCAGCGTGTTGGCGGTGCCGAGGTCCACAGCCATGTCACGGCCGATCAAGCTGTTCGCCATGCGCGCATGCCTCGCAAGCTCTTTCGTGCGCCGGGGAAGGGTGACGCGTACGACGCGCGCACGCTCCCGCCGTACCGGGCGAGCGTAAGATTCCGCGGCCGGAGATCGGCGCAGGCACGCCGAGGAGTCCTTTACCAGCCGTTCAGTCGACGATCGGCGTCGGGTCCGGCCGACCCTCCCACTCCGCGCGCTCGTCCTCGGGTACGTCGACGCACGGGCCGGACACGTCGAGCAGCACGTAGTCACCCTGGCCGGGCAGCTCGGACCACCGCACCTCGAGCCCGCCCCGGGTGCCGTCCAGGGTCCGCCCGCCGGGTCGCTCCGCCAGCGTCGCGTCGGTCAGCCCCGCCTCCTCGAGGGCGGGACCGAGCGCGTCGAGGTAGGGGCGGGCTACGACCGGTCCCGCCTCGACCCGGGCCGAGCCGAGGTAGCGGAAGCTGCGGTGGCCCTCCGGGAAGACCGAGGCGCAGCCCTCCGAGTGACCCGTGGCGGCGCTCACCCGCCCATCGAGGACCGCGGCCGCTTTGGTGGCCAGGGTGGCGACCAAGTCCCGCACTTCGGTGCGCTGGGCCTCGAGCCGCGCCGTGGCATCGGCCGGGTCCACGTCCACGTCGTCTCCCGGGTCACAGGCGGTCAGGGCAAGAACGACCACCCAGACTGCCAGCCTCACCGGGTCACCTGCGTGGTCGGGTCGCGGTCGAGCTCGGGGTCCTGGACCCCGCCCCACCAGGGATCGTGGTTGGGCTCGGCCTCGAGCACCTCGTCGTAGCCGCCGTTGACGATCTGGCTGATGTTGTAGAGCGACTCGGTGCCGTGGTCGAAGTAGCGCACGTGCTGGTCGACGTCAGGGAGCGCGCCGCGGGTGGTCGACTCGGCCTGGAACCTGGTGCCGCCGAAGTCGTCCTCCGCGGGGTCGTCGCCCAGCCCGGCGCCGCCCAGGGTCTCGCCGTGCACCCAGCCGTGGTTGGCGAGGTAGGTGATCGGGTCGCGGCTGTTGGCGCCGGCCCACACGTGGTCCGGGTCCAGCCCGGTGTCGCGGGCATGGCCGGTGTCTGCGCCGACCCCCGGGCTGCCCGCGAAGACGAGGTCGTCGGTCGCGAGGCCGTGGTCGTGCGCACCGTGGCCGGTCGTGGTCGAGCCGTAGCTGTGGCCGATCGTGGTGAGGTGGGCGGGCTCGCCATCGCGTCCGGCGCGCAGCCCGTCGATGGTGTCGGCGAGCCGGTCGCCACCCGCTGTCGCCGCGGCCTCGGTGACCACGCCCGCCCCGTCCCAGCCCCCGCCCGTCCACGGGAGGTTGTCGGGTGCGTCGTAGCCGATCCAGAACATGGTGGCGTTGGTCTGGGTGTCGTCGAGGTAGCGGGTCGACTCGTAGATGGTCGCGGCCCGGTCGGCGTGGTAGGGCGCGCTCTCGGCGTCGGTGCCGAAGCCCGGCACGACGACCGCGACGTTGTCGGCCGTGTCGAGGTCGCCCGCGGAGATCGCGACGGCACCGTCTCCGTCGAACGCGGCGGGGTCGTAGATGGAGAGCCGGCTCTCGATCGGCTCACCGGTCACCGGGTCGACCCGCCCCTCGATGGCTTGGACGGCCCGGCCGGCGGCCCTGGCGTTGTCGAGCCACTGTCGCTCGTCGTCGGTGAGCAGGCCCCGCTCCTCCAGCAGGGTCCACTCCGCGAGGTCCCGCTCGAGGGTCACGGTGTTGGCGTCGTCTCGCACCCCCGCGGGGATCCCGTCGCGGTTGCCGATCGAGCCGGGGCTCGCGGCGAGGATCGCCTGCTGCTGGCCGGTCGTCAGGCCGTCCCACCAGGTGTTCACGTCCTCCGGCGTGGCGCGCGATGTCGGCATCGTCGCGAGCGCCGCGTCCGCCGGGTCGGCAATCCCGCCGTACGCCGTCTCGACCTGGTCGAGGCTCAGCACCCGGAGGAGCGCGTCGACCATCTCCTGTTCCTCGACGGAGACGTCGGTGACCCAGCGGGTCACGTCGCCGTCGAGACTCTGCACCTGCGTCCTGACCTGGTCGCAGGCGGCCTGGAGGGCGGGGACCTCCGCAGGCGTCGCGCCGGTCGCCTCGTCCTGCAGCAGCGCGATCTGCTGGGTCAGCTCCTGCCGGCGCTCGACGAGGTCGTCCCGACGGCGTACGAGGGTCGTCATCTCGGCTGCGTGCGCCTCCACCCGCCGGGCCACGGCGCGCAGGGCCAGCGACATCGCGTCGGCACCGCGCCCGATCGGCGCGATCGAGGAGTGGTACGCCGTCGCGCCCCGGCCGGACCAGTCCCCCACTCGAGCGCCGCCGGCGACGAAGGTGCCGAGGTCGTCGACCTGGGCCGAGGCGGCCAGCAGCCGGGCGCTGCAGTCGCTGATCGAGCCGAGGTCGGGCACGAACGGCGGGATCGGCCGCGGCTGGGGAGGCAGCGTGATCGTGCTCATCGCGCCTCCTGCACGTACGACGCGAGCTCCAGCAGCGGCAACGCCTGAGCCTCGTCACTGGTGACGTAGTCGCGGATCGCCAGGCGCAGGCCGTCGGCCACCGCCTCGCACTGCCCCGCGAGGCTCTCGGCGTGCCGCCCCCACGTGGCCGCGAACCGCGAGGCGACACCGGCCACGGGGCCGGTGAAGCCCGAGGTGGGTGCGTCGCGGATCTGGGCGGATGTGGCGGCCAGGTCCAGCGACTGCTCGTCCCAGCCCCGGGCGGCGACGCCGACCTGGGGCGGCACCACCTCCATCAGCGATCACTCCCAGGGTGGGTGACCTCCCCCGCCGCCTGCGCGGGGGCCGGAGGTTCCGGCGGCGGCAGTAGGACGATGTCGACCTCGGGATGCCGATGGCGTACGGCTGCGAAGAACGGGTCGTTGGTCGGCTCGGTCGGAGGTCGGAGTTCCATGCCGGGCAGAGTGCCTCGCCGCCGAGGCGCAGGGAACCGGCGGCCGCGCGGCTGTGGATACGACCGCGCAACCACCGTCCTGGCTGGTCTGCCGGCGCGGCCGGTCGTCGCGCCGTGGGCCAGCACGGCTTGCGGAAGCTAAGGCTGTCGCGGTCCGCGAGGCGGTCGGTCGCGAGCTCCCTACAACCCCGGGAACCAGATCTCGATCTCGCGCAGGGCCGACTCAGCGGAGTCGGAGCCGTGCACGAGGTTCTCGCGGTTGGAGAGCGAGAGGTCGCCACGGATGGTGCCGGGCGCAGCCTTGCGGCCGTCGGTGGCGCCGTTGATGGCGCGCACCACCTCGATCGCCTCGTCGCCCTCCAGCACCATGGCCACCAGCGGACCGCTGGTGACGAAGTCGCGCAGCGGCGGGTAGAAGTCGCGCTCGACGTGCTCGACGTAATGGCGGTCGGCCAGTGCGCCGTCGATGGTGCGGTGCTCCATCGCCACGATGGTCAGACCCTTGGCCTCGAACCGGGACAGCACCT
>JALZCZ010000319.1 GCA_030862825.1 Actinomycetota bacterium | reverse complement strand
CATGGGAAGTGGCGCTCACCCACATCCCTCGAGACCGCAGTGACAACTCAGTCCTCGGAGCCGGTAGGAGGTGGATGGGACCCGTCTCGCAAGTCAGCCGACGTAACCCAGGCTGGAGTAGCCGGAGTCGTCGAGGAACGTCTCGGCGCCGGTATGGATGTCGATCAGGCTGGTGGGCGTGACGACGTACTGGCGGCTCTCGGGGACGGGTGTTCCTGCCAGGCCGGTCACAGGTCCGCTGATGGTCGTGGGCGAGGTGTCGGTCGGCGCACCGTCGACCGCCACCGTCTGCACGCTGTAGAGCTCGTCCTCGGTCACCTCGCGGAGCACGGCGATGGTGGTGGTCGACGTCCAGGTGATGTCCTTGATGCGCAGCGAGCCGGCGTCCTCGAGGGGGATCCGTTTGGTCGAGCGGATCCGGAGCTCGCCACCCTCCTCGAGCGCCTCGATCCGCCCCACCCGCAGCTCGTCGATGGTCCCCGCCCCTTCGGGCTCGCTGGCCCTGACCACCGCGACGAACCGGGTGGCGTCGCGAGATACCAGGAACGACGTCACGTTCCGCTCGCTGACGCCCGGCACGTCGACCGCGTGAGCTCTGGCCCCTTCGATGTAGCTCACCTTCGCCCCGGCCGATGTGCGGTCGACGACCCAGAGCCGCTCGGCGAAGTCCCAGGCGGGCCTGAGCAGATTCGAGGCGCCCGCCACCAGGGTCGACTCGCCGCCGGGCGGTTCGTCGTTCGACGGCTCGCGCACGGGCGCGGCCAGCAGCCGGTGTCCGTCCTTGCTGACCCCGACGGCCGTGGCACCGTCGATGCTCACCGCGACGGAGCGGAGCCAGCGGTCGGTGACGCCGAACGGTCCCGCGACCGGCGTCAGTTCGTCCCGGTTCCCCGCGACGAGCAACCCGTTCCGCAGCCCGTAGAGCGCGTAGTTGGCCTCGGACCCGGTGGGGTTGAACGCGGGTGCGCTGTCCACGTCGATCTCGCTGACGCCGCCCGGCAGGCTCATCTCCACGCCGGAGATGGTCAGGCGCAGCGCCGTGATCTCCTCCTGGCGCAGCGTCCAGGCAAGCTGCGCGACCATCTTCTCGATGGCCTCCTGCGACGCGGGGGGAGGGTTGCCGACCAGTCGGATCTCGGCGATCCCGTCGTCGAAGACCGGTGTCGAGAAGTCGAGGTCGGTGCCGGGCGGGAAGGCGGTGGACTCCACCCGAGGCTCGGCGGGCCCCTCCAGCAGCCGGCTCACCAGTGTCGTCGCCGCCTGGTCGCCCCGCGGCACGAAGACGGGCTCGGGCACCAGGATCCGGTTGGTGTTGTCGAAGAAGTAGACGTTCGCCTGCCGGTAGCGGTCGGCGAACCAGTCGCTCGGGACGATCTGGGCGTCCGGCGGGTCGAGGATCCGGTACTCCTCGTCCTCCTCGACGATCTGGAGGTCGAGGACCTGCTCCCCCAGGGCGAGCGGGCCCTTCCAGGCGCCGCGTTCGTCGTAGTGCTCCGGATCGACGAGCTCTACGCTGACGGTGACATTGCCCTCGATCACGGGCCCGACGTCGAGATAGGTGATCGTCGACGCCTCGGGCTTCCAGGACCCCTGGGTCTCCTGCGAGAGGAACTTCTTGGCCACGTCCAGCCGTTGCGGCCACGCGGTCATCGCGTCCAGGAAGCCGTTGACGATGTCGACCTTGCTGGCGTTCGGCTGCGGCGGCACCGGGTCGAAACCGAGCGGCTGGGCCTCGTCGACGTCGGTGCTGCTGCGGGTCTCCACGATCGGCCCGTCCGTCGGCAGTTGCGAGCAGCCGAGCGCCGGCAGCAGGGCGACGGTGGCGAGGATCAGGCGGGCGCGGGTCCGGGCGGTCATGGCGTCCCCACCTCGAGTCCGTCGTGAGCATCCTCGGGCACCAGCGGAAGCGGACTGTGCCGCAGCGGGGCGCCGGCGCGGCGCGGCAGCGTGAGCCGGAACTGCGCGCCCTGCCCCGGGCGACCCCAGGCCTGAAGCCAGCCACCGTGCAGGTGGGTGTCCTCGAGCGCGATCGAGAGCCCCAGCCCGGTGCCGCCACTGCTGCGCGCCCGGGCAGGGTCGGCCCGCCAGAAGCGGTTGAACACCGTCGCCGACTCACCGGTCGCCAGGCCCACGCCGTAGTCGCGGACCGCGATCGCCGCTGACTCGGCGTCCGCCGCGAGCCGGACCACGATCCCCGGCTCCAGGCCGCCGGTGTCCGCGTGGTCGATGGCGTTGGTGACCAGGTTGCGCACGATCCGCTCGACCCGGCGGATGTCGGCCTCGGCCACGCACGGATGATCGGGCGCGTCGACGACCACCCGCACTCCCCGCGCGTCGGCGAGGTGCTGGGTGGAGGACACCACACGATGGGCGACGTCGACCAGGTTCACGTCGTCCGCGTCGAGGATGGCCGCCCCGGCGTCGAAGCGGCTGATCTCGAGCAGGTCGACGAGCAGCGTCTCGAACCGGTCGAGCTCGGTCTGCAGCAGCTCGGCTGCGCGGGCGGTGGCCGGGTCGAAGGTCGACCGGGCGTCGTGCAGCACGTCGCCGGCCATCCGCACGGTCGTCAGCGGCGTACGCAGCTCGTGGGAGACGTCCGAGGCGAACTGGCGCTGGACCCGGCTGAGCTCCTCGAGCTGTCGGATCTGCTTCTGCAGGTTGCTCGCCATCTGGTTGAAGGACGTGGCGAGGCGGGCCAGGTCGTCCTCGCCCCGGACCCGGAGCCGCTCCTGGAGCCGGCCGGCCGCCAGTCGCTCGGCCACGCGGCGCGCCATCCGGATGGGCGTCACCACCTGCCGGGTGACCAGCCAGGTCAGCCCGGCGACCAGGACGAGCAGGAGCCCTGCCGCGGTCAGCAGCGCCCGGGTGAGCAGGCTGAGCGTCTCCTGCTCCTCGTCGAGCGGGAAGAGGTAGTAGAGCGTGTAGATCCGGCCGTCCGCCGGCAGCTGCACCTGGGAGCCGACCACGATCCCGGGCGTCCGTGTCTCCTCGCCGGTCTCGGGGTCGGCGCGGATGATCTCCGTGAACGAGTACGCCGTGGGCGCGGGATCGTCGAAGCGCTCCTCCATCCGGGCCGGCACGCTGGCAACGTCGAGGTCGAGCGTCTTCTCAGCGCCACCGTCGGCCAGCCGGCGGCCGCTGCCGACCGGGCCGCCGAGGACCACGGAGAAGCCTCGGGTCTCGCCCGCGCTGCGGATCGGGTCCACCAGGTCGGCCTGCTGCTGGGTGGGGTTGAGCTCGGTGCCCTCCACCGCGGCCAGCCGGATGACGGCCTGGTCGGTCTCGCCGTTGGCCACCGCCACCACCACCTCAGCTCGATGCTCGAGCAGGCCGTCGCGGGTCTGCTGGAGCAGGAACCACCCGACGCCGGTGATCACGACCGCCGACAGCACCACGGTGCTGGCGACCACCCGCACCTGGATCGAGCGGCGCCAGAAGGTCAGGGCCCGTCGCACGCCGGCGGGCACCTTGACCGGCGGGACCCGGGCCATGGGCGTCAGACGTTCCCGGCCTTGTAGCCGACACCGCGGACGGTGACCACGATCTCCGGGTGCTCGGGGTCGTGCTCGACCTTGGACCGCAGCCGCTGCACGTGCACGTTGACCAGGCGGGTGTCGGCGGAGTGGCGGTAGCCCCAGACCTGCTCGAGGAGCACCTCGCGGGTGAAGACCTGCCACGGCTTGCGGGCCAGGCACAGCAGCAGGTCGAACTCGAGGGGTGTGAGGTTGATCTGCGAACCGTTGCGGCGCACGGAGTGGCCCGGCACGTCGATGGCCAGGTCGCCGATGGTGAGCGACTCCGGCGAGGCGCTGTCGAGGCGGCGCACCCGCGCCCGAATCCGGGCGACCAGCTCCTTGGGCTTGAACGGCTTGACGACGTAGTCGTCCGCCCCCGACTCCAGGCCGACGACGACGTCGACCGTGTCGCCCTTCGCGGTCAGCATCACGATCGGTACACCGGACTCGGCGCGGATCTCCTTGCAGACGTCGATGCCGTCCTTGCCGGGCAGCATCAGGTCCAGGAGCACGACG
Source organism: Actinomycetota bacterium (assembly GCA_030862825.1). Lineage (GTDB taxonomy): Bacteria > Actinomycetota > Actinomycetes > Propionibacteriales > Nocardioidaceae > Nocardioides. Next base: position 655 of record JALZCZ010000319.1, on the reverse strand, counting down.
TCCGGCTTGTAGTCACGAAACACCCCGAGCGCCTCGTCGCCCCGCGTCACCATGCGGGTGTCGAAGCCCTCCTGGCGCAGCACGATCGTGAGCATCTCGGCAAGCGCCGCGTCGTCGTCGACGACGAGCACCCTGCCCTTGGTCGCGAGGCTGTCCCCGCTTGCCCCCTGGCTCATGTGCTCAATCTTGCCACCGGGCCGGGTCCCCATCCTGGGAACCCGGCTCTCGAGGGGTCTCGCCGTGCCCGTCGTGACCGCGTGCCGGCTGCTCGCTTGGTCAGTAGCGGTACTGCTCGGACTTGTACGGGCCCTCGACGGAGAGACCGAGGTACGCCGCCTGGTCGTCGGTCAGAGTGGTCAGCCGGACGCCGAGCGCGTCGAGGTGCAGGCGCGCGACTTCCTCGTCGAGGTGCTTGGGCAGCACGTAGACGCCGACCGGGTACTCCTCGGGCTTGGTGAAGATCTCGATCTGCGCTAGCACCTGGTTGGTGAAGGAGTTCGACATCACGAACGACGGGTGACCGGTGGCGTTGCCGAGGTTCATCAGGCGACCCTCCGACAGCACGATGAACGCGTAGCCGCCGGGGAAGGTCCACACGTCGACCTGGGGCTTGACGTTCTTGCGCTCCGCGACGCCCGGCGCCTCGAGGCCGGCC
>JALZCZ010000310.1 GCA_030862825.1 Actinomycetota bacterium | reverse complement strand
GGTCTCTACCGGGCCGCGGGCTACGGCCTCGTCTCGCACGAGGACCTCCTCGGCTGGGCGCTGATCGTCCTCGACCGGAGCGCACCATGACCGGCCAGAGCGAGACCGTGCTCGACGACGGTCGCCGCGTGATCTCGGCCGGGCGCTCGATCGAGGACGGCGCCCGCGGCATGCTCCTGTTGGACCCGGGACGCGTCCGCATGGACGTCACCCCGCAGGAGGACATGTTTCAGCTCAGCATCCGCAACCTCGCACCGGACACGACCCTCCGCCGGAGGTCCCTCGATCGGCCGGGCACCGCGCTCGGCTCCGACGGCCTCGACCGGATCGAGCTGCCGCTCATCGGCGCCGCCGCGTTGGACCTGGTGTGGAACGACGAAGTCCACTACGCCGTACGCCTCGGGTCCGTGCGCAACGCCGCCGGGGGGACCACCACGTTCACCGTCCAGGCGACGGTTGCGGGGTGAGCGGCCCGGCGTCAGAGCAGGTGGTCGACCAGACCGTAGGCAGCGGCCTCCTCGGCCGAGAGCAGACGGTCGGACTGCAGATCCGTCGCCACGTCCTCGTCCCGACGCCCGGTCACCGCGGAGACCCGCTCGACCAGCTGGGACACGAGGAGCTCGTGCTCCTCCGCCTTCGTGGCGAGCTCGGTCGCGGTGCCTTCGCCGGACTCACGCGGGAGGGAGAGGACGAACGTCGCCTTCCGATGCGCCGACCGCTTGGCTGACGCGCACACGACCGCGAGTGCGGGGGTGCCGAGCAGGCCGCTCACGATGGTGTGTACGTCGGCGCGGGTGAGGTCCATGGCAGTGGCGAGCGCGACCGAGGCGCTGAGCTCCGCGTCCCGGCAGGAGAGGTGGAGCTCGATGGGGCGGTCGGGATCAGTGCTGCCGAGGAGCAGCAGCTGCCGGGAGACGTGGTCGGCCAGCGCGTCGTCCAGTCGGCCGTTGACCAGCACGATGCGTTGGTCGAGCAGCCGGTCGGCGAGGTCCTTCTCCCGCCGCGTGGCACCCGCTTCCTCCCACGTGGGCAGGATCGGCGTCGGCGCTCCCGGCCATGGCCATGTCCGCGGTGGTTCGCCCGGTGGCTCCGACGGTCGGGGCGGCGGTATCTCGGGCGGCCACGGCCAGGTCCCGTTGCCGCTGCCACCGGGCTGGGTGTGCGTCATCTCGCGATCCCCCAGCTTGTTCAGCCTGCCGCGCCGGTCGGCTCGGGCTCCCTCTGTGCGGCGTTCAGCCGGTTCAGGACGGCTTTGATGAGGACGAGGGTGTCGGCCTCGTCATGGCCAAAACTGCGGAGATAGGCCGTCATCCCGTGGCGGGCCATCTCCAGCTCCGAGTCTGTGAGATGGATGGTGTTCATGCCTCCAGGGTAGGTCGGCGGCCGACGTCCCGGCATACCAATTTGGCGTCGTTCCTATCTGGCTCTGGCCTCGACGCGGCCATCGCTTCCAGGTGATCGAGCCGCGCGAGGCCCTGCCGAGCGCGTGTCGAGACTGTCAGCCGATCGCGGATACGTAGCCGCGTACGTCACCTGGTCTCGACACTCGGCCGGCTCGTCACCGGTCGAGGGTCATGCTCCGCCGGCAGAACTCTCTCGCCGCTCGTGCAGGCGCTGCTGGGCGGCCGACAGGTAGGCCAGGCACGGGGCGTCGCTGCCGGGGTGCTTCTCGGTCAGGTGGAAGACCCACCGGTCCATCGCCGCGATGAAGCCGTTGTCGGTGCCGGGACGGTAGGTCGACCAGTCGCGGTGGCCCTCGACGACGCACTCGGAGCAGCTGATCTTGTAGACGAACTGCTGGTCGCCGGCGACATCGATCTTCACCTTCGCCAGCAGGCCGGCCTCCGCGGCGGCCTTCCTCTCCCGTGCAGATCGGCTGGCGGTCACGACGGAAGCTGCAGCTTCTTCGTCTCGAAGTGCTGGTAGTCCTTGAGCGAGTTGAAGTCACCGCCCCAGAAGAACTTCGCGTCGGAGAAGGCCTTCTCCACGACGTCGTTCTTGACGATCATCCCGGGGCGGACGTCCTCACGATCGAGGAAGGCGGCGCCGGCGGGCGGCAGCACGGTGGTGCCGCGCACGTAGGGGTTCTCGACCGGGTTGATGTCGATCGCCTGACCGTAGGAGTGGATCGAGAACCGGTCCGTGGTGCCCGTGATCGGCCGGCAGTTGAAGGCCGAGGTGTTGTCGGCATCCATCGACGCGTCGTCGGAGCCGCCGTAGGCCTCGATCAGCTCCATCCGCCGGATCGGGAACCGTGCGGCGAACAGCTCACCGAAGGCCTGCACCACGTCGTCGGCGACGAGCCGGTGCACCATCAGCCGGCCGCCGTCGTGCACCTGGCCGTCGAATCCCCAGTGGTTCATCTCCACGATCCGCAGGTCGTCGATCGGCACCGGGCAGCCGGGCTTCCACGAGACGCCGATCATCGACGCCCGGGTCTCCTCGTCGACGACCCGGATGGTCGCGTCGAAGGCGGGAGGCGGGTCGTCCTTCGCCGTCGCCGGCCCGCCGGACAGGCCGAGCGACGCGACGAGAGCCGCTGCCGCGGCCAGGATGATCAGGGAGCGAGTGGACACGAGGCTGTGCTGTTCCCGAGGCATGGCGTCAACGTACCCTCGTGGGCCGTGGAGATGCAGGACCGCGTCAGGCCGTCGCCCAGGTCCGCAGCTTCTCGGGGTTGCGCACCGCCCAGACGTGCCTGATCCGATCGCCGGCGATGTCGAACGCCATCACCACCACGGTGACGCCGTCCTGCTGGCCCATCAGGCCCGGCTGCCCGTTGACCGTGCGCTCCAAGAGCGTCAGGTCCGGCGCCGCGGCCCAGAGCTCGACGAAGCGGTGCGCGATCAGCTCGCCGCCCTGTACGGGGTGGAGCTCGGCGCTGACGAGGCCGCCGCCGTCACCGGTCGCGACGGCGTCGGGGTCGAGGAGGCCGATGAGGGCGGCGATGTCCTTGGCCTCCCATGCCTGCTTGAAGTCTCGGACGATGTCGGCGCGCTGGGCCGTCGGCGGCCCGGGCTCCTGCGACGTGGCGAGGCGACGCCGGGCCGACGAGGCCAGCTGGCGACAGGCCGCCGGCGTACGGCCGACGATCTCGGCCACTTCGGCGAAGGAGTAGCGGAAGACGTCGTGGAGGATGAACGCGACGCGCTCGGCCGGGGTCATCGACTCGAGCACGACGAGGAAGGCCATGTTGAGCGACTCGTCGAGGGTGACCCTGTCGGCCGGGTCGGCGGTGGTGCCTGAGCCCGCGTCGGTCCACTCCGCGTGCTCGGGCACCGGCTCCGGGATCCACTCACCCACGTAGCGCTCCCGCCGGGCCCGCGCCGAGCCGAGCAGGTCGAGGCAGATGCGGCTGGCGACCTTGGTCAGCCAGGCGGCGGGGACCTCGATGGCGTCCCGCTCGGCCAGGGACATGGCGTACCAGCGGGCGTAGGTCTCCTGGACGACGTCCTCGGCATCGGCAAGGGAGCCGAGCAGTCGGTAGGCGAGGTTGATCAGCTGGCGCCGCTCGCTCATCACGGCGGTCAGGCCCGGGTCGGTCATGGTGTCGACAGCTCCTTGGTCACAGTCTTCCCCACACGTACGACGACGCAGCGCCCGGAACTGTGAGGTTGCCGTCCCACCTGACAGTTCGCGGGGCTGCGTCGTCGAACTCCCATGAACATCGCACTGTGGATCATCGCGGGAGTGCTGGCCGCCGCCTTCCTGGCCAGCGGCACCATGAAGCTGGCGCAGCCGAAGGACAAGCTCGTCGCCTCCGGCACGGAGTTCCTCGAAGGCTTCAGCCCTGGCAGCATCAAGGCCATCGGCCTCCTGGAGGTCCTGGCCGCCGTGGGGCTGGTCCTGCCCGGTGCGCTCGACATCGCCCCGGTGCTGGTGCCCCTGGCCGCCATCGGACTGGTGCTGATGGTGGTCGTCGCGGCCGTCGTACAGCTCCGCCGGCAGGAGACCCGGGCGATGGTGTTCAACGTGGTCGTGATCGCGCTCGTCGGCTTCCTGGCGTGGGGACGCCTCGGTCCCGAGTCCTTCACCGGCTGACTCCGGCAAGTCGCCGGCCCGAGCACCCGGCAAACTGTGGCCATGCACGCCCACGAGGGGCCCGACCGAAGCGGCAAGGCGGCGGCAGACGGCTGGTTCAGCACGCCCCTCACCGAGCACGTCGTACGCGGTGCCCTCGACCTGGAGCGCACTGCGCACGGGGTGCTGCCGCACCGGCTGCCCGCTTGGGCACGCCGGCAGATCCCCGACGACCTGCTGGTCATGGCCGAGGTCCAGCCCTCCGGAGTACGTCTGGTCTTCCACACCCGGGCAACCGTCGTCGAGCTGGACGTGCTGCCCACCAAGACGGCCTACGTGGGTGCGCCGCCGCGTGCCGACGGCGTCTACGACCTGATCGTCGACGGTCGACTCACCGGACGTGCGAGCGCGACCGGCGGCAACGTGAACACGATCGACATGACCACCGGGTCCGTCGAGAGCCGGCCGGGCCCGATCGGCACGATCCGGTTCCCGGACCTGGCCGCTGAGCCGAAGGACGTCGAGATCTGGCTGCCGCACAACGAGATGACCGAGCTGGTCGCCCTGCGCACCGACGCCCAGACCGAGGCCGTGCCGGACCAGGGCCGGAAGGTCTGGCTCCACCACGGCAGCTCGATCAGCCAGGGCTCCAACGCCGAGAGTCCCACGACGACGTGGCCGGCGCTGGCTGCCTCCCTCGGCGGCGTGGAGCTGGTCAACCTGGGGTTCGGCGGCAGCGCGCTGCTCGACCCGTTCACCGCGCGGGCCATGCGGGACACCCCGGCGGACCTGATCAGCGTCAAGATCGGCATCAACCTGGTCAACACCGACGTGATGCGGCTGCGCGCGTTCGCCTCGGCCGTGCACGGCTTCCTCGACACGATCCGCGAGGGACATCCCACGACGCCGCTGCTGGTCGTCTCGCCGACCCTGTGCCCCATCCACGAGGACACTCCCGGCCCCGCTGCGCCGGACCTCCGCCAGATCGGCGCCGGAAAGCTGAGCTTCGTGGCGACAGGCGATCCCGCGGACGGCACCCGCCTGACCCTCACCATCGTCCGCGACCAGCTCGCCCGGATCACTGCGGCAAGGGCTGACGACGACCCCCACCTGCACTACCTCGACGGCCGCGAGCTCTACGGCGAAGCGGACTTCGCCGACTTGCCCCTGCCCGACCAGCTCCATCCCGACGCCGCCGCACACCACCGCATCGGCAAGCGCTTCGCCGAGCGAGCCTTCAACGACCACGGCCCGCTCGCCGTCAGGTAGCCAACCGCACCCGCGCGTGTCAGCCGATCCGCTGGAAGGGCGCGCTCTGGTAGAGAATCGTCTGGGCGACCAGCTCCCCTCCTGGCACGGTCCCGTCCGGCTCCACGCAGTCGTTGTCGGTCATCTCCAGGACGAGCTCGGCGCCGTCGATCCGGTAGTCGTAGGTGATCGGGCCGCACGGTGCCTCGCCGGCCACGACGGTGGAGTCGTCGAGGACCTCGTAGGGCCCCGCCCACATGTCCTCGGGCTGGCCGTCGTCGACGGTCTTGAACGCCACCCACCGGTCCGCTGAGAGCTCGAGGGTGAAGACGACGCTGTGGGCGTCAGCGAACTCCCCCGTGAGGATGTCCTCCACATCCTCGGCGTCGTATCCGTCGTATCCCGCGCGGAGGGCCGCCTGGGCCATCCGCTTCACGGTGAGCGGCGGGGTGCTGTAGGTGCCGACGAGCGCGTCCGCCACGTCTGGGGTGGACTCGGCTGTGCTCCCGGAAACCGAGTCATCGGGCGCGGCATCGATATCGGGGTCATCGCTCGAGCAGGCTGGCCCGAAGAGCAGGCAGGCGGCGAGCACGAAGGGGGCTGTTCGGATACGCATCAGGGTCTCCTCGGTGTGGTGACACCTGAAGACAGGCCCGACGGACCCGAAGCGTTTACTCCTCAGCCCGGGTGAAGGGCGAAGACTCGTACGTCGTGGTCTGCGCGACCAGCTCACCGACCGGCACCTTGCCGTTCTCGATGCACTCGTCGTCGAGCACGACCATCACCAGGCGGTCCCCGTCCCATCGGTAGTCATAGGTGATCGGTCCACATGGCGCCTCGCCGGCCACGATGGTGGCCTCGTCGACGACGTCGTAGGGCCCTGCCCACGCCACGGCAGGCGGGCCGCCGTCGACCGACTCATAGACGACCCACTCGTCTCCGTCGAGCTGAAGTGTGTAGGTCAACGCCTCGAACTCGGGGAACGCGGAACCGATGTAGTCATCGATGTCTGCGGCAGGGTAGCCGGCCGCCAGCCCTGCCTCCTGCATCCGGTCGGGCGACAACGTCTCGCTGCGATAGCTCCCCTCGGGCAGGTCCGGTCCCCCGACGCGGCCCCAGCCCTCCGAGGACAACAGCCGGCTCCGCAGCTCACAGTCGTCGTCCTCGACACGCAGGCTCAGCCCCTCGTCGGAAGCCGCCCACCGGTAGGAGGCAGGGGACGCGCACGGGCCGCTCTCCACCAGCAGGTCGGTCGTGAGCAGGTCCCCTTCCTGCTGGTACGACGCCGACACCAGCCGGGTGCCGAGCGCCTCCGTGTCGGGTGCGACCAGGGAGAGGCTGCCGTCGCCGAGTCGAAGCCGCCAGGTGCCGGCCAGGTCGCCGCCGAGCACGGCCTCATAGGTCCCGGTCTCCGCGGGCGGATCGGTGGCGACGGTGTCGTCGGCGCCGGGGCCACCCGGAAGCCACATCGCCAGCAGGGCGCCGACGACCACCAGGCAGGCGGTCGCCAGGGCGACCGGCACCCGTCTGCGTGAGCGCGCCCGGCGGTCACGCTCGGCCAAGACCTCACTGAACGCGACGTCGACCGCCGGGTCGACCACGTCGGCGGACTGGCGCAGCCCAGCGCGAAGGCGGTTATCCAACGACATCGTCGACCTCCTCGTGCAGCAGGGCGGCAAGGCGCTGGCGGGCCTTGTGGAGATGGACCCGGGCCGTCGCGGGTGCGCAGCCGAGTGCGTCGGCGATCTCCTCGACCGGCCGGTCCTCGAAGTAGAACAGAACCACCGCCACCCGCTGGTTCGTGGGGAGCTCCCGCACCGCTGTGAGGACCTCCGACTCGGGCAGAGGCAGGTCCGCCGGCGGCTCGATCCGCCAGGTGCGGGTCCGCCGCTCCAGCACGGCACGCGCCCGTTCCCGGCCTGCCGACCGCACCGCGATCCGAATGGCCACCCGGCGTACCCACGCCCCTGGCTGGTCGTAGCCCGCGACCGTGGACCAGTGCTCGAGCAGCTGTACGAAGGCGTCCTGGGCGATCTCCTCGGCACGGCCGTGGTCGTGGACGACGAGGTAGACGGTGCGCACGACGCGTGCGTACTCGACGACGAAGAAGTCGCTGAACTCGTCATCATCCGAGCCGCGGCCGAGCGCGCGAACGACGCCGAGCGGGCCGGACCTGCCCGCGCGGGTCGCGTCTCTCTCGTCGTCTGCCACCAGCGCCTCCACCGAGAGACAGACGCGGGAGGTCCGAGATGTTTACCGGTGTTGCGGTAAACAAGACGCCCGCGTCAGGACTGTCCGTAGTCAAGGATCGGACAGAAAGGCTCCAGATGCGACGGTTTCTCGCCAGCACCAGCGTCGTCGCGGTGGTCGCCCTCGCGGCGGGCTGCGGCGCGTCGGACGACCCTCAAGCCACGCCCACGGCCTCCGACAAGGCGACGACCGGACCAGCGCCGTACTCGACACGGCAGTTCGTCGTCCCGTTCACGGTCGATCCACCGAGCTGGCTACCGCCGGCGCCGGCCGCCGACGAGGAGCGCTTCCTCACCTGGGTCGGTGACGGCGTCGATGTCGACCGGGCGGTTCGCTTCATCGCCCCGGTCGGCATCTACGATCCGGCCGACGGCGGGCGCCGTCTCAGGCCGGTGCCTGGCGACTACGTCGGCTACCTGCGCGGCTTGGAGCGGTACGGCGGCGACATCTCCGCGCCGACCTCGATGGAGGTCGACGGGCACCCGGCCACACTGGTGACTGCGAGCACCACCACCGGCCTGTCCGGGTCGCTGGGCTGCCAGGAGCGTGGCCTCGCGCCCGACGACTGCTACGGGCTGCAGGACTTCGCCCTGCTCCACATCGCGGTCATGGACGTCGACGGGGTCACGGTGCTTGCCTGGGCTCGCACGCTCCCCGGCGCAGCGGAGTCGGAGGACGACTTCGCGGCCTTCGAGGAGATGCTCGCCGGCCTCGAGTTCCGCTGACTCCATCCCTGACAGGACCGGTCGGGGTCGCGCGGGCCGCGAGGATCGGGTTGTGTGGGGCCCATGGCCCGCTTCGGCTTCCATGCCAGCCACGAGCAGATAGCGCCTCGACAGCTGCTCGCCGACGTACAACGGGCGGAGCGAGCCGGGTTCGAGATCGCGATGTGCTCCGACCACTTCTCCCCCTGGAGCCGCCGCCAGGGACACTCGGCCTTCGCGTGGGCGTGGCTGGGCGCGGCGCTCGCGACGACCGGCCTCACGTTCGGCACCGTCAACGCGCCTGGCCAGCGCTACCACCCGGCCGTGGTCGCGCAGGCCTTCGCCACCCTCGGCACGATGTTTCCGGGCCGCTTCTGGGTCGCCCTCGGCAGCGGTGAGGCCAGCAACGAGCACATCACCGGCGACGCCTGGCCACGCAAGGAGATCCGCACGCAACGGCTCGAGGAGTGCGTCGACGTCATCCGGAGGCTCCTGTCGGGCGAGGAGGTCAGCCACGAGGGCCTGGTCACCGTCGACCGCGCCCGGCTGTGGGAGGTGCCGGACCCACGGCCCCGGTTGGTGGGACCGGCGGTGTCGCTGGAGAGCGCCGCGCGGGTCGCCGCCTGGAGCGAGGGCCTGGTGACCGTGAACCAACCGCCCGAGCAGCTGCGAGAGATGGTGGCGGCGTACCGCGGCGCCGGAGGCACCGGACCGCTCGCGCTGCAGGTCCATCTCTCGTGGGCGCCGACCGAGGCGGAGGCGGAGCTGATCGCCCACGAGCAGTGGCGGAGCAACGTCTTCGGCGAGCCGGTGGCGTGGGACCTGGACACGGTGGAGGCGTTCGACGTGGTGTCGGAGGAGGTCACCGTGGAGACGGTCCGGACCGTGGTCGACATCTCCTCCGACCTCGGATGGCACCGCGACCGGCTCGGCGAGTATGCCGCAGCGGGGTTCGACGAGATCTACCTCCACCACGTCGGGCAGTCGCAGGAGCGCTTCATCGATGCGTTCGGCGAACACGTGCTGCCGGAGCTGAAGGAGGCCTGAACTGTGGCGCGACGGGTGAGCACCGGCGACCTGTGGTGGAAGAACGCCGTCATCTACTGCGTCGACGTCGAGACCTACTCCGACTCCGACGGCGACGGCATCGGCGACCTGGCGGGGCTCACCCAGCGCACCGACTACCTCGCCGAGCTCGGGGTGACCTGCCTGTGGCTGATGCCGTTCTATCCGACGCCGGACCGCGACGACGGCTACGACGTGACCGACCTCTTCGGGGTGGACAGCCGGCTGGGCACGCACGGCGACCTCGTCGAGCTCGTCCGCGCCGCCAACGACCGCGGGATCCGGGTGATCGCCGACCTCGTCGTCAACCACACCTCGGCGCAGCACCCGTGGTTCAAGGCGGCCCGACGGAGCAAGGACAGCCCCTACCGCGACTACTACGTCTGGCGCTCCGACCCGCCGCCGGACACCTCCGACAAGGTCGTCTTCCCCGACAAGGAGGACGGCATCTGGACGTTCGATGAACGCACCGGCGAGTGGTATCTGCACCACTTCTACTCCCACCAGCCCGATCTCAACTTCGCCAACCCGGAGGTCCGTGACCACATCGCGAAGTCCATCGGGTTCTGGCTGCAGCTCGGGCTCGTCGGCTTTCGCGTGGACGCCGTGCCGTTCCTCATCGCCGACATCGACACCGCCGCCGACGACGTACCGGGCGACCCGCACGCCTACCTCAAGGCGCTGCGGTCGTTCCTCGGTCGACGACGTGGCGACGCGATCCTGCTCGGCGAGGTCAACCTGCCCCACAAGGAGCAGCGCGCCTACTTCGGCGGCTCCGACGGCGACGAGCTCACCATGATGTTCGACTTCATCGGCATGGAGGCGATGTACCTCGCCCTCGCCCGCGAGGACGCCCGCCCGCTGGCCAAGGCGCTCAAGGCTCGACCGAAGATCCATCCCGACTGCCAGTGGGCGACGTTCGTGCGCAACCACGACGAGCTGATCCTCGACAAGCTCTCGGAGAAGGAGCGCCAGGAGGTCTTCGCCGCGTTCGGACCCGAGCCCGCCATGCAGATCTACGGCCGCGGCCTCAAGCGCCGGCTGCCCACGATGTTGGGCGGCGACCCCCGCCGCATCCGGATGGCCTACAGCCTGCTCTTCAGCATTCCCGGTACGCCGACGCTCTACTACGGCGAGGAGATCGGCATGGGTGAGGACCTCGAGGCCGAGGGCCGGATGGCGGTGCGCACCCCGATGCAGTGGGAGCCTGCCCGCAACGGCGGCTTCTCCACTGCTCCCCCGCGCCGCCTGATCCAGCGGGTGGTGCCCGACGGCTACGGACCCGAGCACGTCAACGTGGCCGACCAGAAGCGCGACCCCGACTCGCTGTGGCACTTCCTGCGCGAGCTGATCCAGACCTACCGCGAGTGTCCCGAGCTGGGTTGGGGACGCTTCCAGGTCCTCCCCCAGTCGCGCCGGGAGGTACTGGTGCACCGCTGCCACTGGGAGGGGTCGTCGCTCGTCGCCGTGCACAACCTGTCGGCTCAGCCCACCACGACAACGTTCGACCTGGACCCCGACGACCTCGTCGGTGACGAGCCGGTCTGGCTCGAGGACCTGTTCACGAACGAGGCTCTCGAACCCGGCCGCCGCGGCGCCGTCGAGATGGCGCTCGAGGGGTACGGTCATCGCTGGCTGCGTGTACGCCGGGACGAGCGGCCGGGCCCCTGAGGCCGCTCTCTCACTTCGGGCCGGGTCGGCTGGGGGAGAACGTCCCTGTTGCTCCCCCAGCGCGGGGCACAGCCTCGGGGACCGCGGACAGCGGCGTGGCCACGGACTCGAGCGGCTTCCGCTCTGCCTTCACACCGAGCACGAGCTCGACGAGCCCTCCGAAGACCATCACTCCGCCGCCGATCAGGTAACCGACGAACAGGCGGGTCGGGTCGCTGCCGTTGCCGATCAGGTGGCCGTAGAGCACCGGGCCGAGCGCCCCGAAGACCTGTGCCACGGCGAAGAAGACCGCGATGGCCTGGGCCCGGACCTCGATGGGGAAGATCTCACTGACCGTCAGGTAGCCGGCACTGGCGCCCGCTGAGGCGAAGAAGAAGATCACGCACCAGGCGAGGGTCTGCGTGGCGGCGGTCAGCACGCCCTGCTCGAAGAGCACAGCAGTCACCGCGAGCGCGACTCCGGAGACCAGGTAGGTGCCGGCGATCATCGGCTTGCGTCCGACCGTGTCGAAGAGCCGGCCGATGGTCAACGGCCCGAGCAGGTTGCCCACGGCGAACCCCAGGAGATAGATGGGCGCCGCCGCCGCGTGCACCCCGTAGAACTTCGTCAGCACCAGGACGTAGGTGAAGAAGATCGCGTTGTAGAGGAACGACTGGCTGATCATCAGGCTCGCGCCGAGCACCGATCGGCGCCACTGCTCGACGAACAGGACCCGCATGAGGTCGCGGAATCCCACCCGCACCGGCCTGATCTCGATCGCGTCGTGCTCGTCGACCGCTGCCGGCCGTTCGCCGGAGGTGCGCTCCGCGAGTGCCTCGATCTCGCGCATGGTGCGCTCCGCCTCCTCGGCCCGGCCGTGCGTGAGGAGCCAGCGCGGGCTCTCGGGCAGGTTGCGTCGCACGTAGAGCACGACCAGGCTGAGCGCCGGCCCCACCAGGAACCCGAGACGCCAGCCGGCCGACACCGGCATCACGTTCAAGAAGAACAGGGCCGCGAGCGTGCCGAGGATCGAGCCGGCCCAGTAGGTGCCGTTCACGCCGATGTCGACGCGGCCTCGGTAGCGCGCCGGGATCATCTCGTCGATCGCCGAGTTGATCGCGGCGTACTCGCCGCCGATGCCGGTGCCGGCGATGAAGCGGGTCAGGTAGAGGAAAAGCACCCAGAACGTGCCGTGCCCTGCCGTCAGTGCGGTCAGGCCGCTCCCCACGAGATAGACCGCCAGGGTGACCATGAACAGGTTGCGCCGACCGAGCCGATCGGACAGGCGGCCGAAGACCAGCGCGCCGACCACCTCGCCGACCAGGTACACGGTGGCTATGGCGCCGATGGCGGTCGAGGACATGCTCAACGTGTCGGCCCGGCCGAGCGCACCGCCCACCGAGCCCGCGACGGTGATCTCCAAGCCGTCCAACACCCAGGCAACGCCGAGTGCCATGACCAGCCTGCTGTGGAACGGACTCCACCGGAGCCGGTCCAGGCGTGCGGGGATCAGACTTCGGATCGCTCCTGTGGGAGCCGGGACTGTCATGACCATGACGCACTTCCTTTCGTGATGGCAGCTACGGGGTTGAGGTCATGGCTGGACAGTGCGTCGCCGAGCATGAGAACCCGGTGAGGACGTAAGGCCTTCTCATCTCCTTCTCATCGGCTGCACCGCAGAGTGGCCGGCGGATGGACGACCAGACCTGCCGCCGGAGGAGACCCGATGAGCCACTGGACGATCGACTGCAACCCGAGACCGCCATGTGGGCGCTGACGGTTCGGCCCGGAGTGCCGCGCTCGTTGCGCCTCGCCCAGGTGGCCGAGCCGCGCCCCGAGGAGGGTGCACTCCTCGTGGAGACCCTGGCGGTCGGCCTGTGCGGCACCGACAGCGAGATCGTCGACGGCGGGTACGGCGAGGCGCCTCCCGGCCAGGCAGACCTGGTGCTGGGACACGAGAACCTCGGCCGCATCCGGCAGGCGCCGGCCGGGAACGGCTTCTCGGTCGGGGACCTGGTGGTCGGGATCGTGCGCCGCCCCGATCCCGAGCCGTGCCCGGCGTGCGCAGTCGGCCAATGGGACATGTGTCGCAACGGCCGCTACACCGAGCGCGGGATCCGCGGGCTGCACGGGTTCGCTCGCGAGCGATGGCGTGCCGAGCCCGATGCGGTGGTGCGGTTGAGTCCTTCCTTGGGAGAGCTGGGCGTGCTGCTCGAGCCCACGACGATCGTGGCGAAGGCCTGGGAGCAGGTCGAGCGGATCGGACAACGCGCCTTCTGGCAACCCGAGGTCGTCGCCGTCACCGGTGCCGGTCCCGTCGGCCTGCTCGCCGCGCTCCTCGCGGTCCAGCGCGGCCTGCAGGTCCATGTCTTCGACCGCGTCAGTGCTGGACCGAAGCCGGACCTGGTTCGCGCCCTCGGCGCGGCGTACCACCACGACACGCTGCCCTCCTCCGGGCTGCGCGCCGACGTGCTCATCGAATGCACCGGGGCACCAGCAGTCGTCGGTGACGTCCTGACCCAGCGGTCGCCGGACGCGATCGTGTGCCTGACCGGTGTCTCGGGGGTCGGGTCCACCATCGCCCTCGACCTCGGGGCGGTGAACCGTGAGCTCGTGCTCGGCAACGACGTCGTGTTCGGCAGCGTCAACGCCAACCGGCGGCACTACGACCAGGCCGCGAAGGCGCTGGCGGACGCGGACCAGGAGTGGCTGACCCGCCTGATCACCCGCAGCGTCCCGTTGGACCGCTACCGCGAGGCGTTCGTACGGCGGCAGGACGACGTGAAGGTCGTCCTCGACATCCAGGAGAGCCGGACATGAGCAGGATCGAGGACTACGCCCTGCTGGGCGACCTGCACACCGCAGCCCTGGTCAGCCGGGAGGGCTCGGTGGACTGGATGTGCGTGCCCCACTTCGACTCCGCCGCATGCTTCGCCGCCCTGGTCGGCACTCCCGAGTCCGGCCGCTGGCTGCTGGCGCCCGCGTCGGGCGGGACCTGCACCCGCCGGCGGTACCGCGGGGAGACCCTGGTCCTCGAGACCGAGTGGGACACCCCCGAGGGCACCGTCCGGGTGGTCGACTTCATGCCCCCGCGCGGCGAGGCGCCGGACATCGTGCGGATCGTGCAGGGCGTCAGCGGAGCGGTGCCGATGTACGGCGAGCTGCGGCTGCGCTTCGACTACGGACAGGTCGTCCCGTGGGTCCGCAACGTCGGTGGCGCCATCGAGGCGGTGGCCGGGCCGGATGCGGCCTGGTTGCGTACTCCGGCACCTCTAGTGGGCCGGGACCGTCGCACCGTCTCGGAGTTCACCGTCCGCGCCGGCGACACGGTGCCGTTCGTGCTGACCTGGGCGCCCAGCCACGTCAGCCCGCCCGCGCCGGTCGATGCCGTGCAGGCACTGGCCGAGACGGTCGAGTTCTGGGAGGGCTGGTCCGCCCAGTCGTCCGTCACCGGTCCGTGGCGAGACGCCGTCCAGCGTTCGCTGATCGTGCTCAAAGCCCTCACCTACGCACCCACCGGCGGCATCGTCGCGGCTGTCACCACCTCGCTGCCCGAACAGCTGGGCGGCCCGCGCAACTGGGACTACCGCTACTGCTGGCTGCGGGACGCGACGTTCACCCTCCAGGCCCTGTTGGCGGCGGGCTACCGGGACGAGGCGAGAGGTTGGCGGGAGTGGCTGCTGCGCGCGGTCGCGGGCGATCCGAGCAAGCTCCAGATCATGTACGGCGTCGACGGCACTCGCAGGCTGCCGGAGATGACGCTGCCATGGTTGTCGGGCTACGAGTCGTCCGCACCGGTCCGGGTCGGCAACGCCGCGGCCGGTCAGCTGCAGCTCGATGTCTGGGGTGAGGTCCTCGACGGTCTGCACCTCGCGCGGGAGGCCGACATGACGACGGCGGACGATGCCTGGGACCTCCAGGTCGCGCTCATGGAGCATCTCGAGGGAACCTGGCAGGACCCGGACAACGGCCTGTGGGAGATGCGCGGGCCGCGCCGCCACTTCACCCACTCGAAGGTGATGGCCTGGGTAGCGGCCGACCGCATGGTCCGTGCCGTCCGCGAGAGCGGGCTACCCGGACCGGCCGACCGCTGGGCACGACTGCGCGACACCATCCACGCCGAGGTCCTGACCCACGGCTACAACGCGCAGCGGGGCACATTCGTCCAGTCCTACGGCAGCACGGACCTCGACGCCAGCCTGCTGCTCATCCCGCGCCTCGGCTTCCTGCCCGGCACCGACCCCCGAATGCTCGAGACCATCGATGCGATACGGCGTGAGCTCACCCAGGACGGCCTCGTCCTCCGCTACCGCACGGATCACACGAACGACGGACTGCCCGCCGGCGAAGGCGTCTTTCTCGCCTGCTCCTTCTGGCTGGTGGACGCCCTGCACTCGGCCGGGCGTGACAAGGATGCGACAGAGCTGTTCGAGCGGCTGCTCGCCCTGCGCAACGACGTCGGACTGCTCAGTGAGGAGTGGGACCCAGTGACCCGGCGTCAGCTCGGGAACACCCCCCAGGCCTTCAGCCACTTCGCCCTCGTGGTCAGCGCGCTCCAGCTGCACGACCGCCGTCCGCACCGGAGCGACCAGCCGATCAGGCTCCGCTGATCCTGCTCGGGGATGCGGCCAGTCTCAGTCGGTGACCTCGAGGGGTAGCCGGATGCGTACCCGGGCGCCGCCGAGCTCCGAGTCGTTGCCCACCGAGATCTCACCGCCGTGCGCCCGCACGATGGCGGCCGCGATCGGGAGGCCCAACCCGGCCCCGCTGGGCGCCTTTCCGCTCTGTCGCCGGGTCCTGGCCGCGTCGCCACGGGTGAAGCGGTCGAACGCCGTGGTGAGCAGTTCCTCGGGGAAGCCGGGCCCGTCGTCGTCCACCTGGATCTCGACGTCGGCATCGCTCCGGGCAACGGTGACCCGCACCCGACCCGCGCCCGCCTGGACCGCGTTGGTCACGAGGTTCACGATCAGCTGGTCGAGGCGAGCCGCGTCCAGTCGAGCCGTCACCGCAGCGCCGGTCACCGTCAGGGACGCATCGGAGAGACGTCGGAGCCGGCCAACCGTTCGCTCGACCGCCTCGCGGACCTCCACCCGTCCGCGCTCCAGGACCAGGCTCCCGGCCCGTTGCCGAGCGAGGACCAGGAGGTCGACTGCGAGGTTGCTCAGATGCTCGGCCTCCGCCTGCGCGATCTCGACCGCGCGGCGCATCTGCCCGGGGTCGTTGTCGAGCAGCGCCAGCTCGAGCTCCCCGCGCAGCACGGCGATCGGCGTACGCAGCTCGTGGCTGGCGTCGTCGACGAACGCGCGCTCACGCTCGAACGCGATGCCGATCCGGTCGAGCATCGCGTTGAGGGTCCGGGCCAGCTCGGCGATCTCGTCCTGGCCCTGTGGCTCCGGGAGCCGTTCGGTCGATCCCGCGGTGGAGATGCGCCCGGCCCGGGTGGTCAGCGCCGACACCGGCCGCAGCGACGCCCGAATCGTCCACCGCAGCACCAGCGCCAGGAGGATCAGCAGCACGGGGAGCGCGAGCCCGAGCACGAGCAGCAGGCGGTCGCCGGTCTCCTCGACGTCGTCGAGGGATGTCCCGACCACCACGATCCGATCGGTCCCAGGCACCGACTGCGCCGCGAGCCTTGCGGGCGATTCGAGCCCGGGGACCGAGGTGCTCACGAAGATCAGCTCGTCGCGGGCGACCCGGCGCTGTTCCGCGGTGAGCACGGCCCGGCCGGGCGCGCTGGACGACGCGGCCACGACGGTCCCGTCCGAGCGGAGGACCTGCGCGTAGGGATCCGCGAGCTGTCCACCCTCTCCCGTCGTGGCGGCCGCGCTGACGTCATCGACGCGGGCCCTCAGGCCGTCGTCGATCGCGGCGTGCAGCTGGCGCTCGAGCACGACGTAGAGGACGCCGAGACCGGCGATCAGCAGCAGACTTGCGCCGATCACGACCACGGACGTCAGCCTGGCGCGAAGCGTCCGCGGCACCAGTCGGCGCCAGCCCGGCCCCACGATGGCGTACGGCGACGCGGCCCGGTCATCCAGCTCGGGCCCGTCGTCTCGGCTCACCACCCGCCCTCAGCGGTCGGGGCCGTGTCCGGTTGATCCGGCGAGCTGCAGTGGAGGCGGTAGCCGACGCCGCGTACGGTCTCGATGGTCTCCGTCCCGAACGGTCGGTCCACCTTGTCTCGGAGGTAGCCGACGTAGACGTCGATGACGTTGGAGTCGCCGTCGTAGGAGAAGTCCCACACGTGATCGAGCAGGTCGGTGCGGCGGAGGACGCGATCGGGTTTGCGCATGAACTCGTGCAGGAGCGCGAACTCCTTCGGCGACAGCTGCACCGGCGTCTCACCTCGGCTGACCGTCTGCGTCGCGGGGTCGAGCGACAGGTCACCGCACCGCAGCACCGTGGGACGCAACCGGCCCGGGCGTGCCAACAGCCGCTCGACCCGTGCGAACAGCTCGACCACCGCGAAGGGCTTGGTCAGGTAGTCGTCCGCACCACGGTCCAGGCCGTCGACCCGCGACATCAGGGCGTCGCGGGCGGTCAGCAGCAGCACGGGCATGGTTCGGCCGGCCCGGCGCCAGGACTGGAGCACCTCGAGACCGTCGGGAGACGGGATCATCACGTCCAGGACGACCAGGTCGAAGTCGTCGGAGAGCCCGAGCTGCAGCGCCCGGGAGCCGTCGATCGCCGCCTGGACGGCGTACCCCTTGGACTCGAACGCGCGCCGCAGGAAGTCGAGCATCCGCTCGTCGTCCTCAACGACCAACAACCGGGCCGCCGGGCTCTCGCGCTGAGCGGCTGCCTGGGAAGTGCTCATGTCGGCATCATGCGCTGCAGTCGATGAGGATGCGATGAGAGCAATCGGCGGGCTCGAGCATGGTCAGCCTCGCCGGTCCTCGGCGGTTGCTTCCTCGAGGCCGAGCCGGAAGCCCGCGCCCCGCACGGTCTGCAGGATCTGCGTCCCGAAGGGCCGGTCGATCTTGTTGCGCAGGTAGCGCACGTAGACGTCCAGGTTGTTGGACCGGTCCGTGTATGCGGCGTCCCAGGCGGCCCGGAGCAGCTGGGGCCGGGTCACCACCTCTCCGGGGTGCCGCATCAGCTCGTGCAGCAGCTTGAACTCGCGTGGTGTCAGGTCGACGCGGGTGTCCCCGCGCCAGACCTCGTGACTGGCCTCGTCGAGGACCAGGTCACCGATCTGCAACCGACTCTCCGCGACCGGCTCTCGCCTCGTGAGCGCCCGCACCCTGGCGAAGAGCTCGGCCAGCGCGAAAGGTTTGGGCAGGTAGTCGTCCGCGCCGGCCCTCAGCCCCGCAACGCGATCGCGCACCTGGTCCCGGGCGCTCAGCATGAGCACCGGGACCCCGCTTCCGCGGCGCCTCAGCTCCTGCACCAGCGTGATGCCGTCCGGAGCCGGGATCATGACGTCGAGCACGATCGCGTCGTAGTCGTTCTCCGAGGCCATCCAGAGTCCGTC
>JALZCZ010000309.1 GCA_030862825.1 Actinomycetota bacterium | reverse complement strand
GTGTGCACGAGCCCGGTGCCGTCGGTGGTGGTCACGAACTCCGCCTCCACCAGCCGGAAGGCGTTCTCACGACCGGCGTAGTAGGAGAACGGCGGCGTGTAGGCGCGGTCGACCAGGTCGCGGCCCTTGATCCGCTCGACGATCTCGGGGCTCTCCCCCAGCTCGCGCGCGTACGCCGCCAGCCGCGGCTCGGCGAGCAGGTAACGCTCGGCCGTTCCGGTGGCGTCAGACTCCACGACGACGTAGTCGATGTCGGCGCCGACCATGATCGCGAGGTTGGACGGCAGGGTCCACGGCGTCGTCGTCCAGACCAGGGCCAGCACGCCTCCGAGGAAGTCGTCGCTCCCCTGTGACTCGAGCCGGCAGCCAACGGTGACCGCGGGGTCCTGCCGCATCTGGTAGACGTCGTCGTCCATCCGCAGCTCGTGGTTGGACAGCGGCGTCTCGTCGTTCCAGCAGTAGGGCAGGACCCGGAAGTCCTCGTAGACCAGGCCCTTGTCGTAGAGGCTCTTGAAGGCCCAGATCACCGACTCCATGTAGTCGGGGTTCATGGTCCGGTAGTCGTTGTCGAAGTCGACCCAGCGGGCCTGGCGGGTGACGTAGTCGCGCCACTCGCCGGTGTACTTCATCACCGACTCACGACAGGCGTCGTTGAACTTGTCGATGCCCATCTCGACGATCTCGTCGGTGGTCTTGATGCCGTTGAGCCGCATGGCCTCGAGCTCGGCGGGCAGGCCGTGGGTGTCCCAGCCGAAGCGGCGCTCGACCCTGCGACCGCGCATCGTCTGGAACCGCGGGATCAGGTCCTTGACGTAGCCGGTGAGGAGGTGGCCGTAGTGGGGCAGGCCGTTGGCGAACGGCGGGCCGTCGTAGAAGACGAACTCGTTGGCGCCGTCGTCGCCCGCGTCGCGCTGGTCGATGCTCGCCTGGAAGGTGCCGTCGGCGTGCCAGTACGCCAGCACCCGCTCCTCGATCTCGGGAAACTTCGGGCTCGACGCGACCGTGCTCGCGCCAGTCACAGAGACCTTCGGATAGGCCATGGGCGGTTCTCTCCTGCAGCTCGTCGTCTTCACGAGGACGACGTGTGCCGCGGTACCACCTCGCTTGCCGCATCCCGGCTGACCGGGACCCGACCGCTCGTTCACGGCTGTGACGGGCCTACCCGTCCGGTTCTACTGAGCCCGAAGACCGTTCTTCCGGAGGCTCGCCGCTGATGACGGCTCAGACGCCTGTGCAGCTACGGTATCGCCCGACGCCCACCGGGGACCAATCGGTTACGGCTGCTCCTTGGTGAGGTGGAGCAACCAGTCCGAGCCGGTGTCGATCAGGGCATAACGGCGTACGCCGCGCTCGCCGTGCAGCCGGAACACGAACCGCCGCTCGTTGCGGTCGACCAGCTCCCACCAGCCGTGGTCGGCGATCGACTTGTGCTCGTCGGTGTACGTCGCGTGCTCGAGGTCGTGGTCGGAGACGGCGACCGCCAGCCGGTCGCTCTTCGGGTCGTCGGGCAGGCCGCGGGGCACCGCCCAGGACCTCAGCACGCCGTCCTCCTCGAGCCGCAGGTCGAAGTGCGGCTGCGGCTTGAGGTGCTCGTGCAGCACGAAGACCGGGCGGCGCATCCCGCCATTGTGCGCGAGCGGGGTCTCGACCCGATCTCGGGAGACCCAGCCGTGGCCGTCGCCGCACTAGGGTGAGGCGGGTGCCCGAGCAGAAGAGCGAACGCCGTCACGATGGCCTGTGGGTCGACCCCGAGGACGACCCCGAGGACGACCCGCGCGCGACCGCGAGCAAGCCCGTGGGCGAACGGGCCACGCTCCTCGAGTACCTGCGTCACTTCCGGCTCACCCTGGAGATGAAGTGCGAGGGGCTCGCCGCCGAGCAGATGGCGATGCGGTCGGTGCCGCCCTCGTCCCTGTCGCTGCTCGGGCTGGTGCGCCACCTGGCGAAGGTGGAGCACTCGTGGTTCCGGCGGGTGATGGAGCACCAGCCGGAGCTGCCCCGGCTCTACCGGACGGAGGAGGACCCCGACCTCGACTTCAACGGCGCCGTCGCCGACCCCGCGGTCGTCGCCGACGCGTGGGAGTCGTGGCGGCGCGAGGTGGTCCACGCCGAGGAGTTCGTGGACGCCGCCGAGTCGTTGGACGTCGAGGGCTCGCACGACGACGGTCCGATCGCGCTGCGCGAAGTGCTGGTGCACATGATCGAGGAGTACGCCCGTCACATGGGCCACGCCGACCTGCTGCGCGAGCGCATCGACGGCCGCACCGGCGTGTGACCTACCCGGCCTGCGCAGCCTCCTCCAGGTACGGGCGGAGCTTCTCGAGCGCATACGGGACCGACAACGGCGACGGGGTGTTCAGTCCCACGATCGTGGGGTAGTCCAGCACCGCCACCGTGCCGGGCAGCTCGTCGAAGCCCGGGATGTCGTCGAGGTCGCTCTCGTCGCCGCCGTTGACCAGGAAGGCGAGCAGGTCGGCGCGCAGCAGGTCCGCGCGCTCGGTGCTCACCTGGACCCGGGTCTCCCCGGTGCGCTCCCCCTCGGCCTTCACGGCTGGAGACATGGTCATGCCGAGCTGCTCGAAGAAGACCGTAGACCCGTCCTCCTCGTCGGCCACGATGTACATGGAGTCGCCGACGATGTACTGCGCGAGGGCGAAGGTCTGCCCCTTCAGCTGCGGTAGCGTCGAGGCGGCCGCGGCCACCTCGGCGTCGACGTCCTCCACCAGCTGTGCCGCGTCGTCGGGCCGGTCCAGCAGGTCGCCGGTCAGGCCGACCAGCTGCTGCCAGGGCGTGACGTCCTGCTCGTCGAAGCTCGGGACGGTGGGCGCGATGCCGGACAGCAGGTCGTAGGTGCGCTCGTCGGTGATGGTGTAGCTGCCGACGATCAGATCGGGCTCGAGCGCCGCGATCTCCTCGATCGGCGGCCCGTTCGTCACGTCGAGCGCGGCGGCGCCCTCGGGCAGGTCCTGCCACGGGACCGTCGAGTCCGGCATGTAGGAGTCGACCGCATAGCCGACCGGCTCGACCCCGAGCGCGAGCAGGGAGTCCGTCCACTGGCTGTCCAGCGACACGATCCGCTCCGGCACTCCCCCGACCTCGGTGCTGCCGTAGACGTGGTCGACCACGATCGGGTCGGCAGCCGCCGACGGGCTCGACCCGGCATCGGCGCCGGCGTCGCCGCTCTCGGAGCCGCACGCGACGAGGAGCGCGGCGGGGAGCGAGCAGGCCACCAGGGTGCGGATCAGTGTCGGGCACATGAGGTAAGCCTATCCTTACTACTGGTCCGGCGGCATCGGGGTCCGACCCGGGCCGTGGGGGTGTGGTCGTAGAGTTTCGGCACGTGACTGACGCACCGACCTCCGCCTGGGGCTACGGCCTGGCCACGCTCGACCGTGCCGGCAACGTGCTCGACGTCTGGTTCCCGTGCCCCGCGCTCGGCGCGGCCGACGGCACCGAGGCCCCGGAGTCGCTGACGGCGCTGGCCGGGGCCGACGAGATCCGCGGGGTCACCCGCGAGGTGCGCTGCGTCGAGATCGCCGACCTGCAGAGCGCCCCATCGAGCACCGACGACGTGTGGCTCCGGCTGCACCTGCTGTCGACCCGGCTCGTCGTACCGCACTCGATCTCGCTCGAGGGAGTCTTCGGGCTCCTCACCAACGTCGTGTGGACCTCGGCCGGCCCGTGCGCGGTCGACGGGTTCGAGGAGACCCGGGCACGGCTGCGGGCGAGCGGCCAGCACGTGACGGTCTTCGGCGTGGACAAGTTCCCGCGCCTGGTCGACTACGTGATGCCGTCCGGCGTCCGGATCGCCGACGCCGACCGGGTCCGACTGGGCGCACACCTGGCCGAGGGCACCACCGTGATGCACGAGGGCTTCGTCAACTACAACGCCGGCACCCTGGGCGCCTCGATGGTCGAGGGGCGGATCTCCGCCGGAGTGGTCGTGGGCGACGGCTCGGACGTCGGCGGCGGCGCCTCGATCATGGGCACCCTGTCCGGCGGCGGCAAGGAGGTCATCTCCATCGGCGAACGCTGCCTGCTCGGCGCCAACGCGGGCATCGGCATCTCGCTCGGCGACGACTGCGTGGTCGAGGCCGGCTGCTACGTCACGGCCGGCACCAAGGTCACCATCGCCGACATGGACGGCAAGCCCAAGCTGGTCAAGGCGCTGGACCTGTCCGGTGCCAGCAACGTGCTGTTCCGCCGCAACTCCGTGACCGGCGCGATCGAGGCCGTGCCGTGGAAGCGCGACGGCATCCGTCTCAACGCGGCCCTGCACGCCAACTGAGCCAGCTGGGGTCAGGGGCTCCGGGTCCTGCTCGGTACGGCGTCGGCGAGGTCGTCCGGCATCGGCTCGTAGTGGTTGAAGACGCGCGCGAACGTGCCCGCACCGTGGGTCATGGAGCGCAGGTCGACGGCGTAGCGGGTCAGTGAGCTGGCCGGCACGTGGGCACTGATCACGCTCCGGCCGTCGGGTGCCTGGTCGGTGCCGAGCGGGCGGCCGCGGCGGGCCGCGAGGTCGCTCATCACGGTGCCGACCAGGTCATCGGGCACCATCACCTCGACGGCGTCGTAGGGCTCGAGCATCAGCACCCGCGCCGAGCCCGCCGCCTCCCGGAGCGCCAGCGCGCCGGCGCTTTGGAAGGCCATGTCGGAGGAGTCGACGCTGTGTGCCTTGCCGCCGACGAGCGTGACGCGGATGTCGACCACGGGGTAGCCCTTGCGCACCCCGCGCTCCATCTGGAGGCGCACCCCCTTCTCGACGCTCGGGATGAACTGCTTGGGCACCGCGCCGCCCACGACCCGCTCGGCGTACTCGAAGCCCGCGCCCTGCGGCATCGGCTCGACCTCGATGTCGACCACGGCGTACTGACCATGGCCGCCGGACTGCTTCACGTGCCGGCCGTGCGCGGAGGTCGGGGCGGCGAACGTCTCGCGCAGGGGTACGACGACATCGACGGCCGTGACCGACACGCCGAAACGGTCGCGCAGCCGCTCCAGGGCCGCGTCGGCGTGTGCCTCGCCCATCGTCCAGATCACCAGCTGACCGGTCTCGGCGTTGTTCTCGATCCGCAGCGACAGGTCCTCCGCGGCCAGCCGGCCGATCGCGATGGAGAGCTTGTCCTCGTCCGACTTGGTCTCGGCCTCGATGGCGATCGGCAGCAGCGGTGTCGGCACCACCCACGGGCGCAGCACCCGTGGCGCGTCCACGTCCGACAGGGTGTCGCCGGTCTCGGCTCGGGTGAGCCGGCCCACCAGCGCGATGTCGCCGGCCACCACTCGTTTCGTCGCCACCTGGTGGCGACCGAAGGGGTAGGCCAGCGAGCCCACCCGCTCGTCGTAGTCGTGGTCGTCGTGGCCTGCCTCCTCGCCGTAGAACGACGTCAGGTGTCCGGACACGTGCACGGGGTTGTCGGCTTCCATGGCCCCGGAGAAGACGCGGACCAGACTGACCCGGCCGACATACGGGTCGCTCGTGGTCTTCACGACCTCCCCGACGAGCGAGCCGTCCGGGTCGCAGGCGATCGGTTCGGCCGTCGCACCCTCCGGGGTGAACACGTCGGGGCTCGGATGGGTCGACGGCGCCGGGAACCCGCGCACCATCAGGTCGAGCAGCTCGTCGCAGCCCACCGCGGTCGTCGCGCAGACGGGCACGACGGGATAGAAGGACCCCCGTGCCATCGCGCGCTCGAGGTCCGGCACCAGCACGTCGGGCCCGATCTCCTCACCGCCCAGGTAGCGGTCCATCAGGCTCTCGTCCTCGGACTCCTCGATGATCCCCTCGATCAGCTCCCCCCGCTGCGCGGCGTCGTCGTCGGACGGCGCCTTGTCGATCAGGCTCGCCAGTCCGACCACCTGGTCGCCTTCCCGCACCGGGAGGTGGGTCGGTAGCACCTTGCCGCCGAAGGTCGCCCGCAGCTGCTCGACCACGTTCGCGAAGTCGGCTCGCGCGTGGTCGAGCTTGGTGACCACGACCCCGCGCGGCAACGCCACCTCGGCGCACTCCCGCCACAGGGCCGCGGTGGCGTGGTCGACGTCGTCGTTGGCGGCGAGCACGAACAGGGCGCAGTCGGCGGCCCGGAGCCCCGCGCGCACCTCGCCCACGAAGTCGGCGTAGCCGGGGGTGTCGATCAGGTTGATCTTGGTCTCGCCGTAGCGGATGGGCGTGACGGCCAGGCCCATCGAACGACCGTGGGCGCGCTCGGCGTCGTCGAAGTCCGACACCGTGGTGCCGTCGACCACCGACCCCGCGCGCGGGATCGCCCCCGACACCGTGAGCAACGTCTCGAGCAGGGTGGTCTTGCCTGCGGAGCTGGGCCCGACGAGGACGACGTTGCGGATCCCGTCGGGCCCGGTCGCTTCGAGGTCGTGGCCGGCGCTCCTCGACTGTTTGTCGGACATGGGCCTCACGCTGCTCCGATCCGTCGCCCGGCACAAGACCTGGGGCGGGCGTAATTGAACGTGCACCCCTGGGTCGGCCGGCATGGTCACACGACGACTCCCACGGATGCATCAGAAGAGCAACGTTTGAGCCCACCCGGACACTTATGGGATGAAGAGACTGACCGCGCCGCTGCTGGTCGGCCTG
Source organism: Actinomycetota bacterium (assembly GCA_030862825.1). Taxonomy (GTDB): domain Bacteria; phylum Actinomycetota; class Actinomycetes; order Propionibacteriales; family Nocardioidaceae; genus Nocardioides. The sequence goes on along the minus strand of JALZCZ010000309.1, from coordinate 6,603 downwards.
GCCGCGATGGGCGTCGTGGCCACGGTCGGCGTCGCCATGCTGGGCAGCGACACCGAGCTCTTCTCCACGTCCGAGGAGTGCACGGCCGAGGTGGACGGACGCCGCGTCGCCCTCAGCCTGGAGCAGGCCGAGAACGCGTCACTGATCAGCGCGATCGCCGTGCGCCGCGACCTGCCGGCGCGGGCCGCGTCGATCGCCCTCGCCACGGCGTACCAGGAGTCCGACCTCTTCAACATCGAGTACGGCGACCGCGACTCCGTCGGCCTGTTCCAGCAGCGTCCCTCGCAGGGATGGGGATCGGTCGACGAGATCCTCGATCCGGTCTACTCCACCAACGCCTTCTACGACGCCCTGCTCGAGATCGACGGCTACGAGTCGATGGAGATCACCGCCGCGGCCCAGGCCGTGCAGCGATCCGGCTTCCCCGACGCGTACGCCGACCACGAGGGCGACGCCCGCACGATCGCCTCGGCGCTCACGGGACACTCCCCCGAGGGCTTCACCTGCGAGATCTCGGACGACGTGGACGAGGTCGACCCCGCGCTGACCAGGACCGGCCTGACCAAGCGGGCCGAGGCCGTGCGCCGCGAGGCGCTAGGGGTCTTCGGCGACGTTCAGGTCGGCGGTTTCGAGCCGGGCGGTGTGGGCGACGGGCACATGTCGGGCTCCACCCACTACGAGGGCCGGGCCGTCGACCTCTTCGTGCGGCCGATCAACGGCGCCAACAAGGTGCGCGGCTGGGCGATGGCGCACTACTTCGTGGCCCAGGCCGCGCGGCTGGAGATCCAGACCGTCATCTTCGACGACCGGATCTGGACCGCGCGCCGCTCCGACGAGGGCTGGCGCAACTACGACCCGCCGTCCCGCGACGGCGACCAGGTGATCCTGGAGCACCGCGACCACGTGCACGTCGACGTTTTCGCGTAGGTCCGGCTCCAGAGGTCCCAGGTCAGCGGGCCGAGCGGGTCGGGCCGGTAGCCGCAGTAGATACCGGTCCTCACCGCCCGCTCGAGGTGCCGGAGTGGTCACCGGCGAGCCGTTGGACGGCGTACCTCAGCGTCCGGGCACGTTGTCCGGGTCGCTCGCGCTGCTGTCGCTCGGCCGGCGCCGCGGACGGCTTCGTCTCCTCCAAGACCGAGGAGCTCCCTCCACCGTTTGGCCGCGACCCGAACAAACCCGGGTTGTGGAAATGTTCCGTCCGCGAACGATCGTGTGGCTAGCATTGGAACGATCGAAGAACACGACCCCCTGGGGAGGGGACCCACACAATGACGTGTACTCACTCGCCGGCCTGTCCGGACATCAACGCGACCAACTGCTGCACTGCGCACGTGGTCGCCGATCACAGCGAGCAGGGGTGGTGCCGGCTGTGCAACGGAGTGATCCTCTTCGACGATGGTCACTACCTGACGCCCGACGGACACGACGAGATGGTCCAGCCGATCTCGGCCTGACCCAGGAACTCCTTTACCCGTCGCCACGACGGGTCTAGATTGCGAGTGCGACTCGAGCAGGGGGTTGCGCGTGATCGTCTTCTTTCGGGAGTCCTGATGCGGACCACGACCTTCGACCCAGTCTCCATTCTCGGTTGTACGCCCGACGAGGCCCGGTCGGTGCTGCAGGGCCGTGCGGTCACCCCGGGTGAGGTCGAGGCCGTCGCCCGGTCGCACTACCCCTGGCGCAAGCATCTTCACGACGACGGCTCCTACTGGGTGGTCGCCAGTCAGGCCGCCAGGATCCTCCGCGTGTCACCTGGCCAGGTGACCACCCTGCTCCAGCAGCGACGGCTGCGCTACGTGACCCACCGGTCCGGGGTGCGCCTGATGCGGCGTTCGGACGTGGAGGCCTTCGCCCGCAGGGTCGGCGCCCCGATGGGTCGCAGATCAGGCGAGCGTCAACTCCGCGGATCACCCCGATAGCCGCGTCGGAACGAGCTGGCCGTGGCGGCGGCCAGCGGGATCCAGAAGAACACCGCGAGCACGACGTACAGCACGAGCTGCACAGGAGTCGACAGCGGCAGGAACGCGAGCACGACCGAAGCGGCGACGAACCACCAGATCGAGCGGCCATGGATCCGGCGGAGGATGCGCTGGTAGCTGCTGGTCATGGGTTCACGTCAGGCGCGCTGCCGCGGCCGCCACGCGGTCGTCGGTGGCGGTGAACGCGATCCGCACATGCCGGCGACCGGCGGCGCCGTAGAAGGCGCCGGGGGCGACCAGGATGCCGCGCTCGGCCAGCCAGGAGACGGTCTCCCAGCAGTCCTCGTCGCGGGTCGCCCAGAGGTAGAGCGAGGCCTCGGAGTGGTCGATCCGGAAGCCCGCACCCTCGAACGCCGTCCGCAGCACGGTACGCCGCGCGGCGTAGCGGGCGTGCTGCCCGGCCACGTGCTCGTCGTCGTCGAGCGCTGCCGCCATCGCGTGCTGCTGGGGGCCGGGCATCATCAGGCCGAGGTTCTTGCGCACGGCGAGCAGCTCGCCGATCACCGTGGCGTCGCCCGCCACGAAGGCGCAGCGGTAGCCGGCCAGGTTGGACCGCTTCGACAGCGAGTGCACGGCCAGGATGCCCTCGGTGGAGCCGCCGCAGACCTCGGGATGCAGCACCGAGACGGGCTCGGTCTCCCACGCGCACTCGAGGTAGCACTCGTCGGAGACCAGCAGCGTGCCGCGCTCGCGGCACCAGTCGACGACCTTGCGCAGGTGGTCGACCGGGAGCACCCGGCCGGTGGGGTTCGACGGCGAGTTGAGCCACAGCAGCGACACCCGCTCCGGCCCCAACGTCGTCAGCGAGTCGGTGGCGACCGCACGCGCCCCGGCGAGCGCGGCGCCGACCTCGTAGGTCGGGTAGGCGAGCTCGGGATAGGCGATCAGGTCGCCCGCGCCCAGGCCGAGGTGGGACGGCAGCGAGGCGATCAGCTCCTTGGAGCCGATCACCGGCAGCACCTGGTCGAGGCCGAGGCCGGTGACTCCGTGCCGACGAGCCAGCCAGTCGAGCGCGGCCTGGCGGGTCTCGGGCCGGCCGACCGTCATCGGGTAGCCCGGTGAGTCGGTGGCCTCGCGCAGCGCCCCCTGCACGACCTCGGGGGTCGGGTCGACGGGAGTGCCGATGGAGAGGTCGACGATGCCGTCGGCATGGGCGCGGGCCGCGGCGGCGTACGCCGTCAGCTTGTCCCAGGGAAAGTCAGGCAGCCGTGCGGAGACGGCTGGGTTCACTCGTCGTGCTCTTGCGGAGGAAGGGCCGCGACGATCGGGTGGTCCTTGTCGATCTCGCCCATCTTGGCCGCACCGCCCGGTGAGCCGAGGTCGTCGAAGAAGCCGACGTTGGCCGTGTAGTAGTCCTTCCACTCCTCCGGGGTGTCGTCCTCGTAGAAGATCGCCTCGACCGGGCACACGGGTTCGCAGGCGCCGCAGTCGACGCACTCGTCGGGGTGGATGTAGAGCATCCGCTTGCCCTCGTAGATGCAGTCGACCGGGCACTCGTCGACGCAGGCACGGTCCTTGAGGTCGACACAAGGCTGGGCGATGACGTAGGTCACCAGTTCCTCCTCTGACTGAGGTACGACTGAGGTACGAGAGCAACTCCAGCCTAGTATCCCGGCGTGGGCGATGCGCAGGAACCCCAGCATGCAGACACCCCTACGGCCGCCCACGCACTGGGTCCCCATGTCGTGGGTCACAGAGTGGTCATCCGGCGGCTGTTGCGGGGGGAAACCGGTCCCAGCGGCGGCCCCGCGATGACCGACCTGCTCGGCATCTGTACGTCCTGGGGCCAGGGGGTCTGCGTCGTCCAGCCCGAGGCCGGCCCCCCGGTCACCATCGCGCTCGCCGACATCGTCTCGGGCAAGCCGGTGCCGCCCCGGGCGTCGGTGCGCGCGCGGGTCTCGCCGCGGGAGGCGCAGGTGCGCGCGTTCGCGCTCTTCCCCGACCTCGAGACCGAGTCCGTGGGCGACTGGGTGCTCCGCCGGTCGGCCGGCCACTCCGCACGGCGGGCCAACTCGGCGCTGGCGTTCGGGCCCTCGGGCGTCGCCGGTGACGTCGACCGGGTGGAGGAGTTCTACGACCGGCCGGTCGCCGCGGTGCTGCCCGACTCCCCCGAGGACGAGCTGTTCCGCGGCCGCGGCTGGGTGCTGGAGAGCCACGACGCCGACACGGTGTTCATGGTGGGCAGCGTCGCGATGGCCCGGCGTGGTTGTCGAGACCGCGGGATCGCGCGGAGCGAACAGGTCGAGCTGGAGGAGACCGGGTCATCCGGCGCGACCGCGCGGATCGAACAGCAGGCCTCCGGCGTCGCGGCGTACGCCGACGACTGGGTGGGGTTCCGGGCCATCGAGGTCGCGCCCGAGCACCGTCGGCAGGGCCTCGGGCTGGCGGTGATGGACGCCCTGCTCGAGTGGGGTGCCGAGCAGGGCGCGACCACGGCGTATCTCCAGGTGATCGGCGACAACGAGGCCGCGCTCCGGCTCTACGAGGGTCTCGGCTTCCGCGAGCACCATCGCTACCGCTACCTCACCCCGGGGTAGCCGCGGCAGCGTGAGCGACACCCTCGGTGGGTACCGATGGCTGCCGGCAACGCCGGAACCGTCTCGCCCTAGGAGGTCCCGATGACATCACCACACGCTATGTCGACCGTCTCCCGCAACCCGATCCAGCTCGCGGCGGCCGTCGTGGGTGCGACCTTCGTTCTGGTCGGCATCCTCGGCTTCGTGCCCGGGATCACCACCGACTACGACTTCATGGAGTTCGCCGGTCACGAGTCCCGTGCCGAGCTGCTCGGAATCTTCCAGGTGTCGATCCTCCACAACATCGTGCATCTTCTCTTCGGAGCCGCGGGGCTGGTGATGATGCGCACCGCCGCGCTCGCCCGCGCCTTCCTGGTCGGCGGAGGGGCGATCTACCTCGTGCTGTGGATCTACGGGTTGGTCATCGACAAGACGTCGGACGCCAACTTCGTGCCGCTCAACGACGCCGACGACTGGCTCCACCTCGTGCTGGGCGCGGGCATGATCGCCCTGGGCCTCGCGCTGGGGCGGACCCGTCCCTCCGCTACGCCCCCGGCCTGACCGCAACCAGCCGGGGGGCCGCCGATGAGGATCGCGATCACCGGGGCCACCGGCAACATCGGCACGGCGCTCGTCCGTCGCCTCGGCAGCCGGCACGAGCTGGTCGGCCTGGCCCGCCGGTTGCCCGAGGCCGGCGGAAGCGACAACGACACTGGGGTCCGATGGGCCACCGTCGACCTCACCCATGACGGCTGTCGCAACACGCTGCGGTGGGCGTTCCGCGACGTCGATGCCGTCGTGCACCTGGCCTGGGGGTTCCAGCCCTCGCACGATCCCGGATATCTGGAGGAGCTCGGGGTCGGCGGGACCCGACGGGTCCTGCAGGCGGCGGTCGCCGTGGGGGTCCCCCACCTCGTGCACATGTCGTCGGTCGGCGCCTACTCGGCCAAGGTCGACGACCGACCCGTCGACGAGACCTGGCCGACCGACGGCATCGCGCCGTCGCCGTACAGTCGGCACAAGGTTGCTGCCGAACGACTCCTGGACGCCCACGAGGCCGGTGGCGACCCGCCCCGGGTGACCAGGCTGCGACCCGGGATCGTCGGTCAGCGCGCGGCCGCCAGCGCGATGCTGCGCTACGCCCTGCCGGGTTTCCTGCCGGCTCGCGCGATCAGGGCATCTCCCGTCCTCCCGCTGGCCCGCGGCATCGCCATCTCGATGGTGCACGCCGACGACGTGGCGGAAGCCATCGAGCTGGTTGTGGTCGGTTCGGCGTCCGGCGCCTTCAACCTGGCGGCCGCAGACCCCGTGCGGCCCCCGGACATCGGGGCCGCGCTGGGTGCGCGGGTCGTCTACGTGCCGGGTGGCGCGCTGCGCGCGGCTGCTGCGGCGTCCTGGCGCGTGCATCTCCAGCAGGTGGATCCCGGCTGGGTCGATCTCGCCCTGTCGGTGCCGGTGCTCGACAGCACCAAGGCTCGCACCGAGCTGGGCTGGCGGCCCAGCAAGGATGCCGACGAGGTGCTGCGAGAGACGGTCAGGGGCATGCGCGACGCGGCGGCGGCGGGCACCCCGGTGCTGCGACCGCGCACCGTCCTCGGGCGCGCGCACGACCTCCTGCGCCAGGGGCCGATCAGCCGCCGGCCGCGGCCGTAACACTCAGCCGGCCGCCGCGATCACCAGTCGTACGCCGTCGCACTGGCCAACCGGGCGACGACGTACGGCGGGCGAGCCCGAGTCGGCCCGCGGACCGCGGCCCTACCGCTGCTGTCGGCTGACGCCGCACGAAACGCGGCGGCGGTCGGCCCCGGAGATCGCGCGCTTCAGCGGACGCGCCTTCACCCGTCACCGACCTCGTGGCGACGGCGGAGCCGCAGGACCCCTCGACGAGGCGCTGACGGGTCGGCGCGCCGGCGGTGCTGGACGCGCATCGTGGAGCTGACGCAGCTGGCGGAGGCTCGCACGTAGAGGAGCCAGCCTCACCGTCGCCACAACGAAAGAGCCCCACCGGCAAGGCCGGTGAGGCTTCTTCGTGGTCTTGGGGCGATCCGGACCGTTCCCACGCAGCGGCGCTTCAGAGAACGGTCCGGACCGCGACCAGGAGTCCCGAC
>JALZCZ010000308.1 GCA_030862825.1 Actinomycetota bacterium | reverse complement strand
GCTCGACCGCGCGCAGCCGGACGGAGGCGGCCCGCGGGTTGGCCTCGCCCACGGCCGCGCCGGCCCGCTCGGCGCCCCGGGTGAGCAGCCCGAAGGCCGGCTCGAGGCCATCAGGGACGAACGGCATGTCGTGGGGCACCTTGGTGCGGGTCACCTCCGCGAAGGCCTGCTTGACTAGGCGGTCCTCCAGCGAGTGGTAGGACTCGACGACCACCCTCCCGCCGACCGCGATCGCGTCGATGGCAGCGGGGAGCGCCCGGCGCAGCACCGCGAGCTCGTCGTTGACCTCCATCCGCAGCGCCTGGAACGTGCGCTTCGCCGGGTGTCCACCGGTACGCCGCGCGGGCGCCGGGATCTCGTCGTACAGCAGCTCCACGAGTGCGGCCGAGGTCGTGAACGGCTCCACCTCGCGGCGCCGGACGATCGCCGCCGCGATCTTGCGGGCGAACCGCTCCTCGCCGTACTCCTTGAGCACGCGGGTCAGCTCGGCGGCGCTGTAGGTGTTGAGCACGTCGGCGGCGGTCTGGCCCGTGCTGTCGTCCATCCGCATGTCCAACGGTGCGTCGACGGCGTAGGCGAAGCCGCGCTCGCGCACGTCGAGCTGCATGGAGGAGACACCGAGGTCGAAGAGGACGCCGTCCACGCTGGACAGGCCCCGTCGCTCGAGCACCTCGGGGATCTCGTCGTAGACCGCGTGCACCGCGCTGAAGCGGTCGCCGTACGGCGCGAGCCGCTCCCGCGCCTGCTCGAGCGCGGCCGGGTCGCGGTCGATGCCGATCACCCGCGCCAGCCCGCAGGTCGCCAGCACCGCCTCGCTGTGGCCGCCGAGGCCGAGCGTGGCGTCGACCAGCACGGCGTCGTCGTGGTCGAGCGCCGGCTCGAGCAGGGCGACGACCCGGTCCAGGAGCACCGGGACGTGGGTCGGCTTCACGTCAGCGCCCCAGGGAGGTGAAGAGGAGCATGGCCACGGCGAAGGCCGACGAGAGCCCGGCCGAGAAGGCCATCACCACCACCGCGTCGCGCGCCTGGTGGCGGACCCTCCGGTCCGCCGGCGACGCCTCGCTGTGTGTGCTGCTCATCTGGTTCGACCCCTGCTCGGATTGCGGGTGCTGCCCGGGTGTGACTGGGTGCGGATCCGCAGAGCCAGGTCCCTGCCCGCTCCCCGTGGGGACACGTTCTGGTGGGACGTGCCGATCGTCTGGTGCCGGGGAAGTTGCCCCAGAAGATCGGCGGTGCTGCCGTGCGGGAGCGGGTCAGAGACCTCGTCCTGCGGATCCGCTGTTGAGTTCTTCGTGCTTCTGCTGGTGGTGCCGAACGGGTGCTACTCCTCGTCCTCGTCGAGCTCGGAGAAGCGGCGTACCTCTGCCTCCTGGTACTCCCGCCAGGTCTCGGGGTTCCAGATCTCGAGCCGGTCGCGGACGCCGATGACGACGACCTCCCTCTCGAGCCCGGCGTACTCACGCAGCACGGCCGGGATGCCGATCCGGCCCTGCTTGTCGGGGACCACCTCGTCGCCGGCGGAGAAGAACATCCGGCTGTAGCCGCGGGCGGCCTTGCTGGTCAGCGGCCGCTCGGCGGCCCGGTCGGCCTCGCGGTCGAAGACCTCGGGCGGCCACACGACGAGGCAGTTCTCCTGACCTCGTGTCACGACAACCCCCTCTGCCAGTCGTAGCCGGTACTTGGCGGGGAGAAAGAGCCGACCCTTCTCGTCGAGCTTCGGGGTGAAGGTGCCCATGAACCGCATCGGGCACCTCCTCGGCCTCTTGCCCCACTTTCCCCCACAGTACTCCACTATCCCCCACCGTCAACCACTTTCAACCGTGTCTGCGCCTTGGTCTGGACCGGCCCGACCACCCGGGAACGAGGGCGTCACGGCCCGTTCCAGGCGTGGGAAGGGGGTATCTGCCCGCCCGGTGGGGCGATGTGGGGGCACGAGGTGGGGAGGGTGGGCGACCTGTCCGGCACATCGGGGACGTCGGTGGCCCGGTATTCGCAACCAAACCGCGATCGCGCGAGTCTGAAATGATGGCGGGACGGCCACGAAGTTGCCTGCAGAACCTAGGGTGTGATCACACCCTGATCACAACCCTGGGTGTCGCTGAGACCTGACGAGATCCGTGACGCGAACCGCCACGGGAACTGGCCGAGGAAGGACCCGGACGTGGACGCTCCACCGATCGGAGGGACGGCAGGAGGTGCGGACCTCGAGACCCTGGCGCGGGTGGTCGGACGCATCCGCGGCAACATCGAGAGGGTCATCGAGGGCAAGCCGGACGTCGTCTCCGCCAGCCTCGTGGTGCTGCTGGCCGAGGGTCACCTGCTGATCGAGGACGTGCCCGGAGTCGGCAAGACGATGCTGAGCAAGGCGCTGGCCCGCAGCATCGACTCGTCGGTACGCCGCATCCAGTTCACGCCCGACCTGCTGCCGTCCGACGTCACCGGAGTCTCGGTGTTCAACCAGAACACGCGCGAGTTCGAGTTCCGGCCAGGCGGCATCTTCGCCAACATCGTGGTCGGCGACGAGATCAACCGCGCCTCTCCCAAGACGCAGTCCGCGCTCCTGGAGTGCATGGAGGAGCGCCAGGTCACGGTCGACAACACGACCTACCAGCTCGAGATGCCGTTCATGGTCATCGCGACCCAGAACCCCATCGAGATGGAGGGCACCTACGCCCTGCCCGAGGCACAGCGCGACCGCTTCATGGCGCGCGTCTCGGTCGGCTACCCGGTCGAGGCCGCCGAGATCGCGATGCTGAACTCCCACACCGCGCGCAACCCGCTCGACGACCTCGAGGCCGTCACCGACGCCTCCGAGATCCGCAAGCTGTGCGCGATCGTCGGCCAGGTCTACGTGTCCGAGGCCGTGCAGCGCTACGCCGTCGCACTCACCTCCGCGACCCGGCGCTCCGACGAGCTCAGCCTCGGTGCGTCCCCGCGCGCGACCCTCCACCTGGTGCGCGCGGCCAAGGCGTCCGCGGCGATGCAGGGCCGCGACTACGTCCTGCCCGACGACGTACGCAACCTGGCGCGACCGGTGCTGACGCATCGCCTGCTGCCCAGCGTCGAGGCCGCGATGAGCGGCCGCTCCACGGGTGCGATCCTCGACGGCATCATCAGTGCGGTTCCCGTGCCGGACCCGCCGTCGGCGGAGTCGGTCGCGGAGAGTCGGGCCACGAAGCACCGTGCGTGAGGCGCTGGCAGGTCTGACGGTCCGCGGGCGGGCCTTCGCAGCCGCGGGCGTGACGGCCGTCGTCTGCGCCGTGCTCCTCGGCCAGCCCGCGCTGACCCGGGTCGGCATCCTGGTGCTGGCCCTGCCCCTGGTCACCGCGGCGTTCCTCGGCCGCAGCCGCTACCGGCTGGCGCTGGTCCGCACGGTCAGCCCGCAGCTGGTGGCCGCCGGACAGCCTGCCCGGGTCAACCTGACCCTGACCAACGAGGGCCGCACCCCGAGCGGGGTGCTTCTGCTCGAGGACCACGTCCCCTACGTGCTCGGCACCCGGCCCCGGTTCGTCCTCGAGGGGATCGGCCACGGCTGGAAGCGGCACGTCACCTACCAGGTGCGCTCCGACGTACGCGGCCACTTCGAGATCGGGCCGATGTCGGTGCGGGTGAGCGACCCGTTCGGCCTGGTCGAGCTCGGCCGCGCCTTCCGCACCACCGTCCCGCTGACGGTCACGCCGCGGACCGTGGCGCTGCCGACGATCCCCCTCGGCGGCGGCTGGACCGGGTCGGGCGACAACCGTCCGCGGGCCTTCGCCATCGGCTCGGCCGAGGACGTCACGGTGCGCGAGTACCGCCGCGGTGACGACCTGCGGCGCGTCCACTGGCGCAGCTCGGCCCGGGTCGGTGAGCTGATGGTGCGCCGCGAGGAGCAGCCCTGGCAGTCGCGCGCCACCCTCTTCCTCGACAACCGGATGGGCGCACACCGCGGTCAGGGCATCGCCTCGTCACTGGAGGCGGCGGTGTCGGCGGTGGCCTCGATCGCGGTCCACCTGACCCAGCGCGGCTTCACCGTCCGGCTAGTCACCGCGGCCGGCGAGGACCCGGCCCATGCCTGGCACTCGCGGGAGGCCGACAGCAGCGCGGCTCCCCTGCTGGAGGCGCTGGCGGTGGTCCAGGCCGTACCCCAGGTCCAGCTCGACACCGGCTGGCTCACCGAGCAGTCGCACGGTGGTCTGACCGTCGCGGTGGTCGGCAACGTCGAGCAGTTCGACGTGCCGGTGCTGCGGCGCATGCAGCACCACACGGCTTCCGCCCTCGCCATCGCCCTCGACGTCGAGGCCTGGCGCGCACCCGGTGCGGGCACGGGCGGGGCGCTCCCGGTGCTGGCCCAGCAGGGCTGGCGCTGCGCGGCGCTGGGTCCACGGGATCGTCTCGAGCGGGTCTGGCAGGAGCTCGGTCGCGCGAGCGCGCAGCGGTCCTCGGACCACGGGTCGCGGACCACCGACCCGGCGGCGGTGCACGGATGAGGAAGCCACGCGGGAGCCTGTCGTCCGGGTTGGTGCTGTCGCTGGTGGCCGCCGCCACCACCTGGGTCGCGATGACGTCGTGGGGCGGCTTCACCGACAACGACCCGCGGTACCTCGGCCCGTTGCTGATCCTCGCCGTGACCGTCGCCGTGACCGGCGCCCTGGCCCGGTGGTGGCGACTGCCCGCGCCGCTGGTGGTCCTCGCGCAGCTGGTCACCTCGGGGATCGTGTTCAGCCTCGTGCTCACCGGGTCGCCGCTGCCGATCGGCGGGGACTGGACGCAGCTGGTCAACGGGTTCCGCGACGCCATCGACAGCGCGCAGGAGTACTCCGCCCCGGTGCCGATCCAGGTGCCCGGCGTCCACCCGTTGCTGATCGCCGGCGGGCTCGCGTCGATGCTGGTGCTGGACATCCTGGCCTGCACCGCGCGCCGGGTCCCGCTGGCCGGCCTGCCGCTGCTGACGATCTACAGCGTGCCGATCAGCATCCTCGGCGGCGGGGTCTCCCTGTGGGTCTTCGTGCCGACCGCGGCCGGTTTCATGGCCCTGCTCTTCCTGCACGAGAACGACCTGATCAACCGATGGGGACGGCCGATCGGGACCGACCACGACGGCGCCGGGTCGACCGGCTCGTTCGGCGTACGCACCGGAGCGGCCAAGTCCAACGCGACCGCGATCGGCTCCGTGGCGACCGGCCTCGCGGTCGTCGTCCCGCTGCTCATCCCGACCCTCGACCTCAATCTCTTCGACTTCGGCGCCGGCGACGGCGGTGACGGCAACGTCAAGATCGAGAACCCCACGGCCGACCTGCTGCGCGACCTCAACCGCGGCGAGGACATCCCGCTGATCCGGATCACCACAGACGACCCCGATCCCGACTATCTCCGGGTCACCGCGCTCAACCGCTACTCCGAAAGCGAGTGGAGCCCCGGCAACCGCGACATCCCCAGCGAGAACCGCCCCGACGGCAGAATGCCGCCCCTGCAAGGGGTCTCCGCCGAGGTCGACTTCGACGAGTACGACTACCAGGTCTCGATCAACGACAGCTTCGAGTCGGCCTGGCTGCCCACGCAGTTCCCGCTCTCCGCGATCGAGGCCGAGGGTGACTGGCGCTACGACGAGCGCACGATGGACTTCTTCCGGTGGGACAAGGATCTCGACACCCGGGGCATGGAGTACTCGATGACCAGCGTCGAGCTCGCCCTGCGGGGCTCGGACCTGGCGAACGCCTCGCTCTCCTCCTCGGCGGTGTCCTCGGAGTTCCGGGACCTGCCGGACGACCTCCCCGACATCGTCGAGGACCTGGCCTACGGCGTGACTGCAGACGCCGCGACCCGCTTCGACAAGGCCGTCGCCCTGCAGAACTGGTTCCGGTCGGAGTTCAGGTACAACCTCAACAGGGGTCCGGAGGGCAGCAGCGTCGACGACCTCGAGGCCTTCCTGACCGACGGGGAAGGCGGCCGGGTGGGCTACTGCGAGCAGTTCGCGGCGTCCATGGCCGTGATGGCCCGGGTGCTCGGCATCCCCGCGCGGATGGCGATCGGATTCCTCCGGCCCGACGAGATCGGCGACGGCGTCTACGAGTACAGCGCCCACGACCTCCACGCGTGGCCGGAGCTGTACTTCGACGGCTACGGCTGGGTGATGTTCGAGCCGACGCCGGGGCAGCGCGCGCAGTCGGTGCCGTCGTACACGGTCGGCCGGGGCGGCGACGTCGCCGACCCGACGGCCCCTCCCGGCCCGACCGAGAGTGACAGCATCACCCGCGACCCGGAGACCGATCGGCGCTCGGAGGCTCCTTCGCCCGACGGGAACAACGACGACGACGACGACTCCGCACTCCCGTGGGCGCGCCTCGGACTCGGTCTCGGTGGCGGCGCGCTGGTGGTGCTCCTGGCGATGACCCCGCGCCTGTTGCGCCGCCGGGCCCGGGAGGCTCGCCTGGTGGACGGGCCGGAGGCCGCCTGGGAGGAGCTGCGTGCGACCGCCATCGACCTGCGGCTGTCGTGGCCCGGGTCGCGCTCACCGCGCGAGACACGCGACCGACTGGTCCAGCTGTTCGGTGCGCCCGGCGACGAGTTCGCCCCGGATCGGCCGGCACGCGGTCCCGCGATCAACCCCGATGCCGTGGTCGCGGTGGACCGGATCGTCCGTGACCTCGAGCTGCTGCGCTACTCCCGGTCGCACACCGCAGCAGCCGGACACCTGCGAGCCGAGGTCGAGACCTGCGTCGAGGCGCTCGCAGCCGGGGTGCCGCCCCGGGTCCGCCGTCGTGCCGAGTGGCTGCCGGCGTCGGTGCTGTCGAGCCGAGCGCGACTGCGGGCGCGCACCGAGGAGCAGCCGGTCCGCACACCGTTCGGCGGCGTGGTCGAGCACATGGGCTGACCGGCGCTACGTCCTCAGAAGCCGCCGCTCTCGCGACGTCGGCGCCACCGCTCCTCCATGCGCTCCAGGAAGGTGCCGGAGCTGTGGGGGCGGGAACGCGGGCGGCGGGTGCGGCCGGACTTGCCGCCGTCGATCACGCTGAAGCCCGAGGCGTGGCCGGTGCCGGGTGCGGCGGCGCGGGGGTCGGCCGCGGACTGATGACCCTTGATCGCGCCCAGGGCGATGGTGGCCGAGGCGAGCATGATCAGGAAGCCGATCACGCCGACGGGCCACAGCTGGGTGATCGCGCCGGTCATCAGCACCACGATGCCGACCAGGAAGAAGAATCCCGCAGCGATCGCCCGGCGGTGGGCCGAGCGGCGCAGGGACGTGCCGCGCAGGGTGGAAGCGAACTTGGGGTCCTCCTCGACGAGGGCGCGTTCCATCTGCTCGAGCAGTCGCAACTCCTCTTCCGAGAGTGGCACCGGATCCTCCAACTGTCGTTGCGTCACCAGTGATCCCCACCACTGGTACTACAAGTCTAGGCAGGAGGTTCGGTTCCCGGTAGCCGTGGGTCCGAAACGTTGTGCATTTTTCCGACCCCTCGCCCGATCATGCGAGGGGCCGAGACAGGCGAGGGAGGTCGAGCAGGGTCGGCTCGGGTCCGAGCGAAGCGACGAGCTGAGCGACCCGAGTCGAGACCCGATCAGGATCCGAGCGAGCAGTGGTCGCGGCCCGGTCACGGAAGAAGGCTGGCCGGTCGCACCACGGCCGATCCGAACCGCAGCGCGGCCCGGTCGACGGCCCGGTCGGCGTCCGACCAGCCGTGCTCGCGCTCGCCAAGGACCAGCTGCCGGTGGACCCGCTCCCGGGGCAGCAGCCCCTCCACCCGGACCCCGACCAGACGGATCCGGGCACGCTGCAGCCCGAGCACGTCGTACAGACGGAGCGCGGCCTGGTAGACCTCCTGGGTCACGTCGGTGGCCTCGGGCAGGGTGCGGGCACGGGTGATCGTGGTGAAGTCGGCGAACCGTACCGTGATCGAGACGGTGCGGCCCGCGACCCCGGCCGTGCGCATCCGGCGGGTCACCTTGGCGGTCAGCTTGAGCAGCTCGCGGGCGATCACCTGCCGGTCGTCGGTGTCGCGGCCGAAGGTCTCCTGCGCACCCATGGACCTGTCGGGATCTCCTTCCCCATGGCCGAAGACACCTGCACTGCTCGGCGTGATCTCGCGACGGTCGGCCCCCCAGGCCAGCTCGTGCAGGTGGCCGCCGAGATAGTCGCCGACCGCGCGCTTGAGGGTGCGCAACGGGGTGTGTGCAACGTCGCCGACGGTGATCAGTCCGAGCCGGTGCAGCATCGCCTGGGTCTTCTCCCCCACGCCGTAGAGCTCACCCACGTCGAGTGGGTGCAGGAAGGAGGTGATCTCCTCGGGGGGTACGACGACCAGCCCGTCCGGCTTGGCCCGGCGGCTGGCCAGCTTGGCCACCGACACCGAGGACGCGATCCCCACGGAGCAGGTGATCCGCTGCTCGTCGTGGATGACCGCGCGCAGCTGCTCGGCGATCCGCAGCGGCGACCCGAGCCGCCGGGTCGCCCCGCGGACGTCGAGGAACGCCTCGTCGAGCGAGATCGCCTCCACCAGCGGGGTGACCCTGCGGAAGTTCTCCATCACCGCCGTCGAGACCGTCGTGAAGGTGTCGTAGTCGGGCTGCAGCACCACTGCGTGCGGACACAGCCTCCGGGCCCGGGTGCCGGTCATGGCCGAGTGGACGCCGTACTGCCGGGCGGGGTAGTTGGCCGCGAGCACCACCCCGCGGTGGCCGCCGCCCACGATCACCGGCACGTCGCTGAGCTCGGGCCGGTCGCGGATCATCACCGACGCATAGAAGGCGTCCATGTCGACGTGCAGGATCGGGCAGTCGTGGGAGCGGTCCCTCACGTCTCCCCCGCCGTTTCGTTGCCGTCGTCTGGTCCCCAACCGCAGGAGAAGCGACCCCCGGGCTGTCGTTGGTGACCAAACGTCGGGGTCAGCGGGCCCCGGGGATCAACGGGCGAGCACGTGCAGCTGGGTCGCGAGCGGGAGGTACTCGAGGCGCTCGGCGACCGCCCGCTCGAGCTCGACCAGGGCAGCGGTGGCACCGGGCTCCAGCTCGAGCAGCGAGCCGGGCACCAGGTCGGCGAAGACCCGGATGCCGTGGGTCGGGCCGGGCTCGAAGCCGGCACCGGCGAGCAGGCCGCCGACCTCGTCGAGGGTGAAGCGATGGCCGGAGCGACCCTCGCCCTGCCCGTCGAGCAGGGCGAGGGCCTGCCCGAAGTGGCCGGCCATGGCGCGGGCGATGACGGCGGCGTGGCGCTGGGCGACGAGCAGGCTGAGGCTGCCGCCGGGTCGGAGCACCTCCCGGATCGTCGCCAGGGCGGCGGCGGGGTCGTCGACGACCTCGAGCACGCCGTGGCAGAGCACGATGTCGGCCTCGTCGACCAGGTCGGACAGACCTGCCACGTCTCCTTGTACGCCGGCGACCTCGACCCCGACCTCCCGGGCCCGACGGGCAAGAGCGGCGAGGGCGTCCGGACTGGGGTCGACGACCGTGACCCGGTGGCCGAGCTCGGCCACCTGCACGGCGAACCCGCCGGTCCCGCCGCCGATGTCGAGGACGTCACGGGCGTCCTCCCCGAGGACCGGACGGAGGGCCTCCCACACC
>JALZCZ010000307.1 GCA_030862825.1 Actinomycetota bacterium | reverse complement strand
GCTGACCAGGGTCAGGTCCTTCAGGTCCGAGCGCAGGATCGCGCGGACGAGAGCCATCGGCTTGCGCCGCGGGCCCCAGCCGCCGATGCCGATGGTCATGCCGTCCTTCAGCTCGGCGACCACCTCGCCGATGGTCATCGTCTTGTCGCGGGGTCCCTTGGTCACTTCTTCGACTTCTCCGTTCCGGCGAACTGATCACGCAGCTCGTCGCTGACCCCGGCGAGGTTGAGCTCCATGGTGAAGCCCTGCTCGAACCGGTAGCTCTTGTTGACATCGATCGGGTCGATCCCGTTGAGCGCCTCCTTCGCCGCGCGGATCACCCGGGTGTCCTTGGCGGCGATCTCGCCGGCGACCTTCAGGGCGGCGTCGTCGAGCCGGTCGCGGGGGACCACCTCGAGCACCGAGCCGTGCTGGACCAGCTCGGCCGCCTTGATCGTGCGGGCGGTGAAGTAGAGGGTGCGCATCAGGTGCTGCGGCACCAGCCGGGCCATGTGCGTGGCCGCGCCCAGGGCGCCCTGGTTGACCTCCGGCACCCCGAAGTAGGCGTCGTCGCTGGCCACCACGCAGTCGGCGTTGCCGACCAGGCCGACCCCGCCGCCGAGGCAGAAGCCGTTGACGGCCGCGACCACCGGGACCGCGCACTCGTAGACCGCTTTGAACGCCGCGTAACAGCCCTTGTTGGCGCCGATCAGGGCGTCGAACCCCGTGGTGTGCTGCATCTCCTTGATGTCGACGCCGGCGTTGAAGCCCCGCCCCTCGGCCCGGAGCACCACGACGCGGGTGGCCATGTCGCGGCCGGCCTCGTCGAGCGCGGCGGCCACGTCGTACCAGCCCTGCACGGTCAGCGCGTTGACCGGGGGAGCGTCCATCGTGACCACACGGACGCCGCCGTCGCGCAGCGTTGAGGTGACTGTCATGTAACTCCCGTCAGGACCAACCAAGCAATTGCTTGGTAGGGTAGCAGCCATGACGATCCCGATCGACCTGTCTGGGCGCGTGGTGCTGGTCACCGGCGGCGCGAAAGGCATCGGCCTCGGGATCTCACGGGCCTTCCTCGCAGCCGGCGCCACCGTGGTCACCTGCGGCCGCACCGACGTGGTCGGGCCACCCGGGGTCGCACACCACGTCTGCGACGTGCGCGACCCGGAGGCCGTCGCAGCCCTGGTCGCGACGATCGTCGAGACGCACGGAACCCTCGGCGTGCTGGTCAACAACGCGGGTGGCGCGCCGTACGCACTGGCGGCCGACGCGTCCTCGCGCTTCCACGACAAGATCGTCGGCCTCAACCTGATGGCGCCGCTGACCTGCGCCCAGGCCGCCAACGCGGTCATGCAGACCCAGCGCGACGGCGGCTCGATCGTCAACATCTCCTCGATCTCCGCCCTGCGGCCCTCGCCCGGCACGGCGGCGTACGGCGCTGCGAAGGCCGGTGTCGACTCGCTGACCAGGTCGCTGGCCGTCGAGTGGGCACCGAAGGTGCGGGTCAACGCGATCGACGTGGGGCTGTGTCGCACCGAGCACACCGACGACCACTACGGCGGCGACGCCGGGGTGGCCGCGATCGAGTCGACCATACCGCTGGGTCGGATGGCCCGACCCGACGAGGTCGGCAACGTCGCCGCCTTCCTGGCCAGCGACCTGGCGTCCTACGTGTCGGGTGCCCGGATCGAGTGTCACGGCGGGGGAGAGCCCCCGGTGTTCCTGTCAGCCGCAACGAAGGGAAACCAGTGAGCAAGCTTCTCGAGGGCCGGGTCGCGATCGTCACCGGCGCCGGACGCGGGATCGGGCGCGCGCACGCGCTCGAGCTCGCCGCCCACGGCGCCAAGGTGGTGGTCAACGACTACGGCGTCTCGCTGGCCGGAGAGGGGACCGGCGAGTCTCCTGCCGAGGAGGTGGTCGCCCTGATCGAGGAACGCGGCGGCGCGGCCGTGACCAACGGTGCCGACGTGGCCGACTTCGAGGCCGCGGCCGCGATGGTCCAGCAGGCGATCGACACCTTCGGTGGGCTGGACGTCCTGGTCAACAACGCCGGCTTCGTGCGCGACCGGATGCTCGTCAACACTTCCGAGGAAGAGTGGGACGCGGTGATCCGGGTGCACCTCAAGGGTCACTTCGCGCCGCTACGGCATGCCGGCGCCTATTGGCGCGGCGAGTCCAAGGTGGGCCGCCAGCGCGCGGCCAGGGTCATCAACACCTCGTCCGGCGCCGGGCTCCAGGGCTCGGTGGGTCAGGCGACGTACTCCGCGGCCAAGGCGGGCATCGCCGGCCTGACCCTGGTGGCGGCCCAGGAGCTTGGCCGCTACGGCGTGACCGTCAACGCGATCGCTCCGGTGGCCAAGACCCGGATGACCGAGGGCGCGTTCGACACCTCGGCGATGCCGGACCCCGCCGACAACTCCCCGATCGTGGCCTGGCTGGCCTCGGAGGACGCCGGCGACGTCACTGGTCGCGTGATCGAGATCGAGGGCGGCAAGGTCACGGTGGAGAACGGCTGGGCCCACGGCCCCGCCCGCGACCTCGGTCGCCGCTGGGACGCCGCCGAAGTGGGTCCCGCCCTGCGCGACCTGCTCGCCGAGTCGCCTGCCCCCGAGCCGGTCTACGGCGCCTGATCGGCCGACAGTCCGGCACGCATGACCTTGCGGACGGCGGGTCGACCTGCCATACGTGCAGGACTGTCGCGGAAGTGTGGGTCAGATCCGCTCGAGGACGGTGCCGGTGGCCATCGCGCCGCCGGCGCACATCGAGATCAGCGCGGAGGACTGGTCGCGGCGCTCCAG
>JALZCZ010000292.1 GCA_030862825.1 Actinomycetota bacterium | reverse complement strand
CTCCATGCCCGTGAGCGCGAGGAAGCACCCACCGGCGAACGGCGGGTCGGCGAGATAGGCGACCCAGCTGTGGCAGACAGCGAGCAGGCGGGGGAGTCCCGGCTGCTCGTCCGCCACGGGGGTCCACACCGCCTGGCGGAACATCTCCGAAGCGAGCTCGATGGTCGCCAGCTGCAGCGCCTCCTTGGAGCCGAACTGGCCGACGACGCCCGCCTTGCTCATGCCCAGGTCGGTCGCGAGCCGTCCGATGGTGATGCCGCGCAGACCCTCGACGGACCCGATGTCAGCGGCCCGGCGCAGGATCGCCCGACGGGTCTCCCGGGCGTCGGAGTCGGAGCGTCGGCCTGCCACGAGAAACATCATAGCGAACGTACGATCGCTATTTACAAGACGAACGATCGTACGCTAAAAAGGGAGGATGACCGTTCCGTCGACCTCCCCGCTCCCGCTGCTGCTCGCGTGCGGTGGGTCGTTCCTCGCGTTCATCGACGTGACGATCGCCAACCTGGCCGTGCCGAGCCTGGCCTTCGACTACCCCGGCGCCGGCCTCGGCACCCTGTCGTGGGTGGTCTCCCTGTATGCCGTCGTCTTCGCCGCGGGCCTGGCGCCCCTGGGGCGTCTCGCCGACGTCCTCGGCCGGCGCACGCTCTTCGTGGGCGGCGTGGTCATCTTCACCGCCGCGTCGCTCGCCGCGGCGGTGGCTCCGGACGTAGGTGTCCTGCTCGCGGCCCGTGGCGTCCAGGCGCTCGGAGCGGCAGCGATGATCCCCTCGTCGTTGGGCCTCGTGCTGGCGCACACCGCGCCGGAGCGACGCGTGGCGGCGCTGGGCTGGTGGACCGCGTCGGCGTCGGCGGCCGCGGTCGCCGGTCCGGTGCTGGGCGGGGTCCTGGTCGACCTGGTCAGCTGGCGGGCGCTGTTCCTGGTCAACGTGCCGCTCGGCGTGGTCCTGGCCGGGGCCGCCCTCCGGCTACCGAGCGGTGAGCGCCGGAGCGGGCGGCTGCCCGACCTGACCGGCTCGCTCGTGCTCGGCGCGGCAGTGGGCCTCATCGTCCTGGTCGTGACCGAGTGCGAGCAGTGGGGCTGGGGCAGCCCGGCCGTGCTGGGCGGCCTCGCCGTCGGCGCGGCGGGCCTGGCAGCGGTGGTACGCCGGTCGCGCCGCCACCCCGTGCCCGCCCTGGAGGTGTCGCTGTGGCGGCATCCGACCTACGCGACCGCCACCATGGTCTCGGTCCTGTTCGGGATCGCGATGTACTCGTGGCTCCTGGTGACGACCATCTTCCTGATGGAGATCTGGGGCTACAGCGCACTCGAGGCAGGCCTGGCCGTGACGCCCGGTGCACTCGCGTCGGCGGTGGTCAGCATCGGACTGAGCCGAAGCGCCCGGCGACCCTCCCCGCGGGCGCTCGTGCTGGCCGGCAGCGCGGCGGTGGCCGCCTCCGGGATCTGGCTGGGGCTGGGGGTTCCGCCCGAGCCGGCGTACCTGCTCTGGATGGTGCCCGCGGGCCTGGTCGGCGGGGCGGGGATCGGCGCGATCAGCGTGGGCGTCGCCGGGGCCGCCAGTCTCTCGGCACCTCCCGCGAGCTTCGCGGCGGCCACGGGCCTCACCCTCGCCGCCCGGCAGGTCGGAGGCGGGTTGGGCGTCGCGGCGATGGTGGCGCTCCTGGCGGCGGCCGGCGCCGACCCGGTAGCCGGGCCACGCAGCGTCTACCTGATGTCGGCGATCGCGTGCCTGGCCATGATCGTGCTCGCACCGCGGCTGCGGGTCCTCGGTGCAGGGGCCGCTCCCGTCCGGGTCGCCGTCGCAGCGAAGGAGGAGGCGGCATGACGCCGAGGATGGCGCCGGCCGAGCTCCGGGACCCGCACTGCCTGACCCTCGAGGCAGGCGCACGACTGCTCGACGGTCACCCGTTCCGTCGCGTGGTGGTGCTCGGTGACTCGGTCGCCGCCGGTGTCCGTGAGCCGATGCCCGGCTACCTCGACCTGAGCATGGCCGACCGGCTGCAGGACGCCCTGTCCGACAGCCGGCCGGATCTGTCGTTCACCAACCTCGCGGTCAGTGGTGCGAAGATCGCGGAGGTGACGTCCGACCAGCTCGACCGGGCTCTTGCGCTGCGGGCCGACCTGGCGGTGGTCTCGGCCGGTGGCAACGACGCCTTCGAGCGCGGCTTCGACGCGGGCCGCGCGGCCGGCCAGCTTGCCCACCTGGCGGCGCGGCTGTCCGAGGCGGGTGCGCTGGTGGTGCTGATCGGGCTCTTCGACCTGGGTGGCGCGGGACTGCTGCCGCCCGAGGTCGCAGAGCGGATGAGTGCGAAGTTCGCGACCCTCGACGAGGCGATGCACGTCGCCGCCGAGGAGGTGCCGGGCTGCGTGGTCTCCGACAACAGGTCGCACCCGCTCTCGCACGACCCGTCGATCTACGCGAGCGACCTGATCCACTGCAACACGCGCGGCCATGCCGTGGCCGCGGCGACGTTGCTCCGTGACGTCAGCCGGCTCGCGGCTAGTGCCGGGACGAGCGAGCCCACTCCCGGTCGACCAGACGGGTGGCCTCGCTCAGCGTGAGGCCGAGCCGCCGGGCGGCCGCGACGTAGCCGCTCGCGGCCGCCGCCGCGTCCGGAGAATCGCCGAAGGCCATCGCGACGAACGTGCCGCGGCGGCCTTCGGTCACCACGACGCCGTCGGCCTCCAGCTCGCGGTAGGCGCGGGCGACGGTGTTGGTGGCGAGGTCGAGCTCGGCGGCCAGCGCCCGGACCGTCGGCAGCTTGCTGCCCGCCGGCAGATCGCCGGAGCCGGCCCGCCGAGCGATCTGCGCGCGCAGCTGCTCGAAGGGCGGCTCGGGCGCGTCGGGGTCCAGCGGGCGGACATCCATGTGCCGACCCTATTGAATGGTCGCCATGGATGGTGGCGCGCTGGTGATCGGGGAGTCGTTGGTCGACATCGTGCGGACGGCTGACGGTGTCACGACCGAACGCCCGGGTGGCAGCGCCGCCAACGTCGCGGTGGCCCTGGCCCGGCTGGGCCGATCAGTGCGGTTCGTGACGGCGTACGCCGACGACGAGCGTGGCCACGCCATCGCCCGGCACCTCGCCGACTCGGGAGTCGAACTGGCGGGTGACCCCCAGGTCCTGCCGCGCACGTCGAGCGCGATGGCCACCATCCAGCCGGGTGGTTCGGCGACCTACTCCTTCGACCTGGACTGGCGGCTGGGGCCGGTCACGGTCGGCTCGCCGCAGTTCGTGCACGTCTGCTCCCTGGGCGCGGTGGTGCAGCCGGGGGCCGACGACGTGCTCGGCATCCTGGCCGAGGTGCAGGACTCCGCCACCATCAGCTACGACGTCAACGCGCGGCCGGCGGTGACGGGCACGGGTCCCGACCTGGTCGCCGCCGTGGAGCGGGTCGCGGCCGTCGCGGACATCGTCAAGGCCAGCGACGAGGACCTCGCGGTGCTCTACCCGACCTTCGGGCTGGCCGAGGCCGCCGAGCATCTGCTCGCCCTCGGCCCGCGCGCGATCGCCCTGACCCTGGGCGAGGGCGGCGCGACCTGGATCACGGCCACCGGGGAGGTCACGGTCGAGTCGAACACGGTGACGGTGGTCGACACGATCGGCGCCGGCGACACCTTCGCCGCTGCTCTGGTCGACGCCCTCTGGGACGACATCGAGCGCGACCCCGCCGAGGTGCTCGCCCACGCCGCCCGTGCCGCAGCCATCACCGTCTCCCGACCCGGCGCCGACCCGCCGTACCGGCACGAGCTGGGCTGAGCCGCGGCTCGGGGATCACCCTGAACCGGCCCTGGACCAGGGCCGAATCCATTGAACGGTGCCGCGGCGTCGGCGAAAGTCGTCGCCGTGCGCAGATGGGTGAAGTGGCTGATCGCCGGGGTGACGGTGCCGGTGTTGATGATGGTGGGGTTCGGCGCCTACGTGGCCTGGTCGTTCATGTCGGCCGACCTCGACACGGTCGGCGAGGTGGACTTCGCGCGGCCGCTCGCGATTCCGCCTCTGGCCGAGTCGCGGGTGGATGACGAGGGCCGTCGGGTCTTCGACCTCACCATGGAGCGCGGCTCGACCGACCTGGGTCGTGCCGACCTGACCGAGACCTGGGGTGTCAACGGCTCCTACCTCGGGCCGACCCTTCGGGCGTCGCGCGGTGAGGAGGTCGTCGTCAACCTCACGAACGAGCTCGGCGAGGAGAGCACGCTCCACTGGCACGGCATGCACCTCCCGGCGGAGATGGACGGCGGGCCGCACCAGATGATCGAGGAGGGCGAGACCTGGTCACCGACCTGGCCGGTCGACCAGCCGGCCGCGACGCTCTGGTACCACCCGCACCCTCACGGCGAGACCGCCGAGCACGTCTACCGCGGCCTGGCCGGGATGTTCATCGTGGACGATCCCGCGGCCGACGTGGACCTGCCGTCGACGTACGGCGTGGACGACGTGCCGGTGATCGTGCAGGACAAGAAGTTCGAGGGAAGCCAGCTCGACGACGGACACGGCCTCTTCCAGAGCACCGGCATCCTCGGCGACACCGTGCTGGTCAACGGCACGCCTGGGCCCTACCTCGACGTCACCACGGAGCGGGTGCGGCTGCGGCTGCTGAACGCCTCCAACGCACGGATCTACAACTTCCACTTCTCCGACGACCGGGAGTACGCCGTCGTGGGGAGTGACGGGGGCCTGCTGCCGGAGCCGGCGTGGCTGACCCACCTCGAGCTCTCACCCGGCGAGCGTGCCGAGATCGTGGTGACCGTGCAGCCGGGGGAGACCACGGTGCTGCGCAGTGCGCCCCTCGACTCGAGCAGCAACCGCTTCTCCGGCGCAGACGACCGCCTCGACATCCTGGAGCTCCGCGCGACCGATGCGCTGGAGCCCTCGCCGCCGGTGCCCGCCCGGCTCGCACCCGCCCCGGACCTTGAGTCCGAGGACGTGACGAGGACGCGCGAGTTCCGGCTCTCCGGTACCAACATCAACCGCGACGACATGGACCTGGACCGGATCGACGCCACCGTGGAGCTCGACACCACGGAACGCTGGCGGGTGCTCAACGCCGACGGCCAGCCTCACAACTTCCACATCCACGACGTGCAGTTCCAGGTCGAGTCCGTCGACGGCGACGCGCCCCCACCCGAGCTCGCGGGGTGGAAGGACACCGTCTACGTGCCCGAGGGCAGCGAGCTCGACCTGCTCGTCAGGTTCACCGACTACGCCGACCCGGACACGCCGTACATGTACCACTGCCACCTGCTCCGCCACGAGGACTCCGGGATGATGGGGCAGTTCGTGGTCGTGGAGCCGGGCCAGCAGGCCGGGGAGGTCGAGGGCCAGCACGACCACTGAGGTCGGTCAGCGCTGTCGCTGGCTCCGGGCAGGGACCCGGGTGCGGTGCTCGGGTGCCCACGCCGTGTAGGCGGGAAGATCGGTGCGCACCCGGAGGGTCTTCATCCGAGCTGTGCGGGTGACGGGTCGCGCGATGCGCAGCCTCACCTGGCCGGGGATCACCTTGCGGACGACGCGCTTGCCCGCCAGTCGCAGCTCGATGGTGCCCGGACGGACCGCCGCGGCACGAACCACGATCCGGCTGGCACGCACGCGGACCTCCACGTCCCTGATCAGGCGTCCACGCGAGGAGGCGTCGGAGCAGTTGCGGAGGTAGTAGCAGCGCACCGCCGGTGCGGTCGCGGTCTCGGCGTAGGACCGCACGACCTGGGCGGCGCGGTGGCCCTCCTCGTCGAACGCGTCGTAGTACTGCTTCTCGCACACCGCGGGATCCAGCCGGGCGCGGTCGGCCCGGCCGGGATGGTCGAGCGCGTCGAGGGCGAGGGCGTGTGCGACGGCGTCGCCGACGAACATCCCGTGGGTGACGCTGACGCCGCGGGAGGGACACACGTCCTCGACCATCAGGGAGAGTGCGCCCGGCATGGCGTTGGCAGCCGGCTGCGGCGTCACCGTCCTGTCCTGGCGAGAGCCCAGCAGCGTGTACGACGGGCCGGCAGGAAGCGGCCACGACCGCACCGCTTGCAGGAACGGCGAGCCCGCGCGGATCTGATGGAATGCCGGCACGCAGGCTCCCCGGGTGTCGCAGCGCGTGGCAATGGTCTGCGAGCCCAGGTCGTAGACGCCCGCGAGTCCGACCACGTCGTCGACCTTCGAGGCCAGGTCGCGCCACATCCGCATGGCCAGCACGATCTCGAAGGCGCCCTTGCTGAGCCCGATCACGGAGATGGGGCGACCGGCGAGTGCGTGGACGCGACGGATCGCGTGCACGACGTACTCGGTGCTGACCTGGACATCACCGACGCCGAAGGCTGGTAGGTCGACCGTGCAGACCGCGTGGCCACGGGCTGTCAGCGACGGCTGGTAGCTGTGCGCCCACGCCTCGCGCGACGTCCCGCCGGAGCCGTGGACGAGCAGGACGGGGGTAGGCCGAGCGGCCTCGCCGACTCCGGAGGAGCACGACACGGCGGACGTCATGCGGTCGACCGCGGTCGTCAGACGTGGTCCCGAGAAGGTGGCGTTACCGGACGCAGAGGCGCCCATGGGCACGATGATGAGCACCGCCGCCAGGAGGGCGGCCCCGAGAGGGTTCACGTTGAGAATGGTAAGGGCACATACCACAATCACCGAATCCTCGCCAATTCCCGTGTCGGTGGACCAGACCAGCCTCACGGCTCGCGGTGCGGTCGGACGCGCCGCTCGTGCCCGAAGAGGCCCAGGGCAAGCCGGTCTGCGTGCCGGCCGCCCGGCATCACACGTTCCCTGGACCCGCGCGCTGGGGACGGCCCTGCGACCGTGGGCGACGGGCACCGACGTCGACCTCCTCGGCGACTCGCGGAGCTCGAGGAGACCTGGGACCCGGAGGACGTGTTCCGGCTCAACCAGCACATCCCCCCGCGTCAGCGCAGGGTGTGCGAGGCGAACAGCGAGGCCGCCAACGCCAGCTCCAGGGCGACGTAGCGCCACACGATCGCGGAGCCGCGGGTGCGGTCGGCGACCAGTGACACGAGGCGTCCGACGGCCATGCCGAAGCAGAGCACCGCGATCACGCTGGGGATCCACAGCTCGCCCCGGCCGTCGATGAAGACGGACCACCCGAGCAGGAAGGCAACGGCTACCCCGAAGCCGCCGTACACCGAGCGGACCTCGTTGCGTCCGTCGAGTGTCTCCACCTCGGTGCCGAAGCGATCCACGACGTGCGCGGGCCGCGCGAGGGCGACCAGGCCCATGCCGAGGAAGAAGAGCGCCGGCCAGGCGACGAGCAGGTCGGCCAGGACCTCCACGTCAGTCGCCCGGAGCGAGGTGGGCGTGCACGAGGGGTACGACGGACGCGCCCTCGCCGGTCGCGGCGGCGACCCGCTTCATCGAGCCGGAGCGGATGTCGCCGACGGCGAAGATGCCGGGCACGCTGGTCGCGAGGTTCGCGGGCGGCACGGCGTCGTCGGTCCAGTGCTGCGGGGGCACGTCGCGGCCGGTGAGCACGAAGCCGCGCTCGTCGGTGACGACGGAGGGCGGCAGCCAGTCGCAGTGCGGCTCCGCGCCGAGCAGGAGGAACAGACCCTCGGCGTTGCGCCGGGTGACCTCGCCCGTGGTCGTGTCGCGGACGTCGACCCACTCCAGCCGGCCGTCGCCCCCGCCGTCGGCAACCTCCGCGCAGGCCTGCACCTGGATCCGGGGGTTGAAGGACATCTCGTTGAT
The DNA here is from genome assembly GCA_030862825.1 of Actinomycetota bacterium. Classification (GTDB taxonomy): domain Bacteria; phylum Actinomycetota; class Actinomycetes; order Propionibacteriales; family Nocardioidaceae; genus Nocardioides. The sequence goes on along the minus strand of JALZCZ010000292.1, from coordinate 12,240 downwards.
CAGGTACTGCGACATGGTCTCCTCGAGCGCCCGCCTCCGGACCATGATGGTGACCGACTTGGCGAAGCGGGAGAGGTGGATCGCGGCCTGCCCGGCAGAGTTGCCACCACCGACCACGATCACGTCGTAGCCCTCCATCTCGCGCGCGTTGCTCATCGCGCTGCCGTAGAAGACGCCGAGGCCGACCAGCTGGTCCACCCCCTCGACCCGCAGCTTGCGATAGGCGACCCCTGTGGAGATCACCACGGAACGGGCGAGCACGTCGCCACCTGCAGTACGCAGCCGGTGGGGTGTGCCGTCGGCACCGGGCTCGAGCTCGGTGACCTCCCAGCCGGTGAAGAACCGAGTGCCGAAGCGGATGGCCTGGTTGCGCGCCCGCTGCGCCAGCCGCATGCCCGAGATGCCGCGGGGGAAGCCGAGGTAGTTGCGGATCATCGAGCTGGTGCCGGCCTGGCCGCCGATCGCCTCGGCCTCGATCACCACGGTCGACAGGCCCTCGGATGCGGCGTAGACGGCCGCCGCGAGACCCGCCGGCCCGGCGCCGACGACCGCGAGGTCGGCCACGCCCTCGATCTGGAAGTCATCGGGGGAGCCGTAGATCTGCACGGCGACGTCGTGCACGGAGGTCGCCGCGATCGGGGGACGGTCCATCGACATGACGAGCGGGAAGGTCGGTTCGCCCTCGAAGCGGTCCATCACGTCGCGCCCGGCCTCGGTGTCGGGCGTGACGAGCCGGGTCGGCATCCCCATCCGCTCGGTGAAGTCGCGGATCGCCATCGTCAGAGGATCGCGCGTCGGTGCGACGATGCGCACGGTCTCGACCTCCGGCGCCGCCACGGTCGAGCCCCAGTCGGACAGCAGCTCGGTGACTGCGCCGTGGAACTCCTCGTCGCGGACACCCCGCGGCATCAGCAGGAAGGCGTCGTACTTGCCCTTGGCCATGCCGGGGCGCAGGCCTGGCGCGTCGGCGAGGAAGTGGTCGTAGTGGGCCGCGATCAGCCGACGGGCCGTGGGCACGACGTTGCGCCACCGGTGGAACGCCTCCAGCACGTGCGCGTCGGGCAGCCGCGACTCGGAGACGAAGAGGGCGACCTGGCCGCCGGTTGCGAGGATCTCGTGTGCGACCGCCTCGGCAGCGCCCGCGTCGTGGACGGCGTGGATCTCGTAGTCGCGGCGATAGCGGCCGAACTCGTCGACCAGGAAGTCCGCCCGGTCGGGGGAGACCAGGACGATGGCGGGGTTGCGCCGGCGTATGGGTGTCTCGCTCACGCTCAGATCGTAGGTGCACCCCGGTGGGTGCCGGCCCCACTGAGAGGATGCCTCCGTGCGGCTCCGGATCGACCTCGCCTACGACGGCACCGACTTCCACGGATGGGCGGCCCAGCCCGGTCTGCGGACGGTGCAGGCCGAGCTGTCCACGGCGCTGGCCACCGCGTTGCGGCTGCCCTCGGTCGATCTGGTGTGCGCGGGCCGGACCGATGCCGGCGTCCACGCCCGTGGGCAGGTCGTGCACGCCGACGTCGAGACCACCGACGACCTGATCCTGCGCCGGCTCAACGGGCTGCTCCCGCGTGATGTGCGCGTACGCCGCGTGGCCGACGCCCCGCCCGGCTTCGACGCGCGTTTCGGGGCGCTGTGGCGGCGCTACGCCTACCGCGTGGCCGATTCCGCCGCGGCGCTGGACCCGCTGACCCGGCGGCACGTACTGGCCTGGGGCCGGCCGCTCGACCTCGACGCGATGAACGAGGCCTCCGCTCTCCTGGTGGGCCGGCACGACTTCGCGTCGTTCTGCAAGCAGCGGGAGGGTGCCACCACGATTCGCACGCTGCTCGAGCTGTCGTGGGCCCGCGACGACGCCGGCGTGGCGGTCGCGACCGTCAGGGCCGATGCGTTCTGTCACAGCATGGTGCGTTCCCTGGTCGGCTGCCTGGTCGCGATCGGAGAGGGACGCCGCCCGGTCGCGTGGGCCGGCGAGATCCTCAGCGCACGGGCGCGCGACCCGGCCGTCACCGTCGCGCATGCCCACGGGCTGACCCTGGAAGAGGTCGCGTACCCGCCGGACGACGAGATCGCCGCCCGCGCCCAGCGCACCAGGCGGAGGCGGGCGCTCGATGGCTGACGAGCACTACTTCTCGGCCGACCCTGCGGTGTCCTTCAAGCGGGCGGCGGTCACCGCGAGCGTCTGGGGCGTCGAGCTGGAGCTGACCAGCGGCTCGGGTGTGTTCGCCCAGGGCCGGCTCGACATCGGCACCGCCGTACTCTTCCGCGAGACCGCGCCTCCCGCCGGTGGCCGGATCCTCGACCTCGGCTGCGGCTACGGCGTGATCGGCCTCGCCATCGCCGCGACCAGCGACGCGGTGGTCACCGCCGTCGACGTCAACGAGCGCGCGGTGCTGTTGGCCAACGAGAACGCGGCGGCGCTCGGGCTGAGCGACCGGTTCCGCGCGACCACGCCCGACGGCGTGGCCGACGCCGCGGCGTACGACGAGATCTGGTCGAACCCGCCGATCCGGATCGGCAAGGAGGCGCTTCACCAGCTGCTGCTGCGCTGGCTGCCGCATCTGGTGCCGGGTGGCCGCGCGGTGATGGTCGTGGGCAAGAACCTCGGCGCCGACTCGCTCCAGCGCTGGCTGTCCGAGCAGGGCTACCCGACGACGCGCCTGGCCAGCGCGAAGGGCTTCCGGGTGCTGGAGGCCCGACGAAAGGAGACGTCGTGAGCGAGGTGCACGTCTCGAAGAGGTTCGCGGAAGACCCCCAGCAGGAAGCGGCCCTGCTCGCCGCGGTGCGCGGGCGACTCGACGAGGCGGAGCGCCTGCTGTGCGTGCTCGCGGTGGCCAAGATCCAGCCCGAGCTCGACCACCTGGTGGTGACCAGCCGCCGGGTGGTCGCGGGGTGGCGCGGCCACCTGGACGACGCGGACATCAGCTGGCCGGTGCAGATCCCGATCGAGGCGGTGGCCGACGTCGAGGTCACCGGGTTCATGGACAACGTGAAGGTCATGCTCGCCAACGGCGACGGCATCAAGGTCGGCAACTTCTGGGACGCCGCCGACGAGGAGCCGCTGCGCGCCGCGATCCGCGCCGCCCAGGAGGGCGAGGAGGACGGCCCGGGGACGCGGCCCACCTACGAGCTGTATCCCCTGGCCGATCCCGGTCCTGAGTAGTGCGACCGGCTGCCGGACGTGCTCCTGGCGCGCATCAACTTTTCAGGCTGGTACCTGTTCCACGCGTGAGACGGTGCCCGGTCGCAGACGTGGAGTGAACGACCTCGTACGCCCCCGAGACCTAGACGAACGCGCTGATGCCGGTCTCGGCCCGGCCGATGAGCAGCTTCTGGATCTGGCTGGTGCCTTCGTAGAGGGTCATCACCCGGGCGTCGCGGAGGTACTTCTCGACCGCGTGCTCGTCGACGTAGCCGGCGCCGCCGTAGACCTGGATCGCGTGGTTGGCGGCGCGGACGGCGGCCTCGGAGGCGTAGAGCTTGGCCTTGGAGGCGGCCACGCCGAACGGCTCGACCCGGTCGATCAGGTCGGCGCAGCGCCAGACGAGCAGCCGCGCGGCGTCGGCGTCGACGGAGATGTCGGCGATCATGTCCTGCACCAGCTGGAAGCCCGCCAGCGGTCGGCCGAACTGGGTGCGGCTGGTCGCGTAGGCCACCGACGACTCCAGGCAGCCCTGGACGATGCCGACGCAGCCGGCGGCGACCGAGACCCGGCCCTTGTCGAGCGTGGTCATCGCGATCTTGAACCCCTGGCCCTCCTCGCCGAGCAGGGCGGAGGCGGGGACGCGTACGTCGTCGAGGAAGAGCTCGGCGGTGGCCTGGCCGCGCAGCCCCAGCTTGCCCTTGATCTCGCGGGCCTCGAAGCCGTCGACGTCCGTCGGCACCAGGAACGCGCTGACGCCCTTGGGTCCCGCTCCACCCGTGCGCGCGAAGACGAGGGCGACGTCGGCCCAGGTGCCGTTGGTGATGAACAGCTTCTGGCCGTTGAGCACGTAGTCGCCGCCGTCGGGTCGGGCGCGGGAGGTCAGGTTGCCGGCGTCGGATCCGGTGTCCGGCTCGGTCAGGCCGAAGCAGCCGAGCTTGGTGGCGGTGGCGATGCCAGGCAGCCACTCCTGCTTCTGCGCCTCGGTGCCGAAGCCGAGGATCGACTTGCCGACCAGGCCGTTGGAGACCGAGACGAGTCCGCGCAACGCCGAGTCGGCACGGCCGAGCTCCTCCATGGCGAGCACGTAGGTGAGGTAGTCGCCGCCCAGGCCGCCGTACTCCTCGGGGATGGTGAGCCCGAAGAACCCGATCTCCGCCATCTTCGGGATGATCGCGAGGTCCACCGACTCCCGCCGGTCCCACTCGGTGCGGTGCGGCACCGCCTCCCGGTCCAGGAAGTCACGGGCCAGGTCGCGGAACGCCTGCTGTTCTTCGGAGAGCGCGAGATCCATGGCCCTACTGTGCTGCCTCGTCGGTGGCCAGGGAGTGGCGGGCGATCTCGGCCTTGGCCAATGAGTTCTTGTGCACCTCGTCGGGTCCGTCGGCGAAGCGCAGGGTGCGGATGCCGGCGAAGGACGCCGCCAGCGGGAAGTCCTGCGAGAGTCCGCCGGCGCCGTGCACCTGCATCGCCCGGTCCAGGATCTCCTGCACGACCTTGGGCGTCGCGATCTTGATCGCCTGGATCTCGGTGTGGGCGCCGCGGTTGCCGACGGTGTCCATCAGCCACGCGGTCTTCAGCACCAGCAGCCGCAGCTGCTCGACGGCCACCCGCGACTCGGCGATCCACTCCCGGATCACGCCCTGCCGCGACAGCGGCCGGCCGAACGCGACCCTGCTCTCGACCCGCCGGCACATCAGCTCGATGGCGCGCTCGGCGACGCCGATCGAGCGCATGCAGTGGTGGATCCGGCCGGGGCCGAGCCGCGCTTGGGCGATGCCGAACCCGTGGCCCTCCTCGCCGACCAGGTTGGTCGCCGGCACCCGGACGTCCTCGAAGAGCAGCTCGGCGTGGCCGCCGTGCTGGTGGTCGTCGTAGCCGAGCACGTGCATGGGGCGTGCGACGGTCAGCCCGGGGGTGTCGCGCGGCACCAGGATCATCGACTGCTGACGGTGCCGGGGGGCCTCGGTGTCGGTCCTGCCCATCACGATGAAGATCTCGCACTCGGGATTCATGGCGCCGGTGATCCACCATTTGCGGCCGTTCACGACGTACTCGTCACCGTCGCGGACGATGCTCGAGGAGATGTTGGTGGCGTCCGACGACGCCACGTCGGGCTCGGTCATGGCGAAGGCCGAGCGGATGGTCCCGTCGAGCAGCGGCGTCAGCCACCGCTCCTTCTGCTCGGGGGTGCCGAACATGTGCAGCACCTCCATGTTGCCGGTGTCGGGCGCCGCGCAGTTGAACGCCGCCGGCGCCAGATGCCCGCTGCGGCCGGTGATCTCGGCGACCGGGGCGTACTGCAGGTTGCTCAGCCCGGCGCCGAGGCCGCCGGTGTCGCCGGGCAGGAAGAAGTTCCACAGCCCCCGCGATCGCGCCTCGGCGCGGATCTCCTTCAACACGGGCGCGGTCGACCAGGCGAACGGGTCGTCGAGCCCGTCGAGCTGTGCCTCGAAGACCCGCTCGTTGGGGTAGACGTGCGAGTCCATGAAGGCGAGCACCTCGGTGCTGAGCTCCTCGGTGCGGCTGTCGAACGTGAAGTCCACGGTGGTCCTTTCAGCGGTGGGAGTCGAGGGCGGCCAGGCCGGCGGACAGCAGTGGCTGCACGGCCTCGCCGACGGTGTCGAAGCCCGCGCCGACCGTCTGGCCGTGCAGGAAGCGGTGGTGGATGCCCTCGAGGATCACGGCCAGCTTCAGGTGAGCCAGGCCCAGGTGGAACTCCATCGCACCCAGGTCGCGGCCGCTCGCGGCGGCGTAGCGCTCGAGGTGCTCCTCGGGGGTGGGATAGCCGGGAGCCCGGCTGGCGTCGGCCACCGCGGCTCCTCCGGTGATCGATCCGAGCCGGTCGTAGACGACCAGGAGCGCGACGTCGGTCAGGGTGTCGCCGAGGGTGGCCATCTCCCAGTCGATGACGGCCTTGACCGGCTCCGGGTCGCTGGGCACCGAGAGCAGGTTGTCGAGTCGGTAGTCGCCGTGCACGATCCCGGCGGCGCTGCCGTCGTCGGTCGGCACGCGCTCCGAGAGCCTTGCGAGGAGAAGGTCCGCGTCGGGGAGGTCGCGGTTGCGCGAGCCCGCGAGCTGCTTGCCCCAACGGCGCACCTGTCGTTCCAGGAAGCCGGCCGGGCGGCCGAACTCGGCGAGCCCGACGTCGGCCGGCACCACCGCGTGCAGCCTGGCCAGCACGTCGACCATGGCGCCGGCGAGCTCGCGGGTCTGTGTCTCGCCGATCGCGGCGAGCTGGTCGGCGGTGCGGTACGGCGTGCCGTCGACCTTCTCCATCACGTAGAACGGCGCGCCGATCACCGAGTCATCGGTGCAGTGGGCGAAGGTCCGCGGCACCGGCACGTCGGTGTCGGCCAGCGCGGTCAGCACCGTGTGCTCGCGACCCATGTCGTGGGCGGTCGCCTGCACGTGGCCCAGCGGCGGACGCCGGACCACCCACCACGACGACCCGTCGGTGACCTCGTAGGTCAGGTTGGACTTCCCGCCCGCGATCACCCGGCCGCGGAGCTCGCCGGTGACGTGGCCCGGGCGCTGCTCGTCGTACCACCGGCCGAACGCGGTCAGGTCGAGGCCGGGCACGCCCTCGGCCGTGAGCGCGCTCATGACATCAGCCCGTCGACCTTGGACTGGAGCCTGCGCATGCCGGCCAGCCAGCGGTCGGTGTCGGCGGCGCGGGCGGCGTAGTAGGCGCCGACCTCCGGATGCGGCAGCACCAGGAAGCGGTCGTCGGCGAGCGAGGCGATCCACGCGTCGGCGACCTGCTCGGGTGTCAGCGCCTCGTCACGGGAGAGCAGGTCCTTGAGCGGACCTGCCTGCTCGAGCATCCGGGTCTGCACCCCTTGGGGGCAGATCGCCTGCACGGTCACGCCGCGCTCGCCGTACGTGACGGAGAGCCACTCGGCGAAGCCGACGGCGGCGTGCTTGGTCACGGAGTACGGAGCCGCGCCGATCATCGTGAGCAGCCCGGCCGCAGAGGCGGTCACCACGAACCGCCCGCCGATGCCGTCGTCGAGCCAGCGGGGCACGAGCAGCCGCGCGGCGCGCACGTGGGACATCACGTTGGTCTCGATCATCCGAGCCCAGTCGTCGTCGGACGCCTGCAGGCTGTCGGGCTGGGTGCGGTCGATGCCGGCGTTGGCCAGGAAGACGTCGATCCGGCCGAGCACGTCGGTCCCGCGGTCGACCAGCGCTCGCACTCCTTCGTCGGAGGCGCAGTCACCGGGGGCAGCGGTGCCGCCGATCTCGGCGGCGACCTCCTCGGCCGCGGTGGCGTCGAGGTCGTTGACCACGACCCGGGCGCCCTCGGCCGCCAGCCGGGTCGCCAGGGCTCGGCCGATCCCGTGGCCGGCTCCGGTGACGACGGCGCCCCTGCCGTTCAGCGGCTCCATCACTCGCGCCCGGCCAGGGTGATGCCGCCGTCGACGACGAGCGTCTGGCCGGTCAGCCAGGCGGAGTCGTCGGAGAGCAGGAAGGCGACCACGCTGCCGATGTCTTCGGGCACCCCGAGTCTCTGCAGCGGGTACCTCGCCGACACCTCCTCCTCTCGGCCCTCGTAGAGCGCGCTGGCGAAGCGGGTCTTCACGACGGCAGGTGCGACGGCGTTGACCCGGATCGTCGGGCCCAGCTCGACGGCCAGGCTCTCGGTCAGGCTGATCAGCATCGCCTTGCTGGCGCCGTACATCGAGATGCCGGGAGCGGGCCGGACGCCGGAGACCGACGACACGTTGACCACGGCGCCGCCGTGCCCGCCCATCCAGGCGCGGTGGGCGGCCTGCACCCAGGCCAGGGCGGCGATCGCGTTGACGTCGACGATCTTACGGGCGGCGTCGAGATCGAGCTCGACGAGCGGTCCGAAGACGGGGTTGATGCCGGTGTTGTTGACCAGGAGGTCGACGCTGCCGAAGGTCTCGACGGTCCTGGCGACCGCCTCGTCGCGGTGGTCCGCGTCGCCCGCGTTGCCGGCGACGCCGAGGGCCTGGTCCGGCCCGCCGAGGGCGGCGACAGCCTCCTCGAGAGCCTCGGGTTTCCGGGCGGTCACGGTCACCTTCGCGCCCTCGGCGACCAGCCGCTGCGCGATCCCGAGCCCGATCCCGCGGCTCGCGCCGGTGACGATCGCGACCTTGTCCTCCAGACCCCGCATCCATCCTCCATTGCCAGTGACTAAGCGCTTGCTTACTGTGGCGTGCATGGTCGCCGACGTCAACGCCGAGAGGCGCCCCGATGCGCCCGCCCGTCTGCTCTCCGCCGCGATCGACGCGTTCTCGGCGAAGGGCTTCCACGGCACCACCACGCGCGACATCGCGGCCGCCGCCGGCATGAGCCCCGCCGCCCTCTACGTGCACCACCGCTCCAAGGAGGAGCTGCTCCACCTGATCTCCCGCAAGGGCCACGAGCGCACGCTGGCCCTCTGCGAGGCCGCCGTCGCCGGCGGCGGGACGCCGGTCGAGCAGCTGGACCGGCTGTTCGAGGACTTCGTGCGCCACCACGCCGTCAACCACACCAGCGCCCGGATCGTGAACTACGAGCTCGCTGCGCTGACCGACGAGCACCAGGCCGAGATCACCGAGCTGCGGCGCCGGATCGATCGGGTGGTCCGTGACCTGCTCGAGCGCGGCGCGGCCGCCGGTGACTTCCGTACCTCCGACCCGGCGATGACCGCGTCCGCCCTGCTGTCGCTGGGGATCGACGTCGCCCGGTGGTACCGCGACGACCGCGGATGGACCCCCGACGACCTCGCCGCCCACTACGTCGAGCTGGCGCGCCGGATGGCGGGGGTGAGCTGACCTCGGGGCAGTGGCAGGCTGATGCCATGGCGTACGACGCAGCCCCGGACCGCTACGACTCGATGAGCTACCGCTTCACCGGCAGGAGCGGACTCCAGCTGCCGCCCCTGTCGCTGGGGCTGTGGCAGAACTTCGGGACCGACCGCCCCGAGGAGACCCAGCGCGCGATCCTGCGGCGCGCCTTCGACCGCGGGGTCACCCACTTCGACCTGGCCAACAACTACGGCCCGCCCTACGGCCGCGCCGAGGAGAACTTCGGCCGCTACCTGGCCGACGACTTCGCGGCGTACCGCGACGAGCTGGTCGTCTCGACCAAGGCCGGCTGGGACATGTGGCCGGGGCCCTACGGGCAGGGCGGGGGCTCCCGCAAGTACGTCCTCGCCTCGCTCGACCAGTCGCTGAAGCGGATGGGTCTCGACTACGTCGACATCTTCTACAGCCACCGCTTCGACCCCGACACCCCGATCGCCGAGACGATGTTGGCGCTCGACACCGCCGTCCGCTCCGGCCGGGCCTTGTACGCCGGCATCTCGTCGTACTCCGCCGCGAAGACCCGCGAGGCCGCCTCGATCGCGCGGGACCTCGGCACGCCGCTGCTCATCCACCAGCCGTCGTACTCGATGCTCAACCGCTGGATCGAGGAGGACCTGCTCGACGAGCTCGAGGAGCAGGGGATGGGCTGCATCGTGTTCTCCGCCCTCGCCCAGGGCCTGCTCACCGACCGCTACCTCGACGGCGTGCCGGCTGACTCGCGGGCGGCGAGGGAGGGGTCGACCATCCCCGGCTCGTCGTTCGACGAGAAGACGCTCGACCACGTGCGCCGCCTCAACACGATCGCGGCCGACCGCGGCCAGAAGCTGGCACAGCTGGCGCTGCAGTGGGTGCTGCGGGACCGGCGGGTGACCTCGGCCGTGATCGGCGCCTCGTCGGTGGAGCAGCTCGACACCAACCTCGACGCGCTCGACGGCCCGGAGCTGACCGACGACGAGCTCGCGCTGATCGACCAGTACGCCGTCGAGGCCGGCGTCAACCTGTGGGCGAGGCAGACGGCGAAATGAGATCCGCCCCGGCGGGCTCGATCGGCCCGACCGGACCGACCATGCGCCGCGCGCGCCAGCGCTCCCACCAGGCGCAGCCGACCATCACCGCGGCGGCCAGCAGGGCGCCGGCGACGATGTCGATCACGTAGTGCTCGGCGTAGTAGACGAGCGCGGTCGACATGGCCAGGGGGTAGAGCGTCAGCAGCCATCGCCAGGGTGTGCGCAGCCGCCAGATGGCGTACGTCGCGATCAGGAACGTCATGCCGGCGTGCAGCGACGGCATCGCGGCGACGGGGTTGCCGACGCCGTTGAGGATCAGGTCGATGCGGTCCAGGCCGACGTTGCGCCAGCCGCGGCCGGTGATCCGGGCGACCTCGCTGCCGAGGTAGCCCTGCTCCGACGCCATCCACGGCGGGGCCATGGGATAGACGATGTAGACGACCAGGGCGGTGAAGTTGATGGCGATCAGGCGGCGCATCCACAGCAGCCACTCCGTGCGGCGGCGTACCCAGAGCACGGCCGCAACGGTCAGGCCGGCCAGAAAGTGCGTGGCGTAGACGGTGGTGAAGAAGAGGTCGTACCACCGCGGGTCGCTGGACTTCAGGCACGGGTCTCCGCACCAGGCGTCCTGCAGACGCTCGGTCGGCGTGACGCCGCCGCCGAGCCACTCGTCGAAGCGGATCGGCATCGTGATGTGCACGGGCAGTCCGAGCTCGTCGGTGAGGCCACGGCTGTAGAAGTAGACGACCAGGCCCGCCACGGGCAGCCACCAGTCGCGCAGGAAGAACAGGTGGTAACGCGGCGGCGCCTCGATGTTCCAGGCAATGGTGCCGACCCACAGCCAGAGGAAGACCTGGACGGTGTCGTTGGGGATGCCGAGCAGCAGGATCCACAGCCCCAGCACGCCGGCGTAGCCGAGCATCGCGACCACCCGGTAGCGGTGCCGGGTCAGGGGTTTGGCCCGCGCCTCGACCTCCGGAGAGGTTTCGACACGCGCGGACATGAAGGGAGTTTAGGTGGTGAAGCGACCCGACTTAGTCGAGTGGGTCCAGCGCGTCGTGCTCGGTCACGGTCTCGCTCAGCGCGCGCGCGTGGAAGTGGCCGTGGCCGAGCAGCTGGTCTAGAGCGGTGAGGTGGGCGACGAAGTTGCCGACGGCGTACTCCGCGGTCATGCCGATGCCGCCGTGCAGCTGGATCGCCTCCTGGCCGACATGCCGCCCGCCGCGGCTCACCTGCAGTGAGACCCGGGCGGCTGCGTCGGCGACCTTGGCCGGGTCACCCTGCGCGACCACCATGGTCGCCCAGTCGACGATGCTGTGCGTGAGCTCCTGGGAGACGTACATGTCGGCCGCGCGGAAGGTCAGCGCCTGGAAGGTGTTGAGCGTGACCCCGAACTGCTTGCGGCTCCTGAGGTAGTCGGTGGTCAAGCTGAGCGCCACCTGCATCGCGCCGAGGGCCTGGTTGGCGACCATCACCCGGGTGACGTCCTGCACGGTCGCAATGCTCGACGTGACGTCGAGGCCGGGCTCCCCGAGCGGCGTCGCGGGGGTCGCGTCGAGGACGATCCGCGCGGCCCGGCTGCCGTCGTACGCCGGGTAGCCGGTGCGGTCGGGGGCGTCGCCCTCGACCAGGAAGAGCCCGGTGCCGCCCCCTCCATCAGCAGAGGGCAGCGCGGCGCTGACCACGAGCACGTCCGCGCGGGCCCCGTGCGGCACCGGCTCCTTGGTGCCGGTCAGGGTCCAGCCGTCACGGTCCTGGGCGGCGGTGACCGCCTCCGCGGTGGGTGTCCAGCCGCGAGCGGGCTCGGCGTGCGCGAAGGCGAGCACGCTCTCGCCGGCCGAGAGGGCGCCGAGCACCTCGGCCCGCTGGTCGCTGGTGGCGACGGCCGAGACCAGCCCGCCGGCCAGCACGACGGAGGTCAGGTAGGGCTCGGGGGCGATCACCCGTCCGAGCTCCTGGCAGACGATGCCGATCTCCACCGGCCCCGCGCCGACGCCGCCGTCGGCCTCCGCGAACGGCAGACCGAGCAGACCCATCTCGGCCATCCGGGCCCACAGCTTCTCGTCGAAGCCAGGTTCCTCGGCGACGACCCTGCGCCGGTTCTCGTAGTCGGCGTAGGCCTTGCCGACCAGGCCGCGGACCGCGTCGCGCAGGGCCTCTTGCTCGTCGTCGTACGTGAAGTCCATCGTCAGTCCCTTCAGAGGCCCAGGATCGTGCGGGAGATGATCTGGCGCTGCACCTCGTTGGAGCCGCCGTAGATCGAGGCCTTGCG
>JALZCZ010000269.1 GCA_030862825.1 Actinomycetota bacterium | reverse complement strand
AGTCGCTCACCTGTTCAGGTTGTCAGGAGCGGTGGAGATCGTCCACGGTGCTCGATGCGCAGTTCGACGACTTCCTCGCCGACGGTCGCGGACGCGATCGAGGTCGGCATCGCGTGAGCCCGGACCGACGAGGCCGAGCAGCCATTGAGGGCGGAAGCTCAGCGGCAGCCGTTCTCGGCCTGGCCACTCGATGCGAACGGAGCGCCCCATGGGCGTTCAGTGATTTGAACGCGCCGGTCAGGCGGGGCATGGGTGGTGTTCAGGTTGTTGAACGCTGCAACTCCTTCCCGAGGCGTGCGGCCGTTCCTACCGTCGAGGCGTATCCCGATCAATCACGAGGACCGTGCTTGCTACGCGTCACCTGGAGGAACTCAGATGTCAGTGCCGAACTCAGCCGCCCGTAGCCCGCGGTCCGCCCGTAGGCGCGGGACCACCGCGCGTCCGCTCCGGCGTGTGCTGCTCACCAGCGCCGCCGCGGCAGCGGTTGCTCTCGGCGGCTTGAACGCCGTCTCTTCACCCGCGTCGGCCGCCGGCGGGACCGTGATCGCGGGGTTCACCGGGGGCACCGGCACCGTGAGCGTGGGTGGCACCGTCTTCGCGAAGACCGGCGGCCAGCTGACGCTGACCGTGACCGCCGACGCCGACACCAAGTGCATCAGCGGCGTGCCCGCCGAGTTCACGGGTGAACGCTCGTCGGAGACGGCCCACCGGACCTGGACCTTCACGGGCACCGGCTCCGCCGGTGACGGGCAGCGGGTATACACGGTCGGCGCCTCACCGAACTTCAACAAGCAAGGTCAGTGCACCGGGCAGAGCGCCACCACCACCGCTGCCTACGTCTCGGACAACACCGGCCCGACGGTGACCCCGACGCTCAGCCCGGCACCCAACGCGGCCGGCTGGAACAAGACCGACACGTCGCTGACCTGGGTGGCCAGCGACGGGCCGCTCGGCTCCGGCGTCGCCGGCGGCCCGACCCCGGCCTCCAGCATCGAGACCTCCAACGGGATCGTCACCCGGACGTCCGCCGCGACCGACCGCTTGGGCAACACGGGCACCGGCTCGATCGACGTCCGCATCGACAAAGCGGCCCCCACCATCACCGACACCCAGACCCGGCACTCCGACGGCAGCGTCACCGTGACCTTCGTCTGCGCCGACAGCAGCTCCGGCGGCCAGCAGGGCTCCGGCGTGGCCACATGTCTCGCCGACGGCACCGCCACCAACTCGGTGCTCGTGACATCGAGCAGGACCGTCACCGGAACCGCCACTGACACGGCGGGCAACAGCCGGACCATCAGCGTCGACGTGCGGGCCGGCGACACCACGCCGCCGACCCTGACCGGCGTTCCGACGACCCAGCCGAACGCCGCCGGGTGGTACCTCGACGACGTCACCATCGACTGGACCGCGGCGGACCCCGAGTCCGGGATTCCCAGCCCGCCTGCCGACAGCACCATCACCGGCGAAGGCAGCGGCCTCCAGGCCAGCCGAACCGTCACCAACGGTGTCGGTCTGTCGACGACCGCCAACAGCACGGCGGTGAACATCGACCGGACCGCGCCCACCACCGGCATCAGCGGCACCTCGAACGCCTGGACCAACGCCGACGTCACCGTCACCCTGGCCCCGGCCGACAACCTCTCCGGCGTCGCCCGGACACAGTACGCCGTGGACGGCGGCGCCATGCAGACCGGAACGAGCTTCCCCCTCACCGCGGAGGGCGAGCACACCATCACCTACCGCAGCACAGACGAGGCCGGCAACGTGGAGGCGTTGCGGACCGCGGAGGTGCGCATCGACAAGACTGCGCCGACGATCCGGCACGAGTTCACCGCCTCGTCGTACCTGGACGGCGCCTGGACCAACCAGGACGTCACCGTGACCTTCGTCTGCACGGACCAGGGCGGCTCGGGCGTGGCGTCCTGCACCGCGCCCGCCACCAGGAGCGCGGAGGGTGAACACACCGTGACCGGCACGGCCGGCGACGGCGCGGGCAACACCGCCACCGACCAGGCCACGGTCCGCATCGACAAGACCCGCCCGACCATCACCGCCACCGCGGTGGGCACGAAGAACGCCGCCGGCTGGTACCGCGACGACGTGACCGTCGTCTACACCGCCGAGGACGACCGGTCGGGCATCTCCGCCACGCCGGCCTCCGACGTGCTGGGCGAGGGCCGTGGGCAGAGCGCCAGCGCGAGCGTGACCGACGCCGCGGGCAACAGCGCCAGTGCCGGCGTCAGCGGGATCGACGTCGACAAGACCGATCCGGTCCTGACCGCCGCGGCACCCGGTGGCTGGCACCGCAGCGACGTGACGGTCACCTGGACCTGCACGGACGGGCTGTCCGGAGTTGCCGACCAGCCCCGCGACGTGGTCGTCCGGGGTGAGGGAACCAACCTGTCCGCCACGGCCAGCTGCACCGACGTCGCGGGCAACACCGTCGTCAGGACGGTGAACGGCATCAGGATCGACCGCACCGCCCCGACGACGACGGCGCAGGTGGCCGAGCCTGTCGACAGCGGCTGGTACGACGACGACGTGCAGGTCACGCTGCACGCCGCCGACAACCTGGCCGACACCGTCACCACGCGCTACTCGATCGACGGCGGCACGTCGCAGACGTACACCGGTCCGTTCACGGTCGGTGAGGGCCGGCACGACGTCTCCTTCTGGAGCGAGGACCCGGCCGGCAATGTCGAGAGCGCGGGCACCCGGCTCGAGCTGAAGGTGGACCGGACCGCACCGAGGACGACCGTGGTCAACCCGATCTCGCCGGCCTCGGGCTGGTTCGTCACCAGCGGCATCCCGGTGGAGCTCACCGCCGCCGACACCGGCTCCGGAGTCGCCGCGACGTACTTCCAGGTCGACGGCGGCCCAGTCCGCACCTACGGAGAGTCGTTCACCCAGGACCTCTCGACCGGCAGCCACACGATCACGTACTGGAGCGTCGACCTCGCCGGTCACGTCGAGGAGCGCGCCACCACGACCGTGAACGTCGACACCGACGCTCCCACGATCCAGGGGACGGCGACCCCGGCGGCCAACGGGTTCGGCTGGAACAACACCGACGTCGCGGTCGCGTTCTCCTGCGCCGACGTGGGCTCGGGCCTGCAGACCGGCGTCGCCGGCTGCGCCGGGGACACGATCCTCGGGAACGACGGCGCCAACCAGAGCGTCATTGGCGACGCGGTGGACGTGGCGGGCAACCGCAGCACCACGAAGGTGGCCGGCGTCAACATCGACACCGTCCGGC
>JALZCZ010000222.1 GCA_030862825.1 Actinomycetota bacterium | reverse complement strand
GGGCATGGCGGAGTCGAGCCGGTCATGGAAGTCTGTGGGGGTCATCTGGTGGATCGGGTGGTCCGTTCGTCGGAGCTCGTCATCAGGTCATGGAGGCGCTCGAGCGCCCGGGAGGTGTGGCTCTTGACAGTGCCCTCGGAGATGCGGAGGTCGTCCGCGGTCTCGGCCACGGACAGGCCCCACCAGTGGCGGAGGACGACGGTCCGCCGCTGCATCTCCGGCAGCTGCATCAGCGCCGTGACCAGGTCGTGCCGGTCGCCGGGGTCGAGGCCGGTCCGGGCCGGGTGGTCGAACCCCTCCAGACCCGCGCGCTCCCGGCGCCACGGCCGCCGCGACTCGTCGATGCACAGTCTGGTGATGGTCCGCCGGACATACGCGTCCTCGGTGCCACCCCGGCGGATCCTGGGCCAGGCGACATAGGCTCTGGCCAGCGCCGACTGCACGATGTCGTCGGCCGCGTGCCAGTCACCGCAGAGGGCGTAGGCCAGGCGCCGCAGGGCCGGTCGTCGCGCCGACGCGTAGTCGGTGAACTCCGATCGGCGGTCGGTCACACTCACGCATGCTCCTCTTCGGTTGGTGTCCGGGAAAGACGGAGCGCGATGGGGTTCGGTTGTCCTGGGCGCAGAGCGAACTTCGTTTCACGCCTGTTACATCCGGAAACAGGGCGAGAACACGGTCGACCTAGGTTCAGCGGCATGGCGTCGCGCGGACCGATCGAGGAGTGGCAGCCGGTGTGCCGCCTCGCGGAGCTGGAGATCGACCGCGGCGTCACCGCGTTGGTGCACGGCCAGGCGATCGCGATCTTCCGCACCGGTGACGACACCGTCTTCGCGCTGGGCAACCACGACCCGTTCTCGAAGGCCTCGCGACTGGCCCGCGGGATCGTCGGCACCCGGGACCTGGTGCCGTTCGTGGCGCCGGTCGCCCACAAGCACGCCTTCGACCTCCGCACCGGGCAGTGCCTCGACGACCCGCACGTCGCGGTGCCGGCGTACGACGTCAAGGTGGTGGACGGCGTCGTGCTCGTCGGTCACCGCAAGGTCGCGGCTGCCTGAACCCTCGGCTAGAGGCCAGGCGGGAGCTCGGCGGTCATGATGTCGTCGCCGCCGAACACCGCGTCCTGCCACACCAGCCGGTCACCGGAGACCGCGGGGAACGCCTGCTGACCGCGCTCCTCCAGCAGGTTGTAGATGGTGCCGGTCGCCAGGGAGTAGAGGTAGAGGTCGGTGTCGGCGATGCCGTGGCCGTCGTCCTCCGCGATACCGCCGCCCAGGGGGCCGACCGAGTTCGGCCACACGGCGTAGGCGCCATTGAGCGCGGCTCCGTAGGGGACCGCGTCCTCGGAGAGCTCGATGCTGCCGCCCGAGCCGTCGAGCAGCACCGCGATCTGCGTGTCGTCGAGGGCCAGGACCCGGCCGCCGGCCGTCGATCCGCGCGGCCGTTGACGCCCGCCGCGAACGCGAAGTTCTTCAGGTAGTAGGCGGTGAGCCCGTCGTAGCCCTCACCCTTGCCGGAGTGGCCGGGTCGTAGGTGGGCGTGGTCGGGTCGACCAGCACGACCCCGCCGCCGCGCTGCAGGTCGCGCTGCTCGAGGCCGCCGTCGAGGATGCCGCCGAGGCCGAGGTGTCGAGCCGCGACAGCTTCGCCGAGAAGTTCTGCCCCGAGTGCGAGAACATGCTGCTCACCGGATCGCAGTTCTGCATCGTGTGCGGCAGCTCGGTGCGGTCCAGCTCGCACCAGGCGCGCAAGGAGATGCGCACCGGCTCCCATAGCGACGCACCGACGACCGACGGTGGTGCGGCATGACCCAGCCTCCGCGGCAGCCCGTGCCCCCGCAGCAGCCGGCTCGGCCGGCGTCCGCGCACCCGATGCCGACCCAGCCGCCCCCGGGCTACGACCCGCCCCCGCCTCCGGATGGCCACCCGTCCCCGCCGCCTCCGGGCAGCCTGCACAGGTCCAGCAAGGGCAGGACCATCGGCATCATCGTGGCCGGGGTGGTCGGCGTCGGAGTTCTCGGCGGCCTCGGCGCGGTGATCTTCGGTGGCGGCGACGCCAAGGACGACGACGTCACCACGTCCGAGGCGAAGGGCAACGGCTCCGGGATCCTGGACCCCGAGCCGGTCGGCACCGCGACGCCCGAACCCGACCCGACCGTCGAGCCGACGGACACCCCGACCACGGACCCCACGCCCACCCCCGAGCCGACGAGCGAACCGACCACCCCGCCCGTCGAGGGCGACACGGAGACCATCGGCGCCGGCGTCCAGGTGTTCGTTCCGAGCGGCTGGGAGGTCACCGGCCGGGGCAACGACGACGTCGGCCTGTCCGACGGCGACGGCAGCTGGGCCTACGCCCTGACCGGCGTCGACGACCCCTCGGTCGAGGCGTCCGCAGTGCTGAGCGCCAACCTCGACACCATGCTGCCGGCCGACAACTACAGCCAGCTCGAGACCGGCGACGTCCGGCCGCTCGAGGCGTTCGGCTCGGTCGTCTCGGTCGCGGTGATGGACTACGAGGCGCTCTGGGTCGACGCCCAGGCCTCGATCCCGCTGCACGGCCAGGTCTACGTCGCGGTCCGCCAGGACGGCGTCGTCCTTCTCATCGCCGTCGAACACACCCCGCCCGGCGACTTCACGGCGTCCATCGGTGACTGGGGCCAGGTCGTCGACAACAGCTTCAACCTGCTCGGCGGCTCCTGATCGGGTGGTCTCGATACGCCGTCGCTCCTTCCTCGCGCCGGCTGCTCCACCGACGAACGATCCTCGTTGGTCGAGTAGGCCGAGCCGCTGGGCGAGGCCGTATCGAGATCTCTAGGCCGACCGGGCGGTCGGGAGCGCGTGATCGACGAGGGCGATCAGCTCGTCGGAGACGAAGCGATCACGCTCGAGGGTGAGCATGTGGCCGGCGCCGGGGCAGACGACGAGGCGGGCGCCGCGGATCGCGCTGGCCAGCCGACGGGCGTGGTGGGGCGGCGTGAGGCGGTCGGCGCTGCCGACGAGAACCGTCGTCGGGATGCCGTCGTACGCCGTCAGGCCGTCGGTGCGCTCGTGGATCATGAGGTCGCGGTAGAAGCCGGACATCGTGGCGGGTGGGCAGTTGATGATCTGGTCGACCACGAGCCCGCAGTCGCGCTGCCGCGCCGGGGTGCCGAACAGGAACCGCCGCACCACCTGCCGCTCGATGCCGGGCGCCCGCCGGCGGTGCGAGCGCGAGTGGATCCGGGCCCGCATGGCGAGGATCCGCGGGAGCTGCGCCTTCACCAGGTTGCCGGTCTCGGGCAGACCGAGGGTGACCGTGTCCAGACGACCGGACGAGGTGCCGACGAACAGCAGCCCGTCGATGCGGTCGACCAGGTCGGGCCGCACCTCCGGCAGGTTCATGATCGTCATGCCGCCCACTGAGTGGCCGGCGACGACCAGCCGACCCTGGGGTGCGTAGGCGTCGATGACGTCGCCCATGTCACGGGAGAGGTTGTCGATGGTGCAGTCGCGCTCGGATGACGGGTCCGATCGTCCGTGGCCGCGGTGGTCCCAGGTGAGGATGCGCACGCCGTGCCCGTAGTGGCTCATCAGGTCGCGCACCTGGTAGTGCCAGTCGGCCTCGTCGGCGGTCCAGCAGTGGGCAAGGGCCACCGTGACCGGGGCGTTGTCGGGTCCGTGCGCGGTGACATGCAGCTCGAGGCCGTCGCGCGTCTTCACTGCGTGCTACTCCTTGGCGACGATGAGGGCCGTGGCGATCGCGGCGATGCCTTCGTCCCGGCCGGTGAGCCCCAGCCCGTCGGTGGTGGTGGCCGACACGGACACGGGGGCACCGAGCGCGGCGGAGAGCGCTGCCTCGGACTCGGTGCGTCGAGGGCCGACCTTAGGGCGGTTTCCGATGATCTGCACGGCAACGTTGCCCACGTCATACCCGGCCGCTCGCACGCGCACGGCGGTCTCGGTGACCAGGGCCGCCCCGGTTGCGCCCGCCCATGCGGGATCGGAGGTGCCGAAGTTGGAGCCGAGGTCGCCGAGCCCGGCGGCGGACAGCAGCGCGTCGCAGATGGCGTGGGCGGCGACGTCGCCGTCGGAGTGACCCGCCAGTCCCTGGGTCTCGTCCGGCCATGCGAGACCGGCCAGCCGCATGGGTACGCCGTCGGCGAGCCGGTGCACGTCGGTGCCGACGCCGACACGAGACCGTAAGGAAGCCTGGTTCACGCGTTGATCATGCCTGAGCCACAATCAAGGTGTGGAGTCCTCGAGAGGTCGGTGGTGGTTGGCCGGCCTGATCGCCGGCGCGTCCGGCCTGGCCACCAGCTACTTGGTCGCCTCGCTGCTCTCGATCGCGGAGTCGCCCGTGGTCGCGGTGGCGGACGTGGTGGTGCGGCTGACGCCCGGTCCGGTCGCCCGGATAGCGATCGACATCCTCGGTCACGCCGACAAGCCGGTGCTCTTGCTCGGCATCCTGACCATCCTGGCCGTGGCCTTCGCCGGCCTCGGCCTGCTGGCCCGCCGCGCCTGGTGGGCGCCCGCCATCGGCTACGGCGTGCTCGCGGCGATCGGCGCGATCGCCGTCCTCTCGCGGAACGGGGCCCACCTCACCGACGCGCTGCCGGTCGCGGTCGGGTTCGTGACCTGGCTGGTGGCGCTCTCCGTGCTCACCGAGCCGCTGCGTCATGCCGCCGACCAGCCCGATCCCGACGCGGGGTCGACCTCGTCGCGGCGCGGTTTCCTGGTGGGTGCCGCGGCGATGGCCGGGGTCGCCGCCGTGCTCGGCGTGGTCGGCCGGATCGTCGGCAGCGGCCGCCGCAAGGTCGAGGAGACCAGGCGGCTGCTGCGGCTCGAGGAGGTCACCGAGCCGCGGGTGCCGACCGCGACCCGGATCGGCGTCGACGGCGTCGCCCCCTGGATGACGCCGGCCGAGGACTTCTACCTGATCGACACCGCGATCGTCCGGCCGGCGATCGAGCCACGCGAGTGGACGCTGCGGATCCACGGCATGGTCGACCGCGAGGTCACGCTGACCTACGAGAACCTGGTCGCCCGTCAGTTCACCCAGAGCTGGATCACCCTCAACTGTGTGTCGAACCCGGTCGGCGGTGACCTGATCGGCAACGCCTGGTGGAGCGGGATCCGGGTGGCGAGCCTGCTGGCCGAGGCGGGCGTGGACCCCGACGCCGACGCCGTGCTCCAGACCTCCGCCGACGACTGGAGCTGCGGCACTCCGCTGTCCGCTCTCACCGACGACCGCAACGCAATGCTGGCGGTGGCCATGAACGGTCGGCCGCTCCCCATCGACCACGGATTCCCGGTGCGCACCATCGTCCCGGGGCTCTACGGCTACGTGTCCGCGTGCAAGTGGGTCGTCGACTGGGAGGTCACCAAGTTCTCCGAGATCTCGGCGTACTGGACCGAGCGTGGCTGGGGGGAGCTGGGCCCGGTGAAGATGTCGTCGCGAGTCGACGTGCCGGGCTCGGGCGACGAGGTCGCCGCCGGCATCGTCACCTTCGCCGGTGTCGCCTGGTCGCAGCAGACCGGCATCGCGGGGGTCGAGCTCGCCGTCGACGGCGGCGAGTGGCAGCCGGCCCTGCTCGCCGACGTGCCCAACGAGGACACCTGGGTGCAGTGGCGGGCGGACGTCCTCGTCGAGGAGGAGGGCACCCACCTGGTGCGGGTGCGGGCCACCGACAAGGAAGGCCTGGTGCAGACCAGCGTCGTGCGCGACGTGCTCCCCGACGGCGCGACCGGCCTGCACACCGTGGAGTTCTCGGTCGCCTAGCGCTTTCGGTGATCGAGCGACCGCGTATCGGGATTCACCAGTTGGAGTGGGTGCCTTCGGGCAGGGGGTGGGCGGCGTCGTGGATGACGTAGACGGTGCCGCCGGATCTCGGGAGCCAGGCGTTCTCGAACTGGCCGCGGTCATACGTACGCCGCACGCCGGCCCGGGTGGTCGCGGCCGGGTCGTTGACGACCACGTCGCCGGAGCGGGTGAAGCCGACGATCACGAGCAGGTGGCCGTTGGACGAGGAGATGGGCGCGCCCGAGAGCTCGCCGGACCCGAAGGAGATCGACGCGACCAGCGGGATCCCGGCCGCGATGAACGCCTCGGCCTCGCGCAGCGAGCGCAGCCGGGTGACGAAGGCCTTGCCGACCCGGGGCGCGGCGTACGCAGTGTTGAAGGCCCAGTTGCCGGTGCCCTGGTAGTCGGCGTCGTAGGTCATCCGGGCGGCGTAGTCGACCCACGGGTCGGTGTGGCCGGCCGGGACCCAGCGGTAGGTGGTGGGTGCCGGCAGTGCGTCGTAGTAGCCCAGCACCATCGAGGTCGACGTGGGCGAGCACCACGCCTCGCCGCCGCTGCCCCAGGCCGGGTAGTGGCCGCGGTGCACCATCTGCGAGAACCGCGGCACGGGCAGCACGACACCGCGCGCCGGGCCGGCTGCGGACGTCGGCCCCGCCGAGTCCGGCACCCGCGAGGTCATCGCGGTGGCCAGGTCCAGGC